>JBMYMD010000017.1:13138-40663 GCA_049596955.1 Flavobacteriaceae bacterium
GAACATGTCCGTGTCGCTAATATTGTTATTGATAAAGCCAAAAGACTTGTAGAATGCGGTCATGATGTGGTAATTTTATTAGACTCTATCACACGTTTAGCAAGAGCCTACAATACAGTACAACCCGCATCAGGAAAAGTCTTGAGTGGAGGTGTTGATGCCAATGCGCTACACAAGCCGAAGCGCTTTTTCGGAGCAGCCCGTAATATAGAAAACGGTGGATCTCTAACTATTATCGCAACAGCACTTACAGAAACAGGTTCTAAAATGGACGAAGTCATCTTCGAAGAGTTTAAAGGAACTGGTAATATGGAACTTCAACTCGATAGACGTATATCAAATCGACGAATATTCCCTGCTATCGACCTGATCTCCTCATCAACTCGAAGAGATGATTTATTATTAGATGATAACACCATTCAACGCATGTGGATCATGCGTAAGTATTTAGCTGACATGAATCCTGTAGAGGCAATGGAGTTCATTGAACAGCGAATCAAAACGACAAGAAATAACGAAGAGTTTTTACTAACTATGAATCAATAAAAAAAGCACCGTAAAGGTGCTTTTTTTATATCTCGAGATAAGTAGCAGTTACATTGCCGCTACTCTAGTCATTAGTTTGCTCTTTAAATTGGCAGCTTTGTTAGCGTGTATAATATTCGACTTTGAGAGCTTATCAATCATTGCTACAACTTTAGGCAACATTTCAGAAGCCGCCTTCTTGTCTTCCTCGTTTCTCAATTTCTTTATTGCATTACGCACAGTTTTGTGCTGGTAACGATTTCTAAGTCTTACCGCTTCGTTTCTGCGGATTCTCTTTAATGCCGATTTATGATTTGCCATAATTTTAATTCAAATGTTGTAGCCCGTAGGGGAATCGAACCCCTGTTACCAGGATGAAAACCTGGCGTCCTAACCCCTAGACGAACGGGCCAAATACATGTGTATTTTGCGGATGCAAATTTAACACAATTTTCATGGTTTCCAATAAGTTGTCTGATTTTTTAATAAGCTTTAGCAAAAAGCACCCGACCTTTTGAAGGGTTTCCAGAATAAATACATTGTCCATCCTCTATTTTTTGATTTAAAGGAATACAGCGAATGGTGGCTTTAGTCTCTTCTTTTATGCGGTCTTCGGTATCTGCAGACCCATCCCAATGGGCAGAAACAAAACCTCCGTGAGATTCGATGAGCGCTTTAAATTCTTCATAAGAATTGGCCTCCCTCGTATTTTGCGTTTGAAATTCTAAGGCCTGGTCAAAAAGGTTTTGTTGCATTTCTTTTAAGGTCGTCTGCACAGCCTCGATGACCTGATCAGCATCAACCGTCCACTTTTGTAGTGTATCACGACGAGCAAGTTCAAATGTACCCGCTTCTAGATCTCGAGCACCAATAGCAATCCGAACCGGAACACCTTTCAACTCGTATTCGTTAAACTTATAACCGGGTTTAAAGGTATCTCTATCATCAAATTTCACAGAAATTCCCTTGGCTTTGAGTTCTTCTTGTAGAGGCAACACTTTTTCAGCGATCTGTGCCAATTGTTCTTCTCCCTTATAAATGGGAACAATAACCACCTGAATGGGCGCCAAAAGTGGAGGCAGCACTAAGCCATTGTCATCACTATGGGTCATGATAAGTGCACCCATCAGTCGTGTAGAAACACCCCAAGAGGTGGCCCAAACATAATCTTGTTTTCCTTCTTTATTGGCGAACTTAACATCAAAAGCCTTGGCAAAGTTTTGACCTAAAAAATGAGACGTTCCTGCTTGTAAAGCCTTTCCGTCTTGCATAAGCGCTTCGATACAAAAAGTTTCTTCAGCACCTGCAAATCGCTCGCTCTCTGATTTTAACCCTCGAACTACTGGAACACTCATAAACTTTTCTGCAAATTCAGCATAGACACGCATCATTTGCTCAGCCTCTTCATAAGCCTCTTCCCTAGTAGCATGTGCAGTATGTCCCTCTTGCCATAAAAATTCTGCCGTTCTCAAAAATAATCTGGTTCGCATTTCCCAGCGAACGACGTTGGCCCATTGATTGAGCAATAAAGGTAAATCTCTATAAGATTGGATCCATCTTCTGTAGGTATCCCAGATGATAGTTTCAGAAGTTGGTCTAACAATGAGTTCCTCTTCTAATTTAGCCTCCTCATCTACAATAATACCATCTCCATCGGGATCATTTTTTAATCTATAATGCGTTACAACTGCGCACTCTTTTGCAAATCCTTCTACGTGACTAGCTTCTTTACTCAGATAAGATTTTGGAATGAATAAAGGAAAATAAACGTTTTGATGCCCTGTGTCTTTAAACATTTGATCCAAGGCCGCTTGCATCTTCTCCCAGATTGCATATCCATAGGGTTTAATTACCATGCATCCTCGAACCCCAGAGTTTTCTGCGAGGTCTGCTTTTACAACCAATTCATTGTACCACTTAGAGTAATCTTCAGCTCTTTTTGTAAGTTTTTTGCTCATTTAAATCGTTTTGGCATAAAGTTTGCCATTTAACATAATAGTTTGGTAAAACTAATTAAATTTAAATTGTACAACAATAACAAAACGCCTATGAAAACAATCAATTTTACTACCCGTTTTGCATATTTTATGCTTTTAACAAGCGCATTCGTTGTACTTCAGTCATGTGTTTCATACTATCCAGCATCTTATGTGTCAGATGGAATTTATGTCCGAAGCGACAACAGCGCCTATCAGACTTATTCTAATGGCTCATCTTTTTACAGCAGTTATTTTGCTGGAAAAGCCGCCCAATGGGAGAATAATAACACAGAATACGAAATTACCAATTCTGATAATTACACTGGTGATAGTAACCCAGCTTGGGGTCAAAATCCACAGAACGTAAGTATCAATGTCTACAATAGTCCAGCCTGGGGATGGGGCGGATATGATCCATTCTTCTACGACTACATGTATCACTATGATCACTGGACTTATAATGGTAGATTTTTCGGATATGGTTGGTATAATCCTTGGAACGTTTATCGCGGATGGGGAGGACCTTATTGGTCTTGGAGATGGAACAGAAATCCGTATTTCTTCAATCCTTATCGCTACAATGCTTGGGGATGGGGCTATGACTCTTATGTATACAACAACTCGTACTGGGACCGTTTTTATCGAAGAAACTTGAACAGGTCGAGAAGAGCAAGTACAAGTTCTAAAGCGTCTTATAGAAACGCCAATAGAGGAAGATCAAATACAGATTACTTGAATTCTAGATCAATTTCAACTCGATCAAATCGAACTGCGGATTACAGAAGAACTGAGAGAGAGCCAGTCCGTAATTCTTACGATTACAATACTCGAAGCAGGTCAAGCTCTAGCGAATCCTGGAGGACAAATTCAGGTCGAAGGAATTATTCAAATTCAAATTCAACTTTGAATTCTCCAAGCAGAGCTCAATCTCGAAGTTCAAGACCTAGTTCATACCAAAACAGCAATCGCTCTAGTGGAACTCAAAATTACTCGAGGTCTTCGAGAAGCTCCAATAGTAATAGTTATAGATCTTCTCCAAGTCGTTCTTCAAGTAATAGAAGTTACAATAGCTCGAGTTCGAGAAGTTCTTCTTCAAGAGGTTCAGCAATAAGGTCTTCAAGCAGTTCATCGAGAAGCAGCAGTTCTGGAAGAAGTTCTTCATCTAGAGGAAGATCAAACAATCAATAAAACCAAATTTTAGCATAACCTATGAGAAAGCTATATTTCATTTTAAGTCTGTTCGCGACTTTTTCATTAACTGGACAAACTATTGATGATTTATACCGTTATAGTGGAGAATTCATCTCAGGCACCGCTCGTTTTCAAGCAATGGGTGGTGCCTTTGGTGCGCTTGGAGGAGACGTTTCAGCATCCCAAATCAATCCTGCAGCATCAGCGGTGATGACCCAAGGACAGTTTGCAATAACCGGTAGTGTTTTTAATGATAAAACCATAGCAGACTTCGGAGGACAACGAAATAAAAGTAATCGTGGGAATATTGACATGACACAAGCAGGAGGTGCTATTGTGTACGAATCAAATCGAAGTAAATGGAATAAAATTGCTTTTGGACTGAGTTATGATTTGAGTAAAGAATTTAATCAATCTATCTACGCAGAAGGTAGCAGTAACCAAGGAATGGATCAATTTTTTCTTTATTTCGCTCAGGGAATTCCACTTAATGATTTATCACTTTACGAAGATGAGTTTATAGAAGAAGCCTACGAGCGCATTGGTATTGAACAAGGGTATAGTAGTCAACAAGCCTTTTTAGGTCTATATGGAGGCCTAATTGAAGCTGATGAGAATAGTCCATCGAATACTACTTATTTTTCTAATGCAGATTACGACAACCTCAATCAAAGATTTGAATTAGAGAGTCGCGGACGTATTGGTAAATACGCATTAAATGCCTCTACAGCTTACCAAGATGTTTTATATCTAGGAGCATCTGTCAACTTTTATGACCTCTTATACGAGCGTTTTAATTACATCACCGAGGATGGTTTCAATGCAAATTCGACGATACAAAATGCAAGTTTTGACAATTACCTTTTCACCCAAGGAAATGGGGTAAACCTCTCCCTCGGAGGAATTCTGAGAATAAAAGACATTTTTAGACTGGGGCTTAGTTATCAAACACCAACAATTTATCAGCTTACCGATGAGACTTCACAGCTTATCAATTCCAATTATGCCTTTGAGGATGTGCGTTATATTGACTATAGTATCATTAATATTTTTGAGGATTACAAAATCAAAACACCGAGTATTTTTACCGCATCTACAGCTTTTGTAATTGGCCAAACTCTTTTGATTAGTGCAGATTACAGCACAACGGACTATTCAAGCGCCAAATTCAAAGATAAAAGAGGAATTTTTGAAAGTGAAAACAATCAGGTAGCATCAATATTTCAGCAGTCAAACACCTTGCGCATTGGATCAGAATTAAAATTAAATCCGATTAGCATCAGATTAGGAATTCAACGACAAAGTGCCACTCAACAAAATTCAAACTTTGGAGAAATGAAAGTCAATAGTTTTGGCATTGGATACACCTCTGGTTTGAGCAGAATAGACTTTGCACTTGTCGGTTCAAGTCGAAAAGAGCAACAATATTTCTTCGATACAGTTTTGAACAATTCAGCATCAACCGAAATCAACAATGTAAGAGCTGTTTTCACCTACACGCTTAATTTGTAACTAACACTTATTAGCTATCTTTGCGGGCAGAATTACAGTTTAATGAGCTTAATCGAAAATACCTTTAATGAAGACGATAGTCATTTAGACCATCACAGCAGCAATTCTGAAACGCCTTTGCGAGAGGACGCCTTCGAGCTTTCCAAAGAGGAGAAAATATCAAGAATTGAAAAATCCGTCCGAGACATTTTAGACACCTTGGGAATGGATTTAGACGATGATAGCATTAAAGGAACACCTAAACGCGTTGCAAAGGCCTACGTCAATGAAATATTCGGAGGGCTATTGCCAGAACACAAACCCAACTCTTCAACCTTTGAAAACAAGTACAGTTATGGCGAGATGCTTGTTGAAAAAAACATCGTTTTGTATTCAACTTGTGAACATCACCTACTGCCAATAGTCGGAAGAGCACATGTCGCTTACATATCGAAAGGAAGTGTTGTTGGCCTTTCTAAAATCAACAGAATAGTTGATTATTATGCAAAAAGACCACAAGTTCAAGAACGATTGACAATTCAAATTGTGAAAGAATTACAGGACATTTTAAATACAAAAGATGTAGCTTGTGTGATTGACGCAAAGCATTTATGCGTAAATTCAAGAGGTATTAGAGATATTGCATCAAGTACTGTGACTGCCGAATACGGGGGGGTCTTTGCACAAGAATCATATCGAAAAGAGTTTTTAGAATATATCAATATCGAAACTGAGTTTTAATGTTGTCACCAAACTCCATGTTTGCAAATGAACTTAAAGTCTACAATTCCATAAGCGGAACAAAAGAAGCTTTTGTACCCTTAAAAGAAGGATACGTGGGCATGTATGTCTGTGGACCAACGGTATACAGTAATGTGCATCTCGGTAATTGTAGAACTTTTATTTCCTTTGATATCATTTTTAGATACCTCTCCCACTTAGGTTTTAAGGTACGTTACGTAAGAAATATTACAGATGCAGGCCACTTAGAAAATGATGCAGATGAAGGAGAGGATAAAATTGCTAAAAAGGCAAAAATAGAAGAATTAGAGCCTATGGAAATCGTCCAAAAATACACGGTTGATTTTCATCAAACACTCCAACAATTTAATGTTTTATCACCAAGTATAGAACCCACAGCTACAGGGCACATCATTGAGCAAATTGAAATCATAAAGTCAATTATTGAAAAAGGATATGCTTACGAAAAAAACGGTTCTGTTTATTTTGATGTCATCGCATTTAATGCTTCTCATAATTACGGTAAACTGAGTGGTCGTAATATTGAAGACATGCGCTCTGAAACACGTTCGCTCAGCGCACAAGACGAAAAGAAGAATTCACAAGATTTTGCACTTTGGAAAAAAGCCTCTGCCAAACACATTATGAGATGGCCATCTCCTTGGGGAGACGGATTTCCAGGATGGCACATCGAGTGCACCGCTATGAGCAGTAAATATTTAGGCGATCAATTCGATATTCATGGCGGGGGAATGGATTTAAAATTTCCGCATCACGAGTGTGAAATAGCACAAGCTGAGGCACATACTGATAAAACCCCAGTAAAATATTGGCTCCATGCAAATATGTTGACATTGAACGGCAAGAAAATGTCAAAATCAACAGATAATAATATTTATCCATTTGAAATTTTTAGTGGAGAAAATAAGTTGTTGAGTAAAACATACACGCCGGCCGTTGTTCGATTTTTTATGCTTCAAGCGCATTACACAAGTATTTTAGACTTGAGCGATAACGCATTAGCTGCAGCTGAAAAAGGATATCAACGATTGTCAGAGGCTTTAGAACTGTTAAAAAACCTCTCTAGCTCTAGTGCTTCTTCCATAAACATCCAACAGTGGATTATTGATTGCTATGCTGCAATGAACGATGACTTTAACACCCCCATGCTCATTGCAAAATTATTTGAAGCCTGTAAATTTATACAAGCTATTAAAGACGGAAAAGAGTCTATCAGCAATGAGGACTTGAATCTCTTACAAAAGAAAATAAAAGAATTCACTACAGATGTGCTTGGTGTTCAATTTGAATCGTCAAAATCGTCAAAAGAGAATAGTGAATTGATTTCACCACTAGTTGAAATGCTTTTAGAAGAACGCGATTTAGCTCGTGAAAATAAAGATTACCAAAAATCTGATGAAATAAGGGATAAATTAAAACAGCTTGGAATTGAGATTAAGGATTCCAAAGAGGGAACCTCTTTCAGTTTCAACTAATGATTTTAAAATTTCTTCTTGTTCTGATTCGCATTTATCAAGTCGGTATATCACCCTATACTCCAGGAGCTTGTCGATATACACCTACCTGCTCTTCTTATGCCATTGAAGCCTTACAAAAACATGGGGTGCGAAAGGGAAGTCTACTTAGTATAAAAAGAATATTAAGCTGTCATCCATGGGGTGGACATGGACATGATCCCGTTCCATAAACAAGGTAGTTGGTAGCTAGTCTTTTTTTATCTTTAGAGAAAAATATACCATATGTACTTTCTCGGTTTTAATTGGAACCCCAACGATACCTTATTTAACCTTGGTGTTATTCAAATAAAATATTACAATTCTCTTTGGATTGCTGCCTTTATATTAGGGTGGTACCTGATGAAATCGGTTTTTGTAAAGGAGAAAAAGCCCTTGGAACGATTAGATTCCCTTTTTGTGTATTGTGTGTTGTCAATTATGCTCGGTGCTCGTTTAGGTCATGTATTCTTCTATGATTGGCCTTATTATTCTCAACATCTTATCGAGATTTTACTACCGATAAGAGAAAACCCAAACAGCAGTTTATTTGGCCTAATCAACGGGTACCAATTTACTGGGTTTACAGGTCTAGCAAGTCATGGCGCGGCATTGGCCGCAATCGGAGCACTGTATTACTTCAGCAAGAAATTTGAAGACATGAGCTTTCTTTGGCTAATAGATAGAATTACCATACCAGCAGCTATAGGAGCAGCATTCATTAGAATAGGAAATTTCTTTAACTCTGAAATCAATGGAAAAGTAGTTGACGAAAATTTCATTTTTGCAACCCGATTTATAAGAGATAGCGCTGATATGCCGGGATACAGGGCACAAATGTTAACCAAAGAAAGCAACATCAATGAGGCGTATAAAGCACTAGAAAGTAATCCGCAATTTGCCAGCATTCTTGAAGACATTCCTTTTAGGCATCCGGCTCAGTTATACGAAGCCTTTGCCTATTTAATCATTTTCGCAGTTCTTTATTTTTACTTCTACGAAAGAACAGACAGAAAAGACAAACCAGGATTTATGTTTGGCTTTTGGTTAGCCTCTTTCTTTAGTTTTCGATTTGTTGTCGAATACTTCAAAAAGAGTCAAGGAGGGTTTGAAGAGAGCTTAGGATTGCTATCGACAGGACAATGGCTAAGTATCCCTCTTGTTTTAGGAGGTTTATACCTCATGTTTAAACCAAGAGCAGGTAAATCTATTAATGATGCCGTTAAAAAATAAGATTTTTAGTTTCATTGTAGCTCTAACCGCACTAACATCAATAAGCTGCAAACAATCCGGTAAGACTCAACTAAAACCCACAAAAATCAATCGTGTCTTCATACATGAAGGCAACTTAAAGCTAAATTCTAAAGGTGAGCAAAAGAGTCACGAGTTCTCCATAGAAATTGCAGATGACGATTATCAAAGAGCAACAGGCTTGATGGACAGGCAAAGCATGAAAGATGATCAAGGGATGCTCTTTATTTTTCCAACAGAAAGACCTCTAAACTTCTACATGAAAAACACCTATATCGGTTTAGATTTAATTTTTGCCAATAACAAAGCTGAAATTGTTCACATTCACAAATACGCCAAACCTTTAGATCTGAGTTCCATCAGTTCTGTGTTTCCATCCATGTATGTTTTTGAAGTGAATGCAGGCCTTACCGATCAGCTCAACATTGAAATCGGGGATGATTTCTCATTCAACTATCTCGATGAAAAATAGATTTGTACTAGTCGATTACACCTTTACAACAAAACTTTTAAAGCAAATAGACGTTGACCCGTCCTTACCCATCTTTGATCTCAACAGTATAGCGAAATTTGCAGAACGGTCTGAACGATATCAAAAAAATGATTTTCATATTGAGACCAAAGAAAACCAATTGTTTTCCACCTATAGTAGTGGTGAAAAAAAATGGGCATTCTTCCACTATTTAATCTCCAAAGACCCGAAAGAACTAGTGCTGCTTAACCCTTTTGACAGCCTTGATACAGAAAGGGAATTACAACTCAAATCAGAGCTGCAAAAATATCAAAGCAGAGGTAGTATTACACTAATCAGCACTGAAGTTCAAGATTGTTTTGAACAAATCAGTTGGGATAAAATCGAAGTTTTTAACGGTCAAACATCAACCCCTATCGCAAACATTCAAACGCTGAAGGATTACAGTCAAACAAGTAATTTAAAAACATTTGAATTACCACTGAATAAATTCATTGCAAATCAAGAAGACATTCAAACTATTTTTGAATTAAAAAACATTCAGCTTTCCTATGGAAATGAGGCTATTTTAAATGGTATTAATTGGACTGTTGAAAAAAATAGCTTCTGGCAGCTCGTAGGGCCGAATGGAAGTGGAAAGAGCACCCTTTTGTCATTGGTTATTGGAGATAACCCAAAAGCCTACGGACAGGATATCACAATATTTGACCGTCCAAAAGGAAGTGGAGAAAGCGTATGGGACATCAAAAAGAAAATAGGTTACTTCTCCCCTTCAACTATTCTGAGTTATCCCAAAAGGAAATCGGTTTTTGATATGATTTGTTCAGGGTTTCAAGATGCCATTGGAATGTATCGAAAACCAAGTGACTTAGAAGTTCAATCTACACACAAATGGATTGAGAGAATGGGCTGGAATTCACTTCGAAATCGGTATTTCAAACATCTCAGCACAGGTGAACAGCGACTAATTATGATCATACGGGCTATGATTAAGCATCCCGCACTATTGATTCTCGATGAACCTGCAGTCGGATTAGACACACAAAGTAAATCACAGCTGCACCAATTGATCAACACTTATGTAGAACAAAGTGAAAGTGCCGTAATTTACGTTTCTCACAAACCCATTGGTGAGCTTAGAGCAAATGACAGCATAGTTTTGAAAACAACAACAGGTGGATCAATATCGACTATCAACCCACCTGCTTAAATTATTTAATATAAGTGGTAAATACCTTATTTTCCCCCTTCTATTTTTTTGCGTAGAGTATCAAACATCACTGGTGTTGCGATGAATAAAGATGAATATGTACCCACAACAATACCTACTATCATTGCAAACATAAATCCTCTAAGACTCTCTCCTCCAAAAATAAAGATCGCTAGTAATACGATTAATGTAGTTAAAGATGTATTTAAGGTTCTACTGAGTGTACTACTAAGTGCTTCATTCACATTATTCCCTTTGTTCCAGCCTTTAACACCAACTATTTCACGAATTCTATCGAAAACAACCACCGTATCGTTTAGTGAGTATCCAATAACAGTAAGTATCGCCGCGATAAATGCCTGATCAATTTCCATATTAAAAGGCATTATTGCGGTTGTGGCTGAAAATATCCCCAGTACAATAAGTACGTCGTGGAAAACAGCAGCAACGGCTCCTAATGAGAATTGCCATCTTCTAAATCTCAACAAGATATAAAGGAAGACAATCGTTAGTGAACCAAAAATCGC
Source organism: Flavobacteriaceae bacterium (assembly GCA_049596955.1). Lineage (GTDB taxonomy): Bacteria > Bacteroidota > Bacteroidia > Flavobacteriales > Flavobacteriaceae > UBA3478. The sequence continues at coordinate 24,040 of JBMYMD010000017.1, forward strand.
CCAAACAGCATTTTTCTTGATATCATCAGCGATAGTAGGACCTACTTTGACCGATTGTAATATTCCGATAGATTTTTCAGAACTTCCCACCACAAAATCATCTAATGAAATACCATCAGGCAAGTAAGGTCGCAGGGCATCGTATAATTTTTGTTGAATTTCCTGATCAACTTCAATACCTTCTACATCAACTTTATAGGGCGTTGTAACTTTAATTTGATTGGCTTCCCCAAAGGTTTTAACATTTGTTCCACTTCCAAATACATCATTGAGATCTGAGGCTATTTCAGAAGGATTGACCGCATCAACAAATCGAACTTGATAAGATCTACCCCCGACAAAGTCAACTCCTTGTTGAAGTCCTAATGTAAATAATGAAAAAAGAGATCCTATTAGAACCACACTAGAGACCATATATGAAAGTCTTCTTTTACTCAAAAAGTCTATACTCACATTAGCCAGAATATTTTTGGTGAATGAAGTTACAAAAGCCAAGGTTCTTCCTTTTTTAGATAAATACCCTTCAATGAGCATTCTCGTAATGAAAATTGCTGTAAAAAGTGAAGTTATGATACCGATTAATAAGGTAGTCGCAAATCCTTTGATAGGTCCAGAACCAAACATAAACAGAATAATCGCCGTTAAGCCAGTAGTGATATTGGCATCAAGGATAGAAGATAATGCATTAGAAAAACCATCTATTACAGCTTGACTAATTCCTTTACCTCTTTTCAATTCTTCTTTAATACGTTCAAAAATCAGTACGTTGGCATCCACAGACATACCGATAGTCAAAACAATACCAGCAATTCCAGGTAAGGTAAGCACTGCACCCAAACTCGTTAGTACACCAAAAATCAAAAAGATGTTCAGTACCAATGCAATATCAGCGTAAATTCCAGCTCTTCCATAATAAAAGACCATCCACACCAAAACAAAAATCATTGCGATAAGGAAAGACATAAATCCACTGTCAATAGCTTCTTGCCCTAAAGAAGGACCTACAATTTCAGACTGAATAATTTCTGCCGAAGCAGGTAATTTTCCGGCTCGTAAAACGTTGGCGATATCTTTGGTTTCATTGATGGTAAATGTTCCTGTTATTTCAGAACGCCCACCAGAAATAGGCCCACTTGAAACGCCAGGAGCAGTATAAACTTTGTTATCTAGAACAATCGCAATACCTGTTTTATTTTGATAAACATCTCCCGTCATTCGTTCCCATTCGCGAGCACCCTTAGTGTTCATGGTCATACTAACAGCAGGTTTACCAAACTGATCGAATGTATCTTGAGCATCTGAAACTACGTCACCACTAATTCTTGGTAATCCCTCTCGGTTAGATTTTAGCGCATATAATTCAGCAATTTCATCTTGTTTTCCTACACGCTGCCATGCAAACTTTACGAATTGTATGGCTTGAGGCAATACCTTCCTAACCTCAGGCATTCTTAGATACTCCCCTACAGCGGCTGTGTCTTTTACAGCAATACGAATGAATGCATTTGACCCTTGAGCCGGTGCAATAAGCTTGCTCAAAAGAGGATTAGCATTTGCTGCACTTATTGAATCTTCAGCAACATCCGCTAACAATGAATCAATTTCAGAAGAAGCTTCTTCATTTTCATCTTGTTGCTTGTCTAGAATTTGTTTTAAAACCTGGTCCGCATCAAAAAGAAATTGGCTTAGAGCAGCCTCAGATTGAGGATAAGTTTCCCAAAACTCTAATTGCGCTGTTGAAGAAAGTAGCTCTTGTGCTCTATTTATATCTCTTGCCCCTGGTAATTCAACAAGAATTCTTCCAGAGTTTCCTTCTCTTTGGATATTGGGTTGTGTAACTCCGAAACCGTCTATACGTTCACGTAAGACCTCAAATGCAGAGACAATTGATTCGTCTATTTTTCTACGGATGATAGGTTTAACCTCATCATCACTCATCTGAAAATTAACTTCGTCACTTAAAGCTTTGTTCGCAAAAATTTCAGGAGAAGCTAATTTTCCATCTCCTTTCACATTTTCAAAGGCTTCAAAAAACAACTCGAGATAAGTTGCATCACTGCTTTTAGAGGCTGCATCAGCGTCTGCTATAGCCTTGTTAAAAGCAGGATTAGAAGTATTATTGGCTAAACCCTTAAGAATGTCTTTTACCGAAATTTGAAGGGTGACATTAATACCTCCTTTGAGGTCAAGACCTTTATTGAGCTCTTTTGTTTTTGCATCGGCATAACTACTAAATCCTAAGACCGGTAAATCTGCTACTGAATCTAGGTAGACCGCTTCTATTTGTTCTCTTTTTTCAACGTAGTTTTCTTCTGTATCTTCTACATTGACCAAAGCGTAACGCTCTGCATCACCTTCAATTTTGTTGGTGATAAATGTGAAAGACAACTGGTATAAGCTCGCAAATCCGAAAAGAAAAGCAAAAAGCCTTATGAGTCCTTTATTTTGCATGAAAATAATTTTTAAAAAAGTAAAATTTCAAATGGCTGCAAATATATTATTTCCCTACCGAATTGACAATTTATACGTCAAAATGAATTTTGATAAGATAAACTGAAAAATGCTGCCTTTTTGATCTTATAAATTTAACAATCCATTCGTTTTCTTAACCCCAATAGCACTCTCCTGCATTTTAGCATTTTCAGCATCTGAAAGTTCAATTTTGACAATAGATTCTATACCATTTTTTCCTAAAACAACGGGAACACCAATACACAAATCATCAAGACCATACTCTCCATTTAACAATGTAGAACAGGGAAATATTTTCTTTTGATCACAAGCAATAGCCTGTACCAATGATGAAACGGCAGCCCCAGGTGCATACCATGCCGATGTTCCAAGTAATTTGGTCAAGGTTGCACCACCAACTTTAGTTTCTGATACAATTTCATTCATTCGCTCCGCATCTAAAAATTCAGAAATTTTTACTGAATTACGAGTTGCATGATCGATTAAAGGCACCATACCTGTGTCACTATGTCCTCCTAAAACCATACCATCAACATCCGAAATTGGTGCGCCTAAAGCTTCAGCAATTCTATATTTAAATCTTGCACTGTCAAGAGCTCCACCCATTCCGATTATTCGATTTTTCGGCAGACCTGTAGTTTTGTGAACCAAATATGTCATTGTATCCATAGGGTTACTGACAACAATTACAACAGCATTAGGAGAATGTTGAAGCAAATTTTCAGATACAGTTTTTACAATACCGGCGTTAATTCCTATCAATTCTTCTCTGGTCATTCCAGGTTTTCTAGGAATTCCAGAAGTGATAACCACAATGTCACTAGAAGCAGTTTTGGAATAATCATTTGTGGATCCAGATATCTTAGTATCAAAATTGTTTAATGAGGCTGTTTGCATTAAATCCATCGCCTTTCCTTCTGCATAACCTTCTTTAATATCTAGCAAGACTACCTCGGAAGCAAAGTTTTTCATAGCAATATACTCCGCACAACTCGCTCCAACAGCGCCTGCACCAACTACAGTAATTTTCATATTTAATTGTTTAAGTGTTTTCTAATCAGGCACAAAAATAATCTTTTCATGAGATTATCTAAATCCTATGTTAATTCCTGCTCTTGTGGTATTAAAGTCAGAAAAACTGTGGTCTATATTCAAACGAAAAAAACCAAGTCTTAACTTGGCACCGAGAGTTAGACCGATGGCACTGACATCTGACTCTACAGCTAAAGGGTCAATGAAGGTTACACCTGAAGCCACTTGGTATGTACCCAAGATATTCAAATCACTTGACCCATCTATAATATTCACCCCTCCATAAATATTAATCACGGGCAGTTTTGTGGATAAAATTAAACTCATATTTCTAGACACAATTTGACTTTCAATATTTTGGTCGGTTTCTATCTGATAATTCGCATTGAGTTTTGTGTATCCCAAAAGAAATGATATTCCCAATGGTAGCACCCGATCCAATGGAAGTATCTCAGAAATATCAAATTGAACTCCTCCACCTAGCAAGCTTACACTGACATCATTAGTGCTTATTGAAGGTAAAAACCGTCCTTTGATTTCAATTCCCTTTAATATTCCTACACTCGCTTGTAGAAAAGCAGAGGGCCAGAATCGTAATCCTTCTGAACGCAAACCTGCAGGTAAATCAAAATCAGTTCGAACACTGGGTAAACCGTCACCTAGAGATTCTTCAGCATAAACAGGCGTAGAAGCATCTCCGAGAACTGTTGCCACATATTTTTCTTGTGCACCATCTGCAAAATTCAAATTAGTGTAACCAGCAGTGTTTAACAGAAAACGTTCCTGTTTTCCACTCCACGTGGTAACATTACCGATTAAAGAGACCTCAAAAGCCAAGGTCTTTTGCGATTTACCTGAATTGTACCAACCCCCTGAAAGGCTGTGAACACCTAACTGCATAGCGGGGTTAAAATAACCTTGAGCAAACTGCTGAGCATCTTGTAAACCAGATTCAAAAAACGTATAAAAGTTTTGTGCAGAAACACCAGATGTAAATACAATAAAAGCAATTAAAGATTTAAAATTTTGGGACAACATAGAACTAATTTTAATTTTTGTTTCTTAAAAATGAAATAAAAATAAAAAAACTCGCTGGTGGGGCAGCGAGTTTAATAAGTGAAAGATCATCAAGTTTATGCATCTATATTGGCATAAACCGCGTTCTTCTCAATAAATTCACGTCTAGGTGGAACCTCATCTCCCATTAGCATAGAGAAGATGCGATCACTTTCTGTTGCATTATCAATACTCACTCTTCTTAAAGTTCTGAATTCAGGATTCATTGTAGTATCCCAAAGTTGTTCAGCATTCATTTCACCCAGACCTTTGTATCGTTGGACAGATGCGCCAGAACTGTATTCGTTTAATAGCGCATCGCGTTCTTGGTCATTCCAGGCGTATCTCTTTTTAGCTCCTTTTTTAACCAAATAAAGCGGTGGAGTCGCAATGTATACATGCCCTCTTTCTATGAGTTCTCTCATGTATCTAAAGAAAAAAGTCAAAATCAAGGTTTCGATATGAGAACCATCAACATCAGCATCACACATGATTACGACTTTGTGGTACCTCAACTTTTCTAAGTTGAGTGCTTTACTGTCTTCTTCTGTACCCACAGTTACACCAAGTGCTGTATAAATATTTCTGATTTCTTCGTTTTCAAACACCTTGTGTTGCATCGCTTTTTCTACATTGAGAATTTTTCCTCGAAGGGGTAGTATAGCTTGAAAATTTCGATCTCTTCCCTGTTTAGCTGTTCCACCTGCAGAGTCTCCCTCCACAAGAAAAACTTCACACTTTTCTGGGTCTTGTTCTGAACAGTCGGAGAGTTTTCCGGGCAAACCGCCACCATGCATAACATTTTTTCGTTGTACCATCTCTCTTGCCTTAGCAGCAGCGTGTCTTGCCGTTGCAGCGATAACAACTTTTTCGACTATGCGCTTGGCATCATCTGGATGCTCTTCAAGATAATCGGTTAGCATTTCTGAAACCGATTGAGAAACAGCAGAATTCACCTCTCGGTTTCCTAGCTTAGTTTTTGTCTGACCTTCAAATTGAGGTTCGGCAACCTTCACAGAAACAATAGCTGTCAACCCTTCTCTAAAGTCATCTCCTGAAATTTCAAACTTCAATTTATCTAACATTCCTGATTGCTCAGCATATTTTTTTAAAGTAGAGGTTAGACCTCTTCTAAATCCTGATAAATGAGTACCTCCTTCATGAGTGTTGATGTTGTTTACATATGAATGGAGATTTTCAGAAAAACCTGTATTGTAGACCATCGCAATTTCCACGGGAATGCCATTTTTTTCTCCTTCCATCGAAATCACCTTCTGTATTAACGGCTCTCTCGTTGCCTCTAAGAATAATATAAATTCTTCAAGTCCTTTTTCAGAATAAAAGGTTTCATTCACAAATTCACCCTCAGTATCTTTTTGGCGATGATCCGTAAGTGAAATTGTAACTCCCCTATTCAAATAAGCCAACTCTCTTAACCTATTGGCTAGAGTTTCATAATTGTATTCTGTAGTTTGGGTAAATATTACAGGATCAGGGTGAAAAGTGACACTGGTTCCGTTTTTATCACTGTCGCCAATGGTTTTAACCGGGTAGAGTGCCTTACCTCGTTCATATTCTTGCTCCCATATCTTGCCATCTCTGTAAACCGTGGCCTTTAAGGCTGCAGATAGGGCATTTACACAAGAAACCCCAACACCGTGCAAACCTCCTGAAACTTTATAAGAATCTTTGTCAAACTTACCACCAGCACCAATTTTAGTCATTACGACCTCCAATGCTGAAACGCCTTCTTTTTTGTGCATCCCTACGGGAATACCCCTACCGTTATCTTGTACAGTAACAGAATTGTCTTCGTTGATGACAACATCTATTTTATTACAATATCCACCCATTGCTTCATCGATGGAATTGTCGACAACTTCATAGACTAAATGATGCAATCCTCTTACACCAACATCACCGATATACATCGAAGGACGCATACGAACATGCTCCATACCCTCCAGGGCCTGTATGCTGTCCGCAGAATAGTTTTTATTCGTATTTTTTTCGCTCATAAACTCGTGTTCATTTAACTGGAAAGTAACCTTACAAATATAAGGTTTCACCCTGTTTTTATAAGCCCTGAAAGGACCTTGAACACTCTAAGTTATCAACAATTAAATGTGAACAAAAAATCAGTCATACGCTTGCTCATGAACGCTTGCGATAGCTCTTCCAGAAGGTTCATTCATAGCCTTAAACGCCTCGTCCCATTCTAGTGCAATTTGTGTAGAACAAGCAACTGATGGCTCTTGAGGAACGCTCAAAGCTGCAGCATCTGAAGGGAAGTGACTCTCGAAGATACTTCTGTAGTAATACTCCTCCTTTGTTTGGGGAGTTTGAATTGGAAATCTAAAGTGAGCATTATCCATTTGATCATCGCTGACCTCTTGATCAACAACCTCTTTTAAGGTATCTATCCAACTGTATCCAACACCATCCGAGAATTGCTCTTTTTGTCTCCATGCAACCTCTTGCGGAAGGTAATCTTCAAATGCCTTGCGGACGACGTATTTCTCAATTTTACCATTCCCAGCCATTTTATCTTTTGGGTTCAAGCGCATAGCTACATCTATAAATTCTTTGTCTAAGAAAGGAACTCGACCTTCTATACCCCAAGCTGCAAGAGACTTGTTTGCCCTGAGACAATCGTACATGTGCAATTTGCTAAGTTTTCGAACGGTTTCTTCATGAAAATCTTGTGCACTTGGTGCTTTGTGAAAATAGAGATATCCTCCAAAGAGCTCATCAGCACCTTCTCCAGACAAAACCATCTTAATACCCATTGATTTGATAACGCGTGCCATCAAATACATAGGTGTTGAAGCGCGAATAGTTGTGATATCATAAGTTTCAAGATGGTAAATGACATCTCTAATGGCGTCTAAACCTTCTTGAATAGTAAATTTTATTTCGTGATGGACTGTACCGATCTGATCAGCGACTTTTTGAGCAGCAGCTAAATCAGGAGATCCCTCTAGACCTACCGCGAATGAATGTAATCGAGGCCACCATGCAGCCTGCTCATCATTACTTTCTACTCGCATCTCGGCATATTTTTTGGCAACTGCAGAAGTCACTGACGAATCTAGCCCTCCAGATAATAAGACACCATAAGGAACATCAGACATCAACTGACGCTTAACAGCAGCTTCTAAAGCAGCTCTTAGTTCTTCAATTGAGGTTGTGTTTTCGGCAACTGCATCATAACTCATCCAATCTCTGTTATACCATTGTTCTGGTTCTTTAAGATTATTAGTCAATAAATGACCCGGAGGAAAAAGTTCAATTTTTGAACATACACCCTCAAGTGATTTTAACTCTGATCCTACGTAAAACGTTCCGTATTGATCCCAACCCATATAAAGCGGAATGATACCCATGTGATCTCTTGCAATCAAGAATTCATTTGTTTTAGAATCGTATAGGGCAAAAGCAAAAATACCATTGAGATGGTCTAAAAAAGCTTTTCCGTGCTCCTTGTACAGGGCCAATATTACTTCACAATCAGATTCTGTTTTAAAGGTATAGGGAATACTTAAACTTTTTCTAAGCTCCTTATGGTTATATATTTCTCCGTTAGCTGCCAAAACCACAGTTCCATCTTCGCTAAGCAGCGGCTGTTTTCCCGACGCAGGGTCGACAATTGCCAATCTCTCATGCGCGATGATAGCCTTCTCATCTGCATAAATTCCATTCCAATCCGGACCTCGATGTCTAATTTTCTTAGACATACTTAATAATTGTCCTCTCAAGTCATCTGTTGGTTGCTTTAAATCAAAAGCGCAAACAATACCACACATAGTTAAAGTTTTAAAATTTTAGTCAAAATAAATTATTCTATTTCAAAACGTAAACTTATACTTAAATATTGTTTACAAATTATAACTAAAAATGATTAATTAATTAAAATAAGTAACGTAATAGTATTGTCAGATTGACTTCTGAAACAATTCGTAATTATTTAATGCACTTGTACGCCTGCCACAAAAGTCTTTTCGGCTTGAATATTGAGCAATTCATCGGAAGACGCCTTTAAGATATCTTTGGACAAAATCACAAAGTCGGCCCATTTACCAGATTCTAAACTCCCCTTTTCTCCTTCCTCGAAATTAGAATAGGCCGGCCAAATTGTCATTCCTTTAAGAGCTTCTTCTGGAGACAGCTTTTCAGATTCCATAAATCCTCCTTGAGGGTATCCGGCAGCATCTTGACGAGTAACCGCGGCATAAAAAGTAAGAAAAGGACTTACTTGCTCAACGGGAAAATCTGTGCCTAGTGGTAGCACTCCAGATTTGTCTAATAAGGTTTTAAAAGCATAAGCACCTTCTATTCGCTCACTTCCTAATCTATCTTCGGCCCAATACATATCGCTGGTAGCATGAGTGGGTTGCACTGAAGGCAATATTTGAGAACCAAAATTTTCGATATCATCTAAATCAATTACCTGTGCGTGTTCAATTTTCCATCGTCGATCGCTTTCACCTTTAAGCACCTTGTTGTAGGCTCTCAAAACTACAGCATTTGCTGAATCTCCTATGGCATGTGTGTTCATTTGATAATCACTAGCTGCAATACGCTGTGCCAACTGCTCAATTGCGGCTACAGGCGTAACCATTGCTCCAAAATGATTGTGTTGATCGGAGTATTCCTCCTTTAATGCTGCTCCTCTAGAACCTAACGCCCCATCTGCGTATACCTTCACAGACCTAACATTAAGTCGATCTGTTTTTAGAATTCCCTTGTCTAAGAAGTGATTGACATCTTTTGGGCTGTTACTCACCATTGCATAAACACGAATCTTCAAATCTCCAGACTGTTGTAAACTGTCGATCAGTTCAATAGTGCTTCTACTAAGGCCAGCATCGTTAACCGTGGTTAAGCCGTAACTAAAGCATATCTCTTCTGCCTTTTTTAAGGCTTGTATTTGTTCTGCTCTATTCAATTCAGGAATTACTCGATCTACGCGCTGCATAGGATTATCTACAAGCACGCCTGTGAGTCTTCCATTTTTCTTGACGATAGCACCTCCATTTGAAGGTGTCTTTAAATTTATTTTAGCTAAATCCAATGCCTTTTGGTTCACCAAATAAGCATGACCATCCACACGCTCTAAAACAACAGCTTTATTCGGGAATAAGAGGTCTAATTTATCTTTGGTTGGAAAATCTTTTACCGCCCAATCGTTCTGATCCCAACCTCGACCTAAAATAAATTGCATTTCAGGGTTCTCTCGCTCAAATGATTTGACTTTTTCAATGATTTCATCAAAACTCAATGTTCCAACCAAATCAACGCGTTGTTGGTTTAATCCCAACCCATAAAAGTGACAATGCGCATCAATAATTCCAGGGATGAGCGTTTTTTGATCAGCATCAATAATCTCTTTAGCTTCGTAGTCCTCCAAATCACTCTCATCTGAACCAACAGCAACTATCTTTTCATTATTGACCACCAAATAGGTTGCGTTTGGATTTTGATCATCCATAGTATAGATATTGGCGTTGTGCACAATCAGATCTACGACTTCAGTGGTAGAACACGAGGAAATTAGCAGCAAAACAAAAAAGGAAAACAGCACTCTCATAGCTTTAATTTTTAGAGCCTTGAATTTAATCAATTTGAGTCAAAACAAATTCAACTCTACGATTTAATCTTCGGCCTTCAGTAGAAGCATTTGTTGCTCTAGGATACTGACTGCCTTGAGATTTTACCTCAAGTCGATTATTGTCAAGACCTAGATTTTCTAAATACAAAGCTATACCTCTAGCCCTGTTTAGCGCCAGCTGTTGATTGTACGCGTCACTGCCTTGACTATCAGTATTTCCAATGATAGTTATCTTATAAGTGGGATGCTCATCTAAAAACACTTTTAATCGCTTGACACTCTCACGAGATTTTTGATTTAAAAATGCAGAGTCAAAGGCAAAGTATACATTTTCAAAAGTGTAAAGAACTTCTGTTTTGTATGTCTTAGGGGGTGGATCGAGTTGAACTAATGAGAAATCGTCAATGTAATAGTATGAGCCCCGTTTAGTACCCCATGAAATAGCCTCTCTCTTGAGTGTTGATCGATTTGTTTTGAGATTTCCAAAAATCAAAAACCGCTCAAATCCCTTGGCTTTGAATTTAAATTTAATCTGAAACCACTGATCTCTATTTAGATTAAAACTAGGTTTACGTGTCTGAAGCGAATGCATACGATTTTCCTTGTACTTTGCTATTTCCCCTTTTAGTAAATTGGTTTTCTTATTGATAAGTACTTCTTTTTCATTGAGCAAAATCTCAAAATCTCGAACAGCATAATCAGAACTCTCCGCAAGAGATAACCAAAAAGACAACTCGTATACGTGATCTTTTTCTAGCTCGTATTTAAATGGGACTTGGAGATATTCACGGTAATCAGAAGGAGCAATAAGATACAATCCGGCATACGCTTGGCCGTTGTAGGGTTGTTGTTCTCCATTGAAATTCTTAGGTATACCCATAGACTCGCTACAACTGTTGAAATAATCCGTACTACCAGCTGTTGCAGAATTCCAATGCTTTACATCGTAAGCAAAAGTTCCTAGATCTTCTGGACATTTCAAGAATTCTTCAAAACTTGGATTTAGAATTAGGTTTTGACCATGAACCACATACAGCCCCGCCCAATACACGAGCAAAGTACAGAACAGATTTCGAATTAATGCCGACTGTTTATTCATTGGTTAATTTGTTTCAAGTCTAAACTGTCTCACTTTAGGCTAACGTAAATTAATACTATAACGTATATTTGAGATTCAAAACCTTCTGATATGAATGACCATATACTCGAGATGAAAGATGCTCAAATCTTTCAAGGAAACAGTATCATTCTCAAAGATATTAGTTTAAAGGTACACAAAGGTGAATTTGTCTATATTATCGGAAAAACGGGAAGTGGCAAGAGCAGTCTTTTAAAAACTTTATACGGTGAATTGTCTTTGACAAAAGGACAGTCCGAAATAGTTGGTTTCAATTTGAGACAACTCAAAGAGAAGGACGTGCCTTATCTCAGAAGAAAATTAGGAATCATATTTCAAGATTTTAAGCTGTTATCTGACCGCAGTGTTAGCAGTAATCTAGCATTTGTATTACAGGCCACAGGATGGTCTAGTAAATCTAAGATTGAGAAAAGAATAAAAGAGGTTCTTGAAAAAGTGGGCATGGAAAATAAAGCGCATAAATTTCCTCATGAATTGTCAGGAGGTGAGCAACAAAGGGTGGCAATCGCAAGGGCTCTACTCAATAATCCTGAACTCATTTTGGCAGATGAACCGACGGGGAATTTAGACCCAGAAACCAGTGAAGAAGTAATGACCTTATTACAAGAGATTCATCTAAGTGGAAATACTATTATTATGGCCACACATGATTATACCCTCATTTATAAATATCCCAACAAAACCCTAAAATGCGATAATGCAACTATTTTTGAGGTAATGAACAACTAAATTATGGTCAGATTAGGAATAGATATAGGAGGCAGTGGAATCAAAGGTGCATTAGTGGACACCACAACGGGTGAAATGGTGTCAGAACGTCATCGCATACCCACACCAAGTTCAAGATCTCCCCTAGCCATGACTGAAACCATCGCCCTTTTAATTGAGCATTTTAATTATCAAGGGGCAGTGGGATGTGGTTTTCCAACCATCGTAAAAAATGGAATCTGTACGTCACCAGGTAATTTATCCCCTTCATGGGTAGGTGTCGATATCAAGGCTCTTTTCACCCACAGAACCTCATGCGATTTCACCATTATAAATGATGCAGATGCAGCGGGATTCGCAAGTATTCAAGAACTGAGTGCGGAACAAAAAAAAGGTTTGGTTTTAATGATTACAGTAGGAACCGGTTTAGGAAGTGGAGCCTTCTTTAACGGTCAACTTATTCCCAATTTTGAATTGGGACAAATTCCTTATAAAGAATACACTAAAATTGAAACTTGGGCTGCTTCTTCTGCTAAAGATCGAGAAGGCTTAAGCACCAAAAAGTGGGCAAAACGCTTTAATCGATTTCTTGAAGTGGTTGAACTCATAACCGCTCCTAACCTTATTCTTGTAGGAGGAGGAATCTCCAAAAATTGGGAGAACTTTAAAAAACATATAACCATCGAGACTCAGATTGAAGCCTCAGAATTAAAAAATCAAGCCGGAATTATCGGAGCCGCTATAGCAAGTGTGAACCCAATAAACTAAATCGTCTTATTTCGTTTTCGATCGACTTCTCTCAAATGTATTTTTCTCAAACGAAGTGCATTAGGAGTAACCTCAACATATTCATCCTTTTGAATATATTCCAAAGCCTCTTCTAAGGTGAATTTAATCGCAGGTACAATCTTTGTTTTGTCATCAGAACCAGCTGCACGAACATTTGAAAGCTTTTTTGTCTTTGTCACATTGACTGTCATATCTTCTCCCCTTGCATTTTCACCAATAACCTGGCCTTCGTAAATGGGCTCACCCGGATCGATGAAAAACTTACCTCTTTCTTGAAGTTTATCTATTGAATAAGGGATAGCAGTTCCATTTTCCATAGAAACCAAAGACCCATTAATACGACCAGGGATTGCTCCCTTCAAAGGTTGAAACTCTAGAAATCGATGTGACATAATAGCCTCACCTGCTGTTGCGGTTAAAAGTTGATTTCGAAGACCAATGATACCTCTTGAGGGAATCACAAACTCACAAATCATTCGTGTTCCTTTAGCTTGCATACTAATCATCTCTCCCTTGCGCATACTCACTAGCTCGACTGCCTTTCCTGATATGTCTTCAGGCAAATCAATTGTGAGCTGCTCTATCGGCTCACATTTTTGTCCATCAATCTCTTTGATAATTACCTGAGGTTGACCAATTTGCAACTCGTAACCTTCTCTTCGCATCGTTTCTATTAAAACAGATAAATGAAGAACCCCTCGTCCAAATACCATAAACCGGTCGGCGCTATCTGTCTCTTCTACGCGAAGTGCAAGATTCTTTTCAAGCTCTTTTTCTAAACGCTCTTTGATGTGTCTTGAGGTGACGAACTTTCCGTCTTTACCGAAAAAGGGACTATCGTTGATCGTGAAAAGCATACTCATCGTAGGTTCATCAATGGCGATAGTTTTTAAGCCCTCAGGAGCTTCTATATCAGCCACAGTATCTCCGATTTCAAAATTGTCCATCCCAACGATGGCACATATATCACCTGTTTGAACAGTAGACACTTTTTTTCGCCCTAAACCTTCAAAAACAAAAAGTTCCTTTATTCTCGATTTAGCGACACTCCCATCTCTGCGAACCAAACTTATTTGCTGACCTTCATTTAGGCTGCCACGTTGCAATCTACCAATCGCAATTCTTCCTGTAAACGAAGAGTAATCTAAAGAAGTGATGAGCATTTGAGTATTACCTTCTTTAGGTTCGAAGGAAGGTATATGTTCTAACACCATATCTAGTAAAGGTTCAATATTTGAAGTCGGTTTTTGAAAATCCTCAGACATCCAATTGTGTTTAGCCGAACCGTAGACGGTTGGAAAATCCAATTGCCATTCTTCAGCACCCAGCTCAAACATCAAATCAAAAACCTTTTCATGTACCTCTTCAGGGGTACAATTTTCTTTATCTACCTTATTGACAACTACACAAGGCTTTAGACCTAAGTCAATGGCCTTTTGCAACACAAATCGAGTTTGAGGCATTGGTCCTTCAAAGGCATCTACAAGCAACAAAACACCATCAGCCATATTGAGAACGCGCTCAACCTCTCCACCAAAATCAGCGTGTCCGGGAGTATCTATAATATTTATTTTGTGTTCCTTATAGGTTACAGAGACATTTTTTGAAACAATAGTAATACCCCTTTCCCGTTCTAAATCATTATTGTCTAAAATTAAATCGCCCTTGTTTTCATTATCTCTGAAGAGTTGACAATGAAACATGATTTTATCTACAAGGGTGGTTTTACCATGGTCAACATGGGCAATAATTGCTATATTTTTGATTTTCGACATAGGAATCTGCGGATATTAAGTCTTTCAGCGCGCAAATATACTTGTATTTTAAGCAATGGTTTTAACTTTGAACAAAGTTTACTTATAAATGGAATCTTCAAAAATCTCCAAACTCAAAAATTCTGCTTCAAATCAATTTTTTTTGTTGGCTGGTCCATGCGCAATCGAAGGTGAGACAATGGCGATGCAAATAGCAGAACACATCTGTGAGCTCACAGAAAAATACGACATTCCTTATGTTTTCAAAGGAAGTTTTAAAAAGGCCAATCGAAGCAGGTTAGACTCGTTTACAGGAATCGGAGATGAGAAAGCCCTAAAAATATTGCGTAAGGTTAGTGAAACCTTTGATATTCCAACGGTTACAGATATACACAAAGAAGAAGATGCAGAATTAGCTGCCGCTTATGTAGATGTCCTGCAGATTCCAGCTTTTTTAGTAAGACAGACAGACCTGATCGTTGCGGCTGCACGAACTGGTAAAGCCGTCAATCTCAAAAAAGGTCAGTTCATGAGTCCAGAAAGCATGCAATTTGCAGTTCAAAAGGTTCAAGAAAGTGGAAATGACAAAGCCTTGATTACAGAACGCGGTAGCATGTTTGGCTATCAAGATTTAGTCATAGACTACAGAGGCATTCCCACCATGCAAAATTACGCTCCAGTCATATTAGATGTAACGCACTCGCTTCAACAACCCAATCAATCGAGTGGAGTCACTGGAGGTAGACCCGCACTAATTTCTACAATGGCCAAAGCTGGTATAGCCGCAGGAGCTGATGGATTATTTATTGAAACGCATCCAGACCCAACATCGGCAAAAAGTGATGGAGCCAATATGCTGCCTCTTGAACAATTAGAAACGCTCTTAAAGCAATTAACGGCGATACGTAAGGCTATCACGGAATCAAACTAGAGTCAAATGGTCTAGAAAATAAAAAAAGTAACCTTTACGTATCATTTTTAAAATAAAATGTTACCTTTGCGTTACAATTTAATTTAAAAACAACCTATGACAAGCTTTATCAAACTATCGTTATTTTCTGATCCACAGTTATTGATTCCAACAATAGCAATACTAACTCCCTTGATAATAGTATGGATTGCCATTTTCTTCAATAGTAGAAATCAAAAAAATAAATACAACACTATTATTGAAGTTTCAAAAAACATCAAAGACTCTGAAGACGTTAAGGAATTACTCGATTCACTTCAAGAAAAAAAATCAAATACCGACCTTAGACGTAGCGGAGTAGTAACTATTTTTGTTGGAATAGGCCTATTTTGTTTGGGTTATTTTGGTTTGAACATCAAAGTTTTATACGGAGTAGGTTTACTGGTATCCTTCATCGGTATAGGTCAAATGATCGCTGGTTACATCTATCCCAACCAAAGCGAAGAAATCAATAAAACAGTCGAAAGTTTTGAAAAAAAATAAGCGTTGGGAAAAAATCATCAGAAGTTATTGAACAATCTGCAAAGCCTCAGAAAAGCCAAAGGCTTCACCCAGCAAGAATTGTCTGAACGTGCTGATGTATCTCGAAAAAGTATCAATGCCATAGAAAACGGAATTTATGTTCCTTCAACTGTACTCGCTTTGAAAATTGCCTTGACCCTAGAATGCAGTGTAGAAGACCTCTTTCAATTACCCTAATATTTTTGTGGTAATTTGCTGAAAATGAACTTATCTTAAGCAGATAATTGCCCTTTACAGGGTCAACTCATTTCTAGATTCGATTTTTATGAAAAATTTCTTTTTCCTTTTAGCCCTTTTCAGCACACTATTAAGCACAGCTCAAAACCACAGCCACGCTGGAGACGAACCCTTTCAATATCCAAATATAGAGGGTTATATGACCCTAAAAACTGATTTACACATGCACTCTGTATTCTCGGACGGTTCGGTTTGGCCGGATATCCGAGTTCAAGAGGCCTTGATGGATGGCTTAGATGCTATTGCAATAACAGAGCACCTGGAGTATCAACCGCATTCTTCTGACATTCCACATCCCGATCGGAACAGAGCGATCAGATTGGCTGAACAAGAAG
>JBMYMD010000018.1:0-37014 GCA_049596955.1 Flavobacteriaceae bacterium
TCCTCCTGAAGCCGTTCCTACATAGATTACATCTGTATTGCTCAGTTGAACATCTATGGCTGTTACTCTTCCGCTCATTCCTGCAGGACCAACGTTTCTTGGCTTTAAATCTCCGGCCATATCCATGCTCAGTTGCTGCCCAAAACCAAAGAAGGCTGTGGTGAGTAGCGTGATTAAAAGACTAATTTTTTTCATTTCTTTATGATGTTATTTTAGTTGTACTGTATTGATATAAAAGTTTGGATCAAACTCTAAGTCGTTTGCTTGAGTTAAAGTAACACTTTTCCAACTCTTAGTGGGAAATATCCACTGCGATTGCTCATCTAAGTCTATTTTTAGTGGCATTTCAAATCCATCCAAACAATCATCCGAATAGCGAAAGTGTAATTCGTTATTTTCTATCTTATATTCTAAAGTGGGAATATTCGTTTGACGTAAGTATTGATTGAAAAATACTTTTAAGGGTAGTTCGGTAAATTCCGTGATATAATCTTCTATTTCAGAAGTTGTTACCGTTGAATGGTAAAACTCTTTATTTAGACCTCTCAAAAGCATTCTGAATTTTTTGTCATCATCTATCCACTGTCTCAAGGTGTGTATGACGTTGGATCCTTTGTAATATTTGTCATTGCCTTTGGAGGGTTGATTTACATCGTACCACCCAATAATAGGTCCTTTATTTTCGATATATCTTCGGGTTCCCCTCACGTATTCTTGCGCCGCTTTTTTGCCAAAATGGTAATCTAGATAAAGAGATTCACTATAGGCGGTAAAACTCTCGTGAAGCCACATGTCTGCTGCATCTTTGTAGGTGATGTTATTGGCAAACCATTCGTGCCCAGCCTCATGAACAATAATAAAATCAAATTCAAGACCCCATCCAGTACCAGATAAATCTCTACCGAGATATCCGTTTTGAAATTGATTACCGTAGGTAACAGAACTTTGGTGTTCCATCCCGAGATAAGGTACTTGGACTAGTTTAAAGCTGTCTTCATAAAAAGGGTAGGGTCCAAACCAATACTCGAAGGCCTCCAGCATCATCGGAACTTGTTTGAATTGCTGTTTTGCTTTTTCAAGATCTTGCTTTAAAACGTGGTAAGAAATGTCTAAAGGGCCGTTCTCTCCTTGATACACCTCTTGATAAGAGGTATAGTTTCCGATATTTATATTGACCCCATAATTGTTGATGGGATTTTTTACTTCGTAAGTATATTTGGCTTTTCCATCGAAATAGTCCACATTTTTAAAACGACCATTTGAAACATTGACAAGGCCTTCTGGGACAGTCACGCTAATGCTTAAAGATTCCGCTTCGTCGTACATATGGTCTTTGTTTGGCCACCAAACACTCGCACCTAAACCCTGACAAGAGGTCGCGACAAAAGGCAAGTCAAGGTCGTCTGTTTTCCATGAAAAACCACCATCCCAAGGCGCGCGAACTGCTTCCTTTGGATGTCCTTGAAAATAGATTTCAATAGCATTTTCTGTATTTGGGGCTGGTATGTTGGAAAAATCAATCCAGTAGACATTGCCCTCTCTTGATATTTTAAGTTTGGTTCTATTTTGCAGTACACTATCGATTTGCATTGGTGTTTGCAAATCTATTTGCATTCTGCGGACTGAATCATCCAACACCTTATAGGTCATGATGTTTTTACCTCGAATGTATTTGTTATCGATGTCTACTTCTATGTCTAAATCGTAGTGCACCACATCCCACCACATCCGCTCTTTGGTAATAGACCCTCTGAGACTATCCTGTCGTGTAAATTCTTGAGCGTTTAAATGCAGACCAAGACAAAGGGCGATAAGAACAATTGTTTTTTGCATAGTTACCTAAATATGCTATTTGGAAATACAACTTCACTTTCAAAACCGTTGGCGCCGATTGCTGATACGCCAAAGAAATAATTGTCAATCACTATTCCATCAAGAGTTACTTCATTGGTATCTTCAACTACGCGAGAATACTGCCAATGTGGAGCAGTGGTTTCTCTCCAATGTATTCTATACTTTGTTGCTGCTGTAGACGCTTTCCATCTTAGTTTTGTGGAGGGCTGAACAATTCCACCTATGGCTACCTCAGTTGGAGCAGGAGGTGCCCATGCCAGACTCGCAAGATTAATGGCGTTAACTGCGGTTAATTTTGCTGCGTAATCGAAATTCACATGCTCAAAAACATCTCCATACGCGATGCCGTCTTCAACTCGAATATCTTGATGTTGCTGGGTATAGTTTTCGTGAGCCTCCATAATTCGTACACCTGCATACCCCAAATCATTAAAAGGCCTGTGATGACCGCCGCGTCCGAAGCGATCAAGACGGTAAATCATCATTGGATTCATTTCGGGCATATAGGTCTTGGTGTTTTTATAAATATATCGAGCTAATTGCCGAGATATTCCGTCAACCTCACCGCCGTAAAATCGTCTGGCTCTTCTTTGGCGCTCTGTTTCATTAGCAGGAACAGGCTCTGAAAATATTCTAAAATCTCTATTGCTGATTACACCATCAACCCCCGTTGTATTGCCGATCATATCATTATTGAGAACCCCAATAATTTCCCAATTCTTTTCTTTAGCGTACTCGGCCAAACCTTTTCCTCCAAATAAGCCTTGTTCTTCTCCAGCTAATCCCACATAGATGACGCTGTTCTCAAAGCTGTGTTTACTCAAGACTCGCACCGCTTCGATAGTTCCTGCCATTCCAGAGGCATTATCGTTAGCTCCAGGTGAATCAGAGGTGTAGTCTGTGGGGTCTGAAACTCTCGAATCGATGTCGCCGCTCATGATAATGAATCTATTGGGAAATTTTGTTCCTCTTTGAATGGCAACGACATTGACCACATCAACATCTTTGACGATTCTAGAGGCCGTTCCTTTTGCAATAAAATTGTGCTGATAAAAAACGTCTAAACAATTGTCACATTGATTGGAGATGTTATCGAATTCACTTTTAATCCATCTTCTCGCTGCACCTATACCTCTTGTGTTAGAAACCGTATCACTCAGTGTGTGTCGAGTTCCAAAATCAGCTAATGTTTTGATATCGCTCTTGATTCGTTCTGCAGAGATAGCGTTAATAATGTCGTAAATACGCTGATCTTGCTGTGATTGAACACTCATAACAGTGATAAGACCAATAAAAATCAGGAATTTATTCATATCGTTTTTTCTTAAAATTAATGGATTCAAACTAATTTTTGAGCCATCTTATGAGTGAATTCTATAAATTCTTTGAGATGACTCACCTCAGTTGTGGCGTTCATCAAACTTACTCTTAGAAACTGCGTCTTATTCAAAACTGTTTTTACGCAATAGTAAGTTCCGTCTTCTAAGAGCAGTTGTCTTAGAGAATTGTTTTTGTGATTGACTTCATCTTGACTTCCTTCAAATAGATACCTGAAGCAAACAATATTAGAGTCTGGTGGAAGAAAGTATTCGAAGCTGGGGTGATCGTCTAAAATTTTTATAAAGTCTTTAGCCAAATCAAATTGCCTGTCGATAAAATCTTCGAAAATCTTTTCGCCATAAACTTGAAGTATGGTGTACCAATATACAGAGGTCATGGTCTTGGTGCATTCAAAGGTTCGTTTTGCTCCATTATACCAATCTTCTTCTTCTGTATCGTGCAATAAATATTCTACTCGTTGATTGAAGTTTCTGTGAGCATCGTCACCATTTTTAAAGAGTAGGGCAGTTGTTAAGGTCGGCATTAGCATCATTTTATGACCATCGATGACAATGGAATCCGCAAGCTCTGACCCTTTCATAAGATGTTTGTACTTCTTAGATAAGACAACAGCTCCGCCATGAGCTCCGTCTACGTGAAACCAAATGGATTTAGATTTGGCAAAGGCTCCCATATCTTCTAAGGGATCAAAGTTTCCTGTAGCTGTAGAAGGAGCACTTCCTACAATTGCAAATACTTCGATACCCTCATTTACAGCCTTTTGATAGACCTCTTCGAGTTTTGTTGCATCTGCACAGAAATTGTTGTTTACAGGGATACCTATGATGCCTTGGTCTCCTAGACCCATTATACGCGCTGCTCTATCAATGCAATAATGCGCTTCTGCGCTTACCATTACACCTAATTTTTTGGTGCTCCCGGTATGCCATATGTCTTCTTCGATTATTGCTCGTCTTGCTGCTAGCAGAGCTGTTAAATTAGCAAGGGTACCTCCTGAGGTTAAAAATCCACGTGAATTTTGCCCATAACCCACTTTAGAACACAACCAGTCGGTGACAATACGTTCCATTGCCGTGGGCGCCATACCCATTTCATAGACGGCCATTCCATTATTACTCAGTGCTGTAGCCGCTCCCATAAAGCTGTTTATTGGCAAAGGTGCTCCGACTTGATGTCCGATATATTTTGGATTATGAATGTGATTGGTGTGTCCGAATAAAGAGCTGATTAAAGCCTGTACTTTTTGACTTTCAGCTGTCTCTTTATGCGCATTGGGCCAATTTTTCCAAAAATTGAGTTCTTCTTCTGGAGATCTGTAGTTTATTGTTTTTGAACCCTCGCTCTGGGCGTTTTGCAGAAAGTCTTGGAGAAGCTCAAAAACTAAAAGACCCTGCTGAGCGAAGTCGGCAGGGTTGTATAAATCTTTAAAATTTGTTTTACTCATTTCAGCATTTGTAACTCGTTAAAGTTAAAACATTGAATCAAATTCATACTTAGAATTTTCTTTTAGATAAGAAGCGACTTTATTTCTCAATTCAATGATATTTGGCATTTGATGGTATTTGGTGAAACGCTTTAACCCCATCAACAGCATTTTTTGCATATCACCCTCTGCAAAAGAAACAATACCTTCTTTTGCTTTAGCCGTTACAATATCTACAGCCTTATAGACATACATCTCGCATAATGCAATTTGGATATCTTGATTGTGCTTACCTCTTTCAATGTTTTTCAATGTTCTGAGTAGTGCAGATTCTGCCATATAAATTTCATTGAGTATGTCTGCAGCATTCATCAGTAGAGATTGATGCTCTTCTAAATCTTGACCGTATTTTTCTACGGCGCTTCCGGCAACCATTAAAAACACCTTCTTAAGCCTTTTAACGATGTCCATTTCTTGTGATAAAGGAGTACTAAAATCTGGGGTTTCAAAACTTGGTATAGAAGTGAGCTCGTCTTTAATACTCATCGCAGGCCCCAGCAGATCAACATGTCCTTTGAGTGCCTTTTTAATAAGCATTCCTACAGCCAACATTCTATTTATTTCGTTTGTACCCTCGTAGATTCGTGATATTCTGGCATCCCTCCAAGCCGATTCCATAGGTGTGTCTGCACTAAAGCCCATTCCTCCAAAAATTTGTATACCCTCATCGGCGCAGCGCTGAACGTGTTCAGATACGATTACTTTCAGAATAGAACATTCCACGACAAACTCTTCAACTCCCTTTAATTCAGCTTCTTGATGAGATTTTCCTTGTGCAATACGATTTTCTATTCCCAATTCGATATCATGTGCAGCCCTGTATGAGGCAGACTCATCTACGTAACAATACATCAGCATTTCTGCCAGTTTTGATGAAATGGCTTCAAATTCGATAATGGGTTTATCAAATTGAACGCGTTGGGTGGCGTAAGACACTGATTCATTAATAATTCTTCGTTGAGCTTCAAGACATGCGGCTGCGAGTTTTATGCGTCCTACATTTAAAGCGTTCATGGCAATTTTAAATCCATTGCCTCTCTCGGATAGCATATTTTCTACAGGCACCTTGGTGTTGCTGAAAAATACCTGTCGGGTAGAAGAGGAGTGAATTCCTAATTTATTTTCTTCTTCACCTAACTTAATGCCATTTTCTGGATCGTTTTCTACAATGAAGCCAGTAATATTTTTATCATCTTCTATTCTGGCAAAAACTATAAAGATATCTGCAAATCCTGCATTTGAAATCCACATTTTTTGACCGTTGATGAGGTAATGCGATTGGTCCTCAGATAATTCAGCTGTTGTTTTTCCAGAGTTTGCGTCTGAACCTGCTCCGGGCTCGGTTAAACAGTAGGCGCCAAACCACTCTCCTGAAGCGAGTTTGGGAACGTATTTTTGCTTTTGAGCCTCATTTCCGTATAAGGTAATGGGCATGGTTCCGATTCCTGTATGTGCTCCAAAGGCGGTGCTGAATGATCCGGTTGCTCCTGAGATGTAATCACACACTAGCATGGTGGTTACAAAACCCATACCCATACCGCCGTATGCCTCGGGAACTGCTATACTCAATAGTCCTAGTTCTCCAGCTTTTCGCATACACTCTTCGGTATACGCGTAATCTTTCTTTTCAAAACGCTCCCAATGGGCCCATAAGTCACGATCTACAAATTCGAGTGTACTTTCTCGAATCATTCTTTGATCTTCACTTAAATCCTCAAGTGAAAAAACATCTTCGGCTGGAGTTTCTTTGACGATAAACTGTCCGCCTCTTGTTCTGGTTTTTACTGTACTCATTTTTTAAACGATTTAGGATATAAATTCAAAAACTCCAGCAGCTCCTTGGCCTGTTCCAACACACATGGTCACTAAGCCGTATTGATTTTGCTGTTTTTGTCTTCGCATTTCATTAAATAATTGGACTGAAAGTTTTGCTCCTGTGCAACCTAAAGGGTGACCTAATGCAATAGCTCCTCCGTTGGGATTAACTTTTTGTGGATCGATATCTAGCTCTTTGATTACCGCCAAAGATTGAGAAGCAAAGGCCTCATTAAGTTCAATAAGCGCTATTTGATTGAGTTTCATATCTGCGCGTTCAAGTGCTTTTGGAATGGCGTAGATAGGCCCCATACCCATAATTTTTGGCGCTAAGCCTGCAGTGCCATAACTCACGAGTCTAGCTACTGGTTCAAGATTGAACTCTTTGAGCATGCTCTCGCTCATGATCATGACAAAAGCTGCTCCGTCACTCATTTGAGATGAGTTTCCAGCGGTTACACTTCCTTTGGCTGCAAATACAGGTCTTAGACTCGCTAATTTTTCTAAAGAAGTGTCTGCGCGTGGCCCTTCGTCGCGATCAACGGTATAAGAGTTGGATTGTTTTTTTCCATTCTCATCGACATAGGTGTTCGAAATGTGAATGGGTACAATTTCATCTTTAAAATAATCTTCTTGAAGTGCGCGAAGTGCTTTTTGATGTGATTCGAAAGAAAATTGATCTTGTTCTTCTCTGGTGACCTCATATTTTTTGGCCACTTCTTCAGCGGTTAATCCCATACCCCAGTAATAATCTTCTTTACCGGCGGCAGCCACCTTGTAGTCTGGAGTAGGTTTGTACCCACCCATTGGGATGTAACTCATACTCTCAACTCCTCCAGCAATGATACAATCGGCCATGCCGGCGTTAATCTTGGCTGAGGCCATTGCAATTGTCTCTAGGCCTGACGCACAATATCGATTTACTGTGACCCCTGGAACATCATCGGTCTCAAGACCCATAAGTGAAATTAAACGAGCGATGTTTAAACCTTGTTCTGCCTCAGGCATCGCGTTACCTACGATGACATCATCAATTCGTTTTTTGTCTAAATCCGGAATTTGCGCAACTAAATGAGCTATGGTTTCAGCTGCGAGTTCATCCGGTCTTTTAAATCGGAACACACCTTTTGGGGCTTTACCCACGGCAGTTCTATATCCTTTTACAATGTAAGCAGTTTGCATAATTTAATTTCTTAAGGGTTTACCGGTTTTTAACATGTGTTGAATGCGCTCTATGGTTTTTCGCTCTCCACAAAGGGATAGAAAAGCTTCGCGTTCGATATCTAATAGGTATTGTTCACTTACGGTTTGAGAAGAAGATAAGTCACCTCCGGACATTACGTAAGCCAGTTTAGAGGCAATTTTTTTGTCGTGTTCACTGATGTAACCTCCGGCTTGCATTCCGTCGATTCCTACTAAAAACATACCCAAGGCTTGTTTACCTAAAACTTTAACGTCTTTGCGTTGAATGGGTTGGGTATATCCCTTTTCAGCGAAACTGAGCACTCTTTTTTTAGCTTCAGCAATTTGTCTGTCTTTGTTGACTATGACAAGGTCTTTGTGCTGTTGTAAGACACCAATATCAAATGCTTCATAGGCCGAGGTCGCCACCTTAGCCATTCCGATATTCATGAAATACTCCTGCAATACGTTGAGCTCAACATCATTTTTTCTGAAATGAGAAGCGGCTCGTAATGTCATTTCTTTAGATCCAGCTCCACCAGGAATAACACCTACGCCGAATTCAACGAGTCCAATGTAGGTTTCTGCTGCAGCAACCACAGAATCGGCATGCATACTCAATTCACATCCGCCACCTAAGGTGAGTCCATGAGGGGCAACCACAGTGGGAATTGAAGAATATCGCATGCGCATCACGGTATCTTGAAAATACTTTATGGCCATATTGAGCTCTTCGTATTCTTGTTCAACCGCCATCATAAAGATCATGCCAATATTGGCACCTACTGAAAAATTTTCTCCTTGATTACCTATGATGAGGCCTTCGTATTCTTTTTCCGCAATATCTACAGCCTTATTTAGACCAGCCAATACATCACCGCCTATAGTGTTCATTTTAGATTGGAATTCCATATTTAGTACTCCGTCACCTAAATCTTGAATAGCACACTCACTATTGGTGAAAATGGTTTTCTTTTCTCTGATGTTGTCTAAGATGATAAAGGCATCAGCACCTGGTTTTTTGACAAAGGAATCGCTTTGCTGATCAAAGTAATAGGTTAGGCCTTCTTTAACTTGATAAAAACTGAAAGCAGTATCGTCATTTGCTTTTGATGTGATCCAGTCTGCAGCTTGTTGCTCTGCTTCTGCTATTAGTTCGATTCCTTTTTGAAAGCCGATAGCGTCCCATATCTGAAAAGGTCCGTGTTGCCATCCAAATCCTGCTTTCATCGCATCATCAATCTTGTAAAGGGCATCTGTAATTTCACCTACACGGTGAGAGACATAAGCAAAGAGTTCACCAAGGCTTTTTCGGTAGAATAGACTCGCTTTGTCGTCACCACTTATGAGTATTGGGAATCTGTCAATCACATTGTCTATTCCTTTGGTTTTTTCTAGGATGGGAAACTTGGATTTTTTCTGACTCGTGTAGGTAAGACTGTCAAGATCCAAGGATAATATTTCTGTCTTACCAGCTTCATTCTTGGTTTTTTTGTAAAAACCTGAGCCTGTTTTACTTCCCAACCATTTTTGTTCCATCATGGTTTCGATAAAAGCAGGAAGCTCAAATACGCTGTGACGTTCATCATCTGGACAATGCTCACTAATGCCATTGGCCACATGAACAAGGGTGTCTAAACCAACTACATCCACAGTTCTAAAGGTCGCTGATTTTGGACGACCTATAAGCGGTCCGGTTAGTTTGTCTACGTCTTCAACGCTCATATCCAGCTTTTTGACCGTGTGGAACAAACTCTGAATACTGAAAATACCTATTCGATTTCCGATGAACGCTGGAGTGTCTCTTGCGACTACAGGTGTTTTTCCTAAAAATTTATCCGCAAATAAGGTAAAAAATGAGATCACTTCGTCTGAAGTATGCCCAGACGGAATGATTTCGAATAATTTTAAATAACGTGCGGGGTTGAAAAAATGTGTTCCGCAAAAGTGTTTTTTGAAGTCATCTGATCGACCTTCTAACATAAGCTGAATAGGAATCCCAGAAGTGTTTGTGCTTATCAGCGTTCCGGGTTTTCTGTGCTGTTCTATTTGTTCAAAAACTTGAAGTTTAATGTCTAAACGCTCGACAACCACTTCAATAATCCAGTCAACATCAGAGACTTTTGATAAATCATCTTCTAAATTCCCTATGCTTATTCGGCTCTTAAAGCTTGGATGATAGAGCGGAGCTGGTTTTGATTTGACGGCCTTCTCCAAAGATTCCCGTACAATTCGATTGCGAACTTTAGGCTCTGAAAGACTCAGCTTTTGCTTTTCTTCATTTTCATTAAGCGATTTGGGAACAATATCTAAAAGCAGCACTTCGAGGCCGATGTTAGCAAAATGACAGGCAATACCGCTTCCCATTATTCCGGAGCCAATGACTGCTACTTTTTTAATCCGTCTTTTTGTATTCATTTTTATTCGGGATTTAGAGTTGATTTTATTTCTGAAGCTACATTTTCAAGCATTTCAATGGTCTTGAAGTAACCTTTTATGTCTTCTGTACTCAATTTAGAGGTTACACGCTGATTAAAATTCAGAACGTGCTCTTTGATTAGATCTCGTTTTTCCAAACCAAGTGCTGTGAGATGAATATGTACGCCTCTTTTGTCGACTGGGTTTTGTTTTCGCTCAATGAGATTTAAATCTTCAAGGTTATTCATAAGCCTAGAGAGCGAAGTGGATTCCATTCCCATCATAGGGCCGAGCGCGGTGCTGGATATACCATTTTTAGGATCTAGGTTTAAAAGCGTAAGTCCCACAGCCATAGTTACACCATAAGGTTTGGCCATTTCGTTATACATTTTTGAAATACTCTGCCAAGTTGCTCTTAACGCGTGATCTAGGGTAATATTTTGAATGCTGTCAGACACATTCAAATATACAAAATATTATGCATGCATAGTATTTTTTTTAACAATATAAAATGTAGAAAAATTTTGTGATTATTTTTGAAAAATAGAGCGTGTTAAATGCACTTCTTTTGCTTTAATTACACAATTTATTGTCTTGTGTAATCTATTATAGAAGTCTTTAAATTGTTTTAGTTAATTGTAATGATTACACTTTAAATAACATAACGTAGATTGTTTTAGGCCCTGTTTATAACTATCTTATAGTTAATTTGTTAAACAAAATTCTCATTGTTGTTTATCATTGAATTTTCTGCAATAATTAATGGTGAATTTCTACAAAATCATTGTGTAATAACTTGTATTTTACAATATTCATTTTTTTTAACCAAACTCTTTAGTACTAAAGTAGGATGTAATAAATTTCGTTTGACTAAACATATTTAAAATCTTAACTATAGATTATGGAAAATCCAACTTTAGAGTATACTAAGGATATCTTGATGAAGGTATCTTTTAGTTATGAATTATTTACCAAAGAAATACAAAAAGCTATCAAGCAACTTTTACCTTATGAGCTTTTAGAGCTGAGAATATGGCTCGAAGAGTTTTTAGATGA
Source organism: Flavobacteriaceae bacterium (assembly GCA_049596955.1). Taxonomy (GTDB): domain Bacteria; phylum Bacteroidota; class Bacteroidia; order Flavobacteriales; family Flavobacteriaceae; genus UBA3478. The sequence continues at coordinate 11,150 of JBMYMD010000018.1, forward strand.
CAAACCTGAACTTTCGAATTCAAAACAAATGTTTACCATTTTTCAAACACATTTATGATTCTTGGAGACTAGGAGAAAATAAGGTGAGAGTTTCGAAGAAAATCATGTTGAATCATCCAAAGCACAGGGTATGGGAAGTTGTATCCTCACAAAGTGCATTAGAGCTCTATCACCCTTTTTGTATGAAAAACCCTGTTGTGATATGGTCAGAAGAAAAAAAGGATAAAATTATTTATTTAAATGGTCTAGAATACATTAGAGAATACAACAAATGGACTACAAATTCTGGATTTGAACTTTCGATTGGAAAAGAAAATGGTAAAAAATCAAATGTAGCGTGGCAATTACAAGATCATGGAGAAGGTTGCAGTTTGACAATAAGCATATATCCGTACAAAACGAGCAAAGTTCCCAAATATATGCACGCTTTCATCTATCTTTTTATCATCAAACCCAAATTGGGACAATATTTAACTAATGTTTTAAAAGGTCTAGAATATTATCTTGATTATCAAACTCCGGTTGAAAAAAATCATTTTGGTCAGCACCCTTGGTTTTCGCAGCATAAGCCAATTTAAATACTAACTCACTCTAAATTGTCTTTAACTGTTTTGTTTAGTTTTTTAAACAAAAAATGGTACTAAATAGTACAATGTGTTGTAAATCAACTTAAACAAAATTATTAGCAGGCAGTATTATAAAGTATATTGCTATGATTATGAAGTATTATACCATAATTATTGCTCTCAAGTACTTAACCAATTTTGATAATACTTCAGCCAAAACTATTCCACCCCTCTTTAGATATCAATACCCAGCCTTATCTAGGGGGGTGTTTTTTATTTAATCGATGGTAAAATTTCCGCAATCTTATTTTTTCAAATGATTTGATTCGATCTTAAATGATAGAATAGCAGATAATACATATGTTACTCTCCATAAATGTCATTGTAAAGATCTATATAACGCTCTTTAATGAATTTACGTTTTAACTTCATAGTTGGTGTGAGGTGACCAAGATCAATACTCCAAACCTCAGGAGTTAATCTGAATTGTTTTATTTTTTCCCATTTAGCAAAAGCCTCGTTTGCTTTTTCAATTTCCTCGGCGATTCTGTTGATCACATCCGTATTTTTCACCAACTCTGCTGGGTCGCTCGGAATTGAAATACCTTTTTTATTCGCCCAATCTATTACAAATTCAAAGTTTGGCTGAATAAGTGCAGCTGGCATTTTCTCACCTTCTCCTACGACCATTATTTGTTCAATAAAAAATGATTCTTTACACTTATTCTCAAGGAGTTGAGGTGCAACGTATTTTCCTCCAGAAGTCTTGAACATTTCTTTTTTACGATCTGTGATTCTCAAGAAACCCTCTGAATCAATTTCACCAATATCTCCTGTATGAAAGAAATCATCAATAATTACTTCTGCCGTTTTCTCTGGGTCTTTGTAGTAGCCCATCATCACGTTAGGACCTTTACACAAAATTTCTCCATCCTCAGCTATTTTAACCTCTAAGCCAGATATCACTCTTCCAACGGTTCCAATTTTCCAACCGCGATTTCGTTCGTCGTTTACACTGATTACAGGAGAAGTCTCTGTGAGTCCGTACCCTTCCATAACTGGAATGCCAGCAGCACCAAAAACACGAGCCAATCTGGGCTGAAGGGCTGCACTTCCTGAAACTAATAAGTCTAAATTTCCTCCTAGAGCTTGTTGCCATTTACTGAAGATTAACTTTCGTGCTAGTTTTAGTCTGGTTTCATACCACCAACCGTTTTGACCGTACGGCTCGTATCTTAACCCAAGAGAAACCGCCCAAAAAAACAAGTTTTTCTTTATACCGGTAAGGTCTTTTCCTTTTGAAACAATCTTGTCGTAAACTTTTTCTAAAAGTCTTGGGACCACGGTCATGATCATTGGTTTGACCTCGTTAATATTCTCACTGATTTTATCTAAACCTTCACCGTAATACACACTAACACCACAATATTGGTAGATGTATAAAATTACACGTTCAAAAATGTGACATAATGGAAGGAAACTCAAGGCGTGAGAACCATCTACAAAAGGAACACGCTCTTCAGCAGCAAGTACATTTTGAACAATATTGCTATGAGAAAGCATTACACCCTTTGGGCGTCCAGTGGTTCCCGAGGTATATATTATAGTCGCTAAATTTTCCTCGGCAACAGCGGCCTTTCTTTTTTCAACCTCTTCTTGTTCTGCAATATTTTTTCCTTTGTCTAAAATATCGCTCCAGTGCGTGCAATTTTCGAGCTGATCAAAACTGTAAATCTCTTTCACAGTTTTTAGCTCATTACTGATTTTTAGTACTTTATCCAGCACTTCTTGACATGAAACTACAACAATTTTAGACTCGCTATGATTTAATATATAAGCGTAATCATCTTCAGATATAGTGGGGTAGATGGGTACCGTTTGTGCACCCACCTGTAATGCTCCAATGTCAAAAATGCTCCACTCTGTTCTGTTGGTCATTGAGATCATCGCCACTTTGTCGTTGGGCTCAATTCCAATATTGATTAGGCCTCGACTTACGGCATTGGCGTGGTCAATGACCTCTTTTGTGCTTAATGATTTCCATACGCCATTGTACTTAGTGGAAAGGCATTTTTCTAAAGGGTTGTTTTTTTCTTGGTGATAAATAAAGTCGAATAATCTAGTAATCGTTGACATGTTCGCATAGTGTTAGTTCTATGCAAAATAAGGATAATCACTAAGAATTTAAAATCCAGTTTCTAGCGTTTTCAAAGGCTTTGATCCAGGGAGATAATCGATGATCGTCCCCATCTGGATAATGCGCCCAATTCCAACTAAAAATAGAACGCTCCATATGAGGCATAGAAACTAAATGACGTCCGCTAGCATCGCAGAGCATGGCTGCATTCAAATCACTGCCATTAGGGTTGGCAGGGTAGGCGTCGTAACTATAGGTGCTCACAACATTATATTTGTGAGCAGATTCAGGTAGTCTGAAATTTCCTTCACCGTGAGAAACCCATACACCTAATTCACATCCTTCCATGTTCGATAGCATCACAGAATTATTGGCCTCAATTTTCACTCCAATAAAGTTACTTTCGTGTTTATTCGACTTATTGTGTATCATCTTTCCGTGAACTTCGTGTTCTGGATAGATCAGTTCGAGTTCCATAAACAGCTGGCATCCATTGCAAATCCCAATAGATAGCGTATCAGGTCTATTGAAAAACGCATCTAAAGCAGCACGTGCATTAGCATTGAATTTAAAAGCTCCAGCCCAACCTTTTGCACTTCCGAGAACATCAGAGTTCGAAAACCCTCCAACAGCCGCTAAAAGCTGAATATCCTCGAGATTTTCTTTTCCGGAAATCAGGTCAGTCATGTGAATGTCTTTAACTTCAAAACCCGCTAAATAAAGTGCATTGGCCATTTCTCTTTCTGAATTGCTCCCTTTGTCTCTTAAAACTCCAGCTAGGGGTTTATTCTGAGGTTTTGAAGGAATTTCTCCATCAAAATCAGTCGGAAATGTATAGCGTAATGGCTGATTCTTATAATTTTCAAAACGATCTTTGGCAAGACCATTTGCAGTTTGCAGCTCGTCCATACGGTAGGATGTGGTATACCACAAATCTCTGAATCGCGCCACCGGTATGCCCATTTCTACGCTGTTATTTTTAATTGCTAGCGTTTCTGAGCTGCAGAATTGACCAATTTTAATAGCGGCAATTGGACAATCTTTAATCCAGTGTTCTGAATCTGCTGTCAATTGCACGAGGATACCGCTGTTTTCTGCGAAGAGTAACTTGACAAAGTCAGCTTGACCTAATTCGCTCAAATCGATTTCTGCTCCCAAATTTTGAGTTGAGAAGCACATTTCAAGTAAACAAGTAATGAGTCCTCCAGAGGAAATATCGTGACCTGCACAGATTTTATCGGTTTTGATACCTTCTTGCATGAAATCAAAAGTTTGTGCAAAATCCTTTGCGCTAGCAATGCCACTGGTTTTTTGGCCAATAGCATTTAAACTTTGGGCAAAACTCGATCCGCCTAATGCTAAATCTTCTTGTGATAAATTGATGTAGTAAAGTGAGCCCTGATCTAGCTTTCCAACCGGTTCAATTACCTTGGTGAAATCAGAACATTGCCCTGCTGCTGAGATAATTACAGTTCCCGGTGAAAGTACCTCTTTATCTGAGTACTTTTGTTTCATCGAGAGTGAATCTTTACCTGTTGGAATATTAATTCCAAGTTCAATGGCAAAGTCACTAGCTGCTTGTACTGCTTTGTATAAACGCTCGTCTTCGCCTTCATTATTGCAGGGCCACATCCAATTGGCCGAAAGCGATACACTTTGAATCCCTTTTTCGAGAGGTGCCCAAATGATGTTTGTAAGTGCTTCGGCAATACTGTTCTGACTTCCTGCTATAGGATTTATTAGACCTGAGATTGGAGAATGACCAATTGAGGTGGCGATACCTTTACGGCTAACGTAATCTAAAGCCATTACACCACAATTATTGAGGGGTAATTGTAATTCACCTACACATTGTTGAATGGCTACCTTTCCGCCAACACAACGGTCAACTTTGTTGGTCAACCAATCTTTACAAGCCACTGCCTCAAGTTGAAGCACGTTTTCAAGATAGTCTAAGACATAATCAATTTGATAGCTGAGGTCTTCATAGAGACGAGGAGTCGTAGAATCTGTAATTATCGTTTTTGGAGAATTGCCAAATAAACCAGAGAGTTCTAAATCTATGGCTTTTTTAGACTTGTCAGATGCTGCGAATTCAAAATGCATATCTTCGGTTACTTCACCTACGATAAACATAGGCGCTTGTTCTCTTTCTGCAATAGTTCGGAGCAGTTCTTCATCTTTCGGATCGATAATTAACCCCATTCGTTCTTGGGATTCATTGCCGATGATTTCTTTTTCAGATAGGGTGGGATCCCCAATCGGTAATTTGTTGATGTCTATTTTACCTCCTGTATCTTCAACTAATTCTGAAAGACAATTCAAGTGTCCTCCAGCTCCGTGATCATGTATTGAAACAATTGGATTTTCAGTTCGCTCTACAAGGGCTCTTATGGTATTTGCAACACGCTTTTGCATTTCAGGATTAGATCGTTGCACCGCATTGAGCTCTAAAGCTGTGTTAAAGGCACCGGTGTCTGCAGAGGATACTGCTGCACCTCCCATACCAATTCTGTAATTGTCACCTCCGAGAATAACGATGAGGTCTCCTTTTTTTGGCTTTTTCTTGAAGGCGTATTTTTTTAATCCGTAACCAACTCCACCAGCTAGCATGATGACCTTGTCGAAACCTAAATGGCGCTGGTCAAAATCAGCGGCTTCCTCATGGTGCTCAAAGGTTAATAGTGAACCTGCAATAAGCGGCTGTCCGAATTTGTTTCCAAAGTCAGACGCACCATTAGAAGCTTTAATTAAAATGTCTGTGGGGTTTTGATAAAGCCATTTTTTTTCGCCTAACTTTTGTTCCCAAGCTAAAGGGGGAGATGTTCTTGGATATGAAGTCATGTAAACAGCTGTTCCTGCCAGAGGAATAGAACCTTGGCCACCGGCTAATCGATCTCTAATCTCACCACCAGAACCTGTTGCTGCTCCATTAAAAGGCTCTACGGTTGTTGGAAAGTTGTGGGTTTCGGCTTTGAGTGATAAAATAGTATCTGTTTCTTGTTCTGTATACAAGGATGCTTTTTCGGGATCCTTGGGAGCAAATTGAATCGCTTTGGGTCCATTGATAAAGGCAACATTATCCTTATAAGCCGATACGATTTCGTTGGGATTGGTCTTAGCTGTTTTTTTGATTAAAGCAAAAAGTGAATCGGATTGTTCTTCATTGTTGAGTATAAAACTCCCATTGAAAATTTTATGTCTGCAGTGTTCAGAGTTGACCTGAGAAAAACCAAATACTTCTGCATCTGTCAAGGGGCGTCCCAATTCTTTTGACAATTGATTGAGGTAGTCAATTTCATCTTGACTCAAGGCTAGCCCTTCTTCTTTGTTGTAGTTTTCGATATCTGTGATGTCTTCCAATTGATCAGATACCACATCAATTTTAAACAAGTCTTGATTCAGTAAATCGTACTTCTGCATCAGCATTGGATCGTACGAAATTTGATCTGAAGTGGGAAGGTACTCTTCAACACGAGTAATGCTAAAAATCCCCATATTTTTGAGGATGTCAGTAGCATTTGTACTCCAAGGTGTAAGCATACTTGCTCTAGGACCTATGAAGTTACCTGATACTTCTTTGGTATTGCTCAGTAAGTTTGCGTTTAAAACCCAATTTAGTTTTTCGATGCTGTTCTGGTCTAGTGGGGTGGATGAAGATGCAGCAAAAATATGGTTGTTGGGGTTGCTGAAAAAGTAGATCATAATTACTTGTTGTTTGACAAAATTAGAACATTAGGTTTGATGTTCAAACTGCGCCATAAAAAAGCCATCATACCCATTTTTGTGGGCATATAAGGTCTTTTTTTCAGTGCAAATAAAAGATTCGCCAGCAGGGCTTTTAAGAAAGGTTTCTACCTGCCTCTCGTTTTCTTGAGGAAGTATAGAACAGGTGGCATAAACGAGTTTTCCTCCGGGTTTAAGCATTGCTGAATATTCTTGTAACAGTTGTTGCTGCGTTTCTTTTAATTTGTCTAAGTGTTCAGGTTGCAGCTTCCATTTGGCATCGGGATTACGTTTTAAAACACCTAAACCACTGCATGGAGCATCAATTAGCACACGGTCGGCAGATTGCTTTAATTTTTTTATGGATTTTTTTCCTTCAATTAATCGCGTTTCAATATTGAAAGCGCCAGCTCTTTTAGCTCTTTTTTTAAGTTCATTTAGTTTGTAAGGAAAGATATCCATTGCGATTAACTGTCCTTTGTTCTGCATCAGAGCAGCTAGGTGTAATGATTTTCCTCCAGCACCTGCGCAACAATCAATAACTCGATGTCCTTTTTGGACCTCTAAAAATGGGGCTACCAGTTGAGAGTTAGCATCTTGAATTTCAAAATATCCCTTCTTAAATGCATTTGTCTTAAATAAATTACTGCGTTCTTTGACAATTAAGGCGCCTGGATAGGCAGATATTCGTTCGGTTAAAATCCCGTCTTTTTCTAAATCAATAATGAGCTCTTTTTCAGTGCACTTGAGCGTGTTGACCCGCAAAACTACTTCAGCAGGTTGATTTAAGGCATGAATTTCTTTTTCCCAAAGTTCTAGGCCGAGTTGAGTGCGTCCGACTTGATCAATCCAATCAGGAATGGATTCCTTGTAGACAAAAGACTTGCTGCTTTCGTAATAGCGACCTCGAATGCGGCGTACAGGTGTCTTCTCAAATTCTTTCCATTCGGGCAATTCAAAATTGTTTAAAACAATCCAAATGGAAATCAATCTCCAAATTTCTGTGGTGTGCAGTGGTGTTTTTACGCCTGCAATGTGCAAGTACATCCTTTGATTACGAACAATGTCGTACACCGTTTGGGCGATGAAGGCTCTGTCTCTAGAGCCCCAACGCTTATCTTTTTTTAATACGCTTTCAATGACTTTGTCCGCGTATTTACGTTGATTAATAATGAGATGAAGGGCCTCTATACAGGCCAAAACCAAATTTCGGTGAAATCGCATTGCGCTTAATTAAAGCTGCGAAGATACTTAAGGATTTCGTGCTTTGTCTTTTCTTCGGTATCGTTTTATGAGATTTTCTTTAAAATCATCTTCAGCCTTGTATTGATCAAGGATTTTACTTGAAGGAAGAATGGTTTTTAATTCTTCAAAATAGCGGAGTTTTTCTTGATGTCTTTCAATTTCAATTTTAGACATCTCATCTAAGAAATAAGAAGAATCCTCCTCACTAGCTTGTTCACCTAATTCTCTGAATTTTCTAAGCTGTTTTTTTTCTCTAGCATGTAATCCCCAAATGATTTCTTGGTGTTTGTCGTGTACCGGCCAAAACGCACTTTTTTCTTTTTCAGTAAAGCTTATATTTTCATTGAAATACTGTCTTTTAATCGTTTTCATTCGTTCCATTCTTTCTTCGAATGATCTTTTTTCTTGTGCTGTGCCGAAAAGACTAAAAACTAATCCTAAGGTGATCACTAAATATTGGTAGTATTTAAACGTTGTAATTTTCATGTTTAAATTATTCGTTAATGGTCTCAATTAGAAGGGCAAGGTCTTCATTTTGGAGATCCCAATTGATGGCTTCGAAATAAATTTCTATATCCTCTTTTTCTGCGGATTCTAGGATGACCGCAGACTTGTTGGTATTTTGGTTCATTTCATTTGAAAATGAGGTGGCATACATTACGACCAACAAACTTATAGCAGCAGCTGTTGCAACGCTCTGTCTAATTAAGGAAACGACTTTGTTACGACGCTTTTTTGCCAAGCTCATCAGGATATTTTGATGAAGTTCTTCAAAATAATGCTCAGGCATTCGAAAATCATCCTTTGAAGACCATTTTAAGCGCTCTTCAATCTTTTGATCGAAGTCACTAAAATAGTGCTCCTCAGGCAGTTTAAATCCGCGATTAATTTTCTTCATTAAAGTAATTTTTTATTTTATGGTAAGCGTGATGGTATGAACTTTTCAGTGCCCCTTCACTTTTGTTTAAAATTTTAGCGATATCGGCATAACTCATTTCATCGTAATACCTCATATTAAACACAATTCGTTGTTTTTCAGGTAATTGAGCAATAGCATTTTGTAACTTATACGCAGTTTCATCTTCGTTAAAATACGGGTCAGCTACAAGCTTCTCCGCTACTGATGAGATGTATTCCTCATTCGAAACACCTCTTATTCGACTTCTTTTTTTAATAAAGTCAATACTCTCATTTGTGGCGATTCGATACATCCAAGAATACAACTTACTCTTGTTTTGAAATTGCTCAATATTGAAGAAAACTTTTACGAAAGTGTTTTGAAGAACATCATCAGCATCATCGTGATTCAGTACAATTCTTCGGATATGCCAATACAAAGGTTCTTTGTATTTGTCTAGCAAAATACGGAAGGCCTGATCTCTGGTTTTTCTCTCTTTGAGTTGACGAACTAATGTTGCCTCTTCCTGCAAAATCTTCAATTTTTATATAAGACGAATATATTCGAAAAAAGTTTAAGCGTCTCCTATATTTTGCAACTCGACTAGCTTGTAATAAACTCCTTTTTTGGAGATAAGCTGCTGGTGATTTCCGTGCTCAACGATTTTTCCTTGATCAATAACTGCAATTTGATCGGCATTTGCAATGGTAGATAAACGATGTGCGATTACAATGGCTGTTTTCTCTTTCATCAACCTGTTTAATGCTTCTTGAACTAATTTTTCGCTATTGGTATCTAATGCTGAGGTGGCTTCATCTAAGAGTAAAATAGGGGCGTTTTTCAAAACCGCACGGGCAATAGCCAATCGTTGCTTTTGACCTCCAGAGAGTTTGCCTCCTGTATCGCCTATGTTGGTCTCGTACTGCATTGGGAGTTGAGTGATGAATTCATGGGCATTAGCTACTTTGGCTGCCTGAATAATTTCTTCTTTGGTATAGTTTTCTGCTTGCCCTAGCGCAATATTGTTGGCGACACTATCATTAAATAAAAGTGGTTCTTGTGTGACTACTCCAATTTGTTCTCGAAGTGTTCTTTTCGTATAGTTTTTAATATTTACATTATCGATACTAATGGCACCAGAATTCACATCGTAGAACCTGCAAAGCAAATGACCTATGGTTGATTTGCCTCCTCCTGATTGTCCGACTAGCGCAAGAGTTTCACCTTTTTTTAAATCAAAACTCAGATCGTTCAAAACCAAATCAGTCTCATAAGAGAAATGTACTTTTTTAAATTGAATTTGAGATTGAAAAGTAGGAATGCTATTTTCTGGACCATCTTCAATATTGTTTTGTTCGTGCAGTATCTCTACAATTCGCTCAGCGGAGGCCTTTCCTTTTTTGATATTGTAGTTGATTGTAGTGATGTTTTTTACAGGGTTGATAATGGTGTAAAACAATCCGATATAGCCCAAAAATTCCTGAGGACTGAGTTGATCATCTCCTTGTAAAACGAGCTTACCACCGTACCAAAGTACAGTAAGAACAACCATCACTCCTAAAAATTCGCTCATCGGCGCTGCCAAGCCTTTGCGTTGTAGCACAGCATTCATGAGTTTTCGAAAGCGAGCTGTCGATGATTTAAATGTGGCGCTGAATCCGGAGTCCGCATTAAAGGCTTTGATGATTTTGAGTGATGTGAGGCTTTGCTCTAAAAATGAGAGAAATACTCCAGTTTCTTTTTGCGCTTCTAATGATGTAGCTTTTAGTCTCTTACCTACACTCGAAATGATAAAACCTGTGATGGGTAAAAACACAAAGACAAATAAGGTTAGATGCGTACTTATGGCAAACATTGAAATCAGTACAAAAACAATAGTTAATGGTTCTCTAGCAAGAGCTTCTAAACTATTGATGATTGAACCTTCGACTTCTTTGACATCTGAAGTCATCCGCGCTATGAGGTCACCTTTATTGTGATTGTTAAAATAGTGGAGCGATAGCGATAGCGATTTGATGTAAAGGGCGTCTTGAATGTCCTTTACCATTCCTGTTCTCAAAAACGAGAGTGCGTAAAGTGCCAAATACCTAAATAGATTTTTAAAGAAGAAAATTACTGCTGATGCTAGAACGATAAATAGTAAGGCAGCCTCAGGTCCGCTTTGAGTTTCTAACTGGGTAAGGTAAAAACTCAGCAGTTCTTCGATATAGGTTTTTAGATCTCCAATGGAATTGAAATCTGGCTTTGAATATATTTTTTCTTCTGTATTGAAAAGAATACCAAGGGTCGGAATAAAAATTAAAATCGAAAGAACGTTGAAAAATGCATAGAAAATGTTGAAAAGCACATTTAAAACTGCGTTTTTCTTATACTTTATTCCAAATTTTAAAATATGTGACAGACTATGCTCCACGCTTCAATTTAGTTCAATTTAAACTCAGTTAAAATTGCATTTATTTTCGTCTCAAGCTCTTCTTGTTTTGAAGGGTAATCTTCTCTGCTGTTCAAGGAAGTGTTGACACTTATGTAAAACTTTATTTTCGGTTCGGTGCCACTTGGTCTCGCCGCTACTCTTGATCCATCTTCAGTTTCGAAGATAAAGACTTTAGATTTGGGAAGTGTTATGGCAGTTTTTTCCCCAGAAAATAGATTTGTTTTTTCAGAATTGGCATAATCTTCGAAAAACTTCACCTTTGATCCAGCTATGGTGCTAGGCGGCGATTGTTCGAAGTTCAACATCATTTGCTCAATTTCTTCAGCACCTTTTTTCCCTTTTTTAGTGATTGAAACAAGTTTTTCTTGATACAATCCATACTTCAAATAACAGTCGATTAGATAATCGTAAAATGAACTTCCTTCTGCTTTGCATTGACTCGCTATTTCACAGGCAAGTAGGGTAGAAGTCACTGCATCTTTATCTCTCACAAAGTCTGCGACCATATAACCATAGCTCTCTTCACCACCGCCTATGAATTTTAGTTCAGGAAAATCGGTAATCATTTTACCAATCCATTTGAAACCTGTCAATGAAATTTTACATTCTAGATTATATTTTTTCGCGATTTCTTGAATCATTGGTGTGGATACAATGGTTGAGGCAATAAACTCATTTCCTGTCCATCCCTTTTCATGGGCTTTTTCTAGTAAAAATTGAGTCATTACAACCATTGTTTGGTTACCGTTTAACAAAATCATTTCATTATCAGCATCTCTAACGGCAATTCCAAGCCTGTCACTATCAGGATCAGTTCCTATAACGATGTCCGCTCCAATTTCATCCGCTTTTTTGAGCGCTAGATTAAGTGCCTCAGCTTCTTCTGGATTTGGAGAAACAACGGTTGGAAATGCTCCATTCCCGTTAGGCTCCGCCTGTTCCTGAATTATAGTAACTTTTTGGTAACCTGCTTTCTGAAGCACTTGTGGAATGGCTGTAATAGAAGTTCCGTGTATTGGAGTAAAGACGATGCTTAAGTTGTTTTTTCCTTTAGCATTAAAACTTCCCGCATTTACAGAGGCTTCAAAAAAAGCTTCGTCGATGCGCTCGTCTATTCTTTGAATTAATTCATGTCTTGCGCTGAAATTAATTTCCTCAAAGCTCAACTGATTAATTGCACTGATGATTTCTTTATCTTGAGGTGGAACGATTTGACCTCCTTCGTTATTATACACCTTGTATCCATTGTATTCGGGTGGGTTATGTGAGGCGGTTAAAACAATGCCGATATCGCAGTTTAAATGTCTTACCGCAAACGATAATTCAGGTGTAGTTCGAAGCGAACTAAAAATGTATACCTTAATGTCATTGGCTGAAAATACTTCTGCCACACATTGTGCCAGGGTATCACTTTGATGTCTACAGTCATATGCAATGACCACAGACAAGTCTTTGTTTTCTGTATTATTGGCGTGTAGATAGTTGCAAATACCCTGTGTATTTCTTCCGAGTGTATAAGTGTTGATTCGGTTTGTTCCAATACCCATTAAACCGCGCATTCCACCTGTGCCAAACTCTAAATTCTTGTAAAACAGGTCTTCAAGCTCTAGGGGATTAGTGTCTAATAGGTGCTGTATTTGTTTTTTTGTGTCATTGTCAAATGTGCTTCCTAGCCATTGCTTGGCATTATCAATGTATGTCATTTTTCGGATTGAGATTTAATAAAGAATTTATGTGGTAGCGTTTTTTGGTCGATTTGTTTCTACTGATCATTTCTGAAATAAAGCCTGCTAAAAATAATTGAGTACCTATGATCATAGAGACTAATGAAATATAAAATTCAGGTCGTTGCGTAATTAGTCGCCCCGAGGTATTAATATATAACTTATCTATTCCCAAATAAAGTGCAAACAAAAACCCTATGAGAAACACTAAAGAGCCTAATGAGCCGAAAAAATGCATTGGTCTTTTGGCAAATTTGCTGACAAACCAAATGGTAATCAGATCCAAAAAACCATTGACAAATCGATCTGCACCAAATTTAGTGTAGCCGTATTTTCGAGCTTGATGCTGTACTATCTTTTCTGAGATTCGATCGTAACCTGCATTTTTGGCCAGTACTGGGATATACCTGTGCATCTCACCGTAGACATCTATGGCTTTGACTACTTCGTTTTTATAGGCTTTTAAGCCACAATTAAAATCGTGTAGTTTAATTCCTGAGGTCTTACGTGCAGCCCAATTAAAAAGTTTTGAGGGTAAATTTTTCGCAAAAAAGGAGTCGTATCTCTTCTTTTTCCAACCTGAGACTAAATCGTAGTTTTCGGTTTGAATCATTTTAATCAGCTGGGGAATTTCTTCTGGATTGTCTTGTAGGTCAGCATCCATAGTGATAACGACATCACCTTGAGCAATTTGAAATCCTGCGTTCAGCGCCTGAGATTTGCCGTAGTTTCTTTTAAAACGAATGGCTTTGACTGATGTATTCGATTTAGACAAAGACTCAATGATTTGCCAAGACTCGTCTGTTGAGCCATCATCGACAAATATGAGTTCATAAGTGTAGGCCTTGGATTGCATTTGAGATACAATCCAGTCGTGTAATTCATTTAAGGATTCTGCCTCGTTTAATAAAGGAATTACAAGAGATACATTCATGCTTTGAGCTAAAGTGAAATAGAATTCTATCTATTCTTCTTCATTTTTTTTAAGAATTGCCGCAGGTATGAGTGATAGTAAAAAGCTAAAAATGACAGAGGCTAATAGGCCTATTCCTGACTGTATAGCCGGTGTAGAGAATTTTTGAATCATCTCCATTTGCATATCGATTTGCTCTAATGTCAATTCCGAGTTTTCAATCATATTTTGACGTTGAAATTCCATTGACTTGGCTAAAGTATCAGGGTCGATAAAATTTGTGAGAACCAAATTAAAGGCGATACTGATAACGGCACTTATTAGGCCTACACCAACACCAACCTTTAGGGCCTGACCAAAACTCATAATTCCCTCATTAGCGGTTTTAAATTGATACATACCTATTACAATAAATGCTAACGAGAGTAAAATACTAACTATAACAACGGAAGTACCTCCCTGATAGTGAAGGTCCATAGTGTACAGAATGAATGAAAATGCTGAAGCAGCAATTCCTAATAGTAGTCCAAAAGTGAGTGCAAATTTTCCTGTTGTGGCTGGTTTATTATCCATGATTAAGTTTTTGGTAAAATTAAAATAATTTCAACGGATAATATCTCTTGTTTTAGTTTAAAAAATATTTATCTTTGCACACCTTAAAAGAAGACTGGATATGAAAAATGGTATACATCCAACAAATTACAGATTAGTGGCATTCAAAGACATGTCTAATGAGGATGTGTTTATAACGAAGTCAACTGTTGAGACTAAAGAAAATATTGAAATCGAAGGAGTCGAGTATCCTCTCGTAAAGTTGGAGATTTCTAGAACTTCTCACCCTTACTATACAGGTAAGTCCAAGCTTGTAGATACAGCAGGTAGAATTGATAAGTTTAAGAACAAATACAAGAAGTTCAAAAAAGACTAACTTTTTTACTTTGAAAGATATAGAGCACCTTTTGAAAGGTGCTTTTTTTATGGCTATTTTTGCCAAAAAAAGAAAATGACCCTCATCTTATCTGATTTTAATTTTCACGGCTCCTTTTTGCCATTGACTTTTAACAAGCCCATTGCAGAGCTGAGATTTGGGATACTTACTGTACGTGAGAGATGGGAAAAGATGACAGGTTTAAAGACTTTCGTGCAGTCTGAGTCGTATCTAGCTGATAAATTTGAATTTGCTGATGAAGCCAAAGATAAATTAGTTATCAATGCTACGATTTTACCCAATAAATCTTTAGTTGAGCAAATATTAAATTTGAAAGATCAGACGGTCTTGCTTCAAGAGAATCGTATTATCGCTTACAGAAGCAAAAATTTCTTGACTTCTTATGAAGAATTAACTAGTGTGGTTTGCGATGAACCTGTGATTCAAATCACAAAATCTTGGCATTTATTTTCAAAACTTAGAGCTGCTTTTGATGTTGATTTTGAATTACTTACGGCCAAAAGAGTAAGCCAAAATTATCACCCTTCTAATACTGTTATAGGAAATCATCCTGTTTTTATCGAGGAAGGGGCACAAGTGTACGCTTCTGTTCTAAACACCCAGCAGGGTCCCATTTATATTGGAAAAAACAGTCAGATTATGGAAGGTTCATTGCTGAGAGGACCAATAGGTATTGCGCAGGATTCTACTGTTAAGATGGGTGCTAAAATTTATGGCCCATGTTGCTTTGGTCCTCAATCTAAAGTAGGGGGAGAGATTAAAAGCGTCATGTTTTTCGGATACAGCAATAAAGGCCACGATGGTTTTTTAGGTGATTCAGTAATAGGTGAGTGGTGTAATTTGGGAGCAGATACGAATACATCGAATCTTAAAAATAACTATGCTAAAGTTAAATTGTGGAATTACGAGTCAGAGCGATTTGATCAAACAGATGAACAATTTTTGGGTTTGATCATGGGTGATCACAGTAAATCTGCAATTAATACGATGTTCAATACAGGCACGGTAATTGGTTTTTCATGCAATATTTACGGTTCAGGCTTTCCGAGAAATTTCATTCCTAGTTTTAGTTGGGGCGGGAATTTAGGATACTCTGACTTTAAACTAAAAAAGGCCATTGAAGTAGCACGAATTGCTATGGATAGGCGTGGTGTGGAATTTTCAGAAGAAGATGAACATTTGTTTGAGAAAATTTACAACTTGGAACAGAAATGGAAGAAGTGATGCCAATGAGAAAAGTAGCTTTTTACACCTTAGGCTGTAAGTTGAATTACTCTGAGACATCCACCTTGTCAAGAAGTGTTCAAGAAAAAGGTTACCAAAAAGTTCCATTCGAATCTAAGGCTGACGTTTATGTAATAAATACCTGCTCTGTAACAGAAAATGCAGATAAAAAATTTAAAACCATTGCCAAAAAGGCGTATGCTCAAAACAAAGACGCATTTATAGTTGCTGTGGGATGTTATGCCCAACTCCAACCTGAAGAACTCGCTGCAGTAGATGGGGTGGATTTAGTTTTGGGTGCCAGTGAAAAATTTAATTTAACACAGTTCATAGAAGATTTATTTGATAATGATAAGGAGCTTACTAAAATTCATTCTTGTGAAATTGATGAAGTCAATCAATATCAAGGTAGTTATGCTATAGGAGACCGCACCAGGGCATTTTTAAAGGTGCAAGACGGATGTGATTATCCTTGCACGTATTGCACGATTCCAATGGCTCGAGGTATTTCAAGAAGTGATACTTTAAAAAATGTACTTAAAAATGCAGAGGAAATCGCTCTTGAAAATATTCGTGAAATTGTTTTGACTGGAGTGAATATCGGAGATTATGGTAAAGGAGAATTTGGCAATAAGAAACACGAACACACCTTTTTAGAACTTGTTGAAGCTCTTGATGAGTTGCCAAAAATCGCGAGGTATAGAATCTCTTCAATTGAGCCCAATTTATTGCACAATTCTATTATAAATTTTGTTGCCAAAAGTGAATCTTTCGTTCCTCATTTTCACATACCGCTGCAAAGTGGTAGTGATGAAATTTTGAAGAAAATGAAACGTAGATATCTTACGAAACTATATACCAATCGCATAACCCAAATAAGACAAGTGATGCCAGAAGCTTGTATTGGAGTTGACGTAATCGTTGGATTCCCAGGTGAAACCGAAGCTTTATTTAAAGAGACTTATGAATACCTGCAAGAATTAGATATTTCGTATTTACACGTTTTTACCTATTCCGAGCGAGAAGGTACAGAGGCTCCATTAATGCCTGGAAAGGTAGATATATCGATAAGAAAGAAGAGATCAAAAATGCTTCGAATTTTATCGGCTAAAAAAAGAAGAATGTTTTATGAAAAACATTTGGGTTCAAAGAGAGAAGTGCTTTTTGAAAAAGAAATCAAAGACGGATATCTGGTGGGATTCACAGATAATTATATCAAGGTCAGGCTTCCTTGGAATCCAAAGTATTCAAATGAACTTTGCTGGGTGAGATTAGATTATATCGATGAGCAAGGGTATGTGCGTATATCTGTAGATACTTAGATTCGAATACCCACAGGTAATATTTCTTTAAACTTATTTCGGTTTTTTCTTAGAAATTTCGCTACTTGAGGACTTGTTGGAACAACTCTTAGATTTTTTTCTTGAACGTGTTTTAGAACAGCGGTAATAAAGTCATCAGTAAGAGTTTCGTCCTGGAGGGCTTCAGGAATTACTAATTTGGTCAAAAAAATTTTCTTTTCTTGGGCAGCGTACTCCATTTTGATTAAATGACCATCGATGTTGATTTCGAATTGACGCAAGAAAACATTGTCAGTGATTTCTAGTAATTCCATGATCTGTGTTTGTTAGTTAGAGACGTCAAAGATAATGAAAATGCCTAGAGTATTAAAATGTTATTCGTCAGTATTTCAAGTCGTTCAGCATTAAAATTTGAATCTAAAAATTCACTTGAATAGTTTCAATTCTTTAAAAGTGAATTATTCCAAATCAAATGAAAAATAAAACTCTTTTCTTAGTCCTTGGTAGTCTGATGACTCTAGGTCTATTAATTTTTGCCAAAACACCAGAGACAACTTCTACAATTTTCAAGAGAGTTGCGGATACTTATAAGATACACGGAGTTCAATATCCTGAAGCTATTGATTTTGCCGGAGAATCAGTGCCTTTGTACGATGCTGACGTCAGGGAGCGTCTGGATAGAGAGTTTTTGGTCAATACGTACTGGCAATCCAATGCGTTATTGCTAATCAAACGTTCTGAAAAATACTTTCCCATAATCGATTCTATTCTTGAAGCTCATGGGGTTCCTTCAGATTTTAAATACTTAGCCTTAGCTGAAAGTGGACTTGAAAATGTTGTTTCTCCTGCGGGAGCAGCAGGTTTTTGGCAAATTATGAAAAACACGGCTAGAGAGTATGGGCTAAAAGTCAACTATCAAATTGATGAGCGTTATCACCTGATTAAGAGTACTGAGACTGCGAGTAAATATTTGAAAAAGTGGTACACTGAATTTGGGAGTTGGACACTGACTGCTGCGGCTTATAATGTAGGTCCAAATGGTCTGAAAAGAAGATTAGAGGAACAAAAAGTGGAGCGTTATTACGATTTATTGCTACCCGATGAGACAAGTAGATATATCTTTCGCATATTGGCTATTAAAGAAATCGTTTCTAAGCCCGGTCAATACGGATTTAAATTAGTTGAGAATGATTATTACAGATATCCTGAAACAAGATTAGTTGAACTTAAAGAAAGCGTAACAGATTTAAATGAACTAGCATTAGAATTGAATACAAATTATAAGTGGCTAAAAAAACTGAATCCCTGGTTGCGCAAAAACAGCCTAGAATTGAGCGAAGGTGAAAGTTTGTTCATTGAAATTCCTAAAGGCGCCAATCAAGAAACTACAGCACTCTCGGATTAAATACGCTTTAATTGAGATTGGATCAATTTAATTTGTTCTCCCAACATATTGTTTGAATCCAAAGCTTTCGCTTCTTTTAGAAGTGTTGAAGCTTCTCTTTTTCTTCTTTTTTGAAGTGCGATACCGGCTAATGATAATTTAGTCATGGCAATGTCGTAGTCCATGTTTAAACCGAGTTTTAGTGCTTGCTTGTAATATTTCTCTGCTTGGGTAAGGTTTTTTTGTGAAAAAATAATACCGTACAAATAATTGTAATAGCCTTGTTGTTTTGTGGTTAGAGCGTTTTGCGGATTCTTAATTTTAACCAACCAGTTTTCTGTTCCTTCTAAATCCTGTTTTCTCATTTTTAAAAAGGCAAGAAGGATTATTTCATTACGGTAAAACAAAAAAATAAAAATAGCACTTAAGAAAATCAGCGCAATTCCATTGCCAATGAGTCCTTCTGTAAATTGAAATACCGCGTAACCAAAAGAGGCTATCGCAAAAAAGAGTTTTATTCTTTTGTCGAACATGTCTGAGCTAATTTTAGATGTAAACCACGTCAAAAGTAAACATTTAAATTCTCTGAAAAAAAGCTTTTGTTCTCCCGCAGTTTCGTGTTATATTTGCGGTCAGTTTAGAACTATCTAATCCGATAAAAAGGGATTTATGAAAAGAACATATCAACCTTCGAAGAGAAAAAGAAGAAACAAGCACGGTTTTAGAGAGCGTATGGCCTCTGCAAATGGAAGAAAAGTATTGGCGAGTCGACGCGCAAAAGGAAGAAAAAAACTTTCGGTATCATCTGAACCAAGACATAAAAAATAATTAGTTTTAAAAAATTTTTTTAGTGGGTGTTGCTTATGGTCAACACCTTTTTTTTGACTAATCCCCAGAGAATATGCCTAAAAGAAAAGACATAAACAGTATCTTGATTATCGGTTCAGGGCCAATAATTATAGGCCAGGCCTGTGAATTTGATTATTCAGGATCTCAAGCACTTCGATCTTTACGCGAGGATGGTATTGAAACTATACTTATCAATAGCAATCCTGCAACGATTATGACTGATCCATCAATGGCAGACCATATTTATCTCAGACCATTGACCACCAAGTCTATTATTGAAATACTTAAGAAACATCCAAATGTGGATGCTGTTCTACCCACAATGGGAGGACAAACTGCTTTGAACCTATGCATAGAAGCTGATGATAAAGGTATATGGGAAGATTTTAACGTAGAAATCATTGGGGTTGACATCGATGCTATAAATATTACGGAAGACCGAGAAAAATTTAGAGAGCTTATGCTTTCTATTGATATAGGTATGCCTCCTCAGGCTTCTGCAACTTCCTTTTTAAAAGGAAAAGAAATTGCACAACAATTTGGATTTCCTCTTGTGATTAGAGCCTCTTTCACACTTGGGGGAGCAGGTGCTTCTATTGTTTATAAGCCTGAAGAATTTGACAAGCAATTGAGTCATGGTCTAGAAGTATCGCCAATCCACGAGGTCATGATTGATAAGGCCTTAATGGGTTGGAAAGAATATGAATTAGAATTACTCAGGGATAAAAATGATAACGTCGTTATTATTTGTACCATTGAGAATATGGATCCGATGGGGATACATACTGGGGATTCTATTACTGTTGCTCCAGCTATGACGCTTTCTGACACAACTTTTCAGCGAATGCGTGACATGGCTATAAAAATGATGCGCAGTATTGGTGATTTTGCTGGAGGATGTAATGTTCAGTTTGCCGTGAGCCCAGACGAAAAAGAGGATATTATCGCCATCGAAATTAATCCTAGGGTTTCGCGCTCTTCTGCATTAGCATCAAAAGCAACAGGTTATCCTATTGCGAAAATTGCCGCCAAACTTGCGATTGGATACACTTTAGACGAACTCGAAAATCAGATTACCAAAACTACTTCGGCTTTATTTGAGCCTACCTTAGATTACGTTATTGTCAAAATCCCGAGATGGAATTTTGACAAATTCGAAGGTTCAGATCGAACCTTAGGACTTCAGATGAAATCCGTAGGAGAGGTAATGGGAATTGGTCGTTCATTTCAAGAAGCTTTGCACAAGGCTACTCAATCCCTTGAAATCAAAAGAAATGGTTTAGGCGCTGATGGAAAGGGTTATAAAAATTATGAACAAATCATCAGCAAATTAACAATACCGAGTTGGGATAGGGTATTTGTGATTTACGATGCTATTCAAATGGGTATTCCTTTAAATACAATCCACGAGATTACTAAAATAGACATGTGGTTTCTTAAACAATACGAAGAGCTGCATATTTTAGAAAAAGAAATTTCTAAGCATTCGGTTGAAAATTTACCCAAAGAATTACTTCTAGAGGCCAAGCAAAAAGGTTTTGCAGATCGACAAATCGCCCATATGCTAGACTGTTTGGAAAGCCAAGTATATCAACTCAGAGAAAAGCTTAACATCAATAGAGTATATAAACTTGTAGATACTTGCGCAGCAGAATTTGTTGCCCAAACTCCATATTATTACAGCACTTTTGAAGAATCTGTTCAAGATAGTTCTGGTCGCACATACACTGCTAATGACAGTGTGTCAAGTGACAGAAAAAAAATCATTGTTTTGGGTTCAGGTCCAAATAGAATAGGCCAGGGAATTGAATTTGATTATTGTTGTGTGCATGGGGTATTGGCTGCAGCAGAATGCGGGTATGAGACAATTATGATTAATTGTAATCCAGAAACGGTATCTACCGATTTCGATACTGCTGATAAATTATATTTCGAACCTGTATTTTGGGAGCATATCTACGATATTATTAAACACGAAAAACCTGAAGGAGTCATCGTTCAATTAGGAGGTCAAACCGCACTTAAATTGGCTGAAAAATTGGATAGATACGGTGTAAAAATTATAGGTACTAGTTTTCAGTCTTTAGATTTAGCAGAAGACAGAGGTAGTTTTTCTTCACTTTTAGCTGAAAACAACATTCCTTATCCAAAATTTGGAGTTGCCGAAACAGCGCAACAGGCTATTGAGTTATCTGAATCACTGGATTTTCCTCTTCTGGTTAGACCATCCTATGTTTTAGGAGGACAAGGAATGAAAATCGTTATTAATAAAGAAGAGCTAGAGCAACACGTTATTGATTTACTCAAAGACATACCGAATAACAAGCTTCTTTTAGATCACTATTTAGATGGCGCAATCGAAGCAGAAGCAGATGCTATTTGCGATGGAGAAGACGTCTATATCATTGGAATTATGGAGCACATTGAACCTTGTGGTATTCATTCAGGGGACTCTAATGCTACATTGCCTCCATTTAATTTGGGAGAGTTCGTGATGCAACAAATTAAAGACCACACGCGTAAAATCGCCCTCGCTCTTAATACTGTAGGTTTAATCAATATTCAATTTGCGATAAAGGATGATGTCGTCTATATCATTGAAGCAAATCCTAGGGCCTCAAGAACGGTACCTTTCATATCTAAAGCGTACGGCGAACCTTATGTGAATTATGCGACGAAATTGATGTTGGGAGACAAAAAAATCAAAGATTTTGACTTCAATCCAGAATTGAAGGGTTATGCCATAAAACAGCCTGTATTTTCTTTTAATAAGTTTCCTAATGTGAATAAAAATCTCGGTCCAGAAATGAAGAGTACTGGAGAGAGTATTTTATTTATAGATAATCTGAAAGAAGATGAATTCTACGATCTTTATTCTCGTAGAAAGATGTATCTGTCTAAATAAGAGGTAGAGCTGGCATTTAAAAACTTCTGCAGAGGAGTTGACTTGTATAATTTCGTTTACTAAAAATGAAATATGCCGTCTTTATCTATCCTTTCAAAGCCGTGTTGTCCAAAATAATCTCGTTGCGCTTGAATTAAGTTAGCACTTGAATGTTTTGTTTTGAGGTAATCAAAATAACTGATGTTATTCGAGCTCACATTTAAAGGTATTTGATTACCAATAGCAAGAGCTATTAGTTTTCTGCTGTTTTTTTGGATTTTTTCTATTCTTAGTGCAATCGATTTTTCTAAAAGTAAATGTTCTAATGAGGGTTGATCGGTGTAAATTTTATGCAACTTAAAAACGAGTTTGCTTTCAATAATACAGCCGTTCATCCATGCTGCCAATACTTCGGTCAATTTTACGTTTAGATTAAAGTCTTCAGAGCCTCTCTGTATAACCGCAATTCCTTGTGCAAAGCTTAAGATATAGTTGAATTCTAACAGTTCTTTACTCCACTGAATTAGGCTTTCCTTTGACTTGAAATTATCTAGGGTTTGATATTCTGCACTATAAACTCGATTTATTTTGCTTCTAAGTCTTTTGTCACTTGATAAAAAGCGTGATTCCAGAGCAGCGTTAATTCCATTGATTGGCACACCAGCATCAAAAGCGAATTGAGACACCCATTTTCCTGTGCCTTTATGTTTGGCCTGATCATTTATTTGGTCTAAAACGTATGCAGAATCGTTTTGTTCTTTTTCACTAATTATATTGGCGCTAATTCGCAACAGGTATGAATCTAATTCTGAATTTTGCCAAGTTTTGAATAATTCCGCAATTTCTTCCGGTGTAAAGGCTCTTGAAGTTTTTAGTAAAGCGTACACTTCTGCAATACTTTGCATAAGTGCATATTCTATGCCGTTGTGAATCATTTTAACAAAATGACCTGCTCCCGAGGCTCCTACGTACCTAGCGCAGCTTATTTGGTCAAATGAGGCGCCGATAGCTTCAAAAAGGTGTTTTATTTTGTTGTATTGAGTTTCATTACCCCCTATCATCATAGAAGGGCCTAGTAGTGCCCCTTGTGCTCCTCCTGAAATCCCTACACCTAAGTAGTTAAAGTGCATTTCATGAAAAGCATCAACTCTTCTAATACTGTCTTTGAAATGTGAGTTACCTCCATCAATAATTATACTATCCGGATGTAAAAAAGCAAAAATTGCAGCAATATTTTCATCGTTTATTTTGTCTGCTGGAAGCATTAAAAATACTGCTAAAGGGGTATTATTATATTCTTCTAAATCGTTTAAATTGTCAATATTAAAATATTGGTTATGAGTTATTTGATTTCTTTTATTTGAATCTATATCATAACCGATTACCTTAAATTTTTTATCGAGAATATTTAGAGCTAGATTTTTACCCATCACCCCAAGGCCTATAACTACAGCGGTGTCAATTTTTGTCATCTTTTTTTATAATGCTATTCAAATTCTTCAAGTGCTGAGTAATTCTATTAATCTTTCCTTAGAATTTTTGTTTAAAATCTTTAGTTGAGTCGAAGTTAAACAAAGTGTGTGATTGTTGCTTTTGAAGTTCAAATCAAAATGATGAGTACTCAATAAAATACATTTATTTCTATTAGTCACTAATTCTTGAATAAAAATATTCATTCTTTCTTTTTGAATTAAGTCAAGATGGACAAAAGGTTCATCAAGCACAATGTAATCTGTCATTTGTAAGAGACAGGTGGCTAGTTTTACTTTTTGGAATTGTCCTTGACTAAGTTCTCTTAAATAGCGATCGAGATATGACTCTAGTTGAAGCCCTTTAGTAATAAACTGCTTATACTCATCATCTTTAATTGAATTTTCGGCATTGGGAATATTAGCTAAATCGAGGTATTCGTGCACTTTAAAAAAAGGATAAACCGTTTCTGTTTGAAACATAAAAGCTATTTTTTTTGCACGTTCTTGTGGTGAAAAATCAATTAAAGGGGTTTTCTCAATTTCGATTTTACCTTTGTAGCCTTGGTGCAGTCCCGCTAAGGTCTTGAACAGGGTTGTTTTACCAATACCGTTTCTTCCATAGATGTAATACAGATGACCTTTAGAAAAGGAAGATTTTAAACCTCTAGCAATGGGATTTGCTTCATCAAAATACAACTGGTCAATATCAAGCACAATCATACTTAAAAAATAAAGCGTTTGGTTTTGATTACAATAAAAAGTAAAATTGGAGCTCCTATAATAGAAGTTACGGCATTTAATGGAAGACTCATAGCGCTACTAGGTAGAGTAGCTACAATATCAGAGGCAAGAACAAATAAACTTCCTGTCAAGCAGACAGAAATCAACTGCAATTGAACATTTGAGGTTTTTAGAATTTGTCTAGAAATATGCGGCACGACTAATCCGACAAAGGCAACGGGACCAGCGAAGGCTGTCAGGATACCAACTGTCAAGCCCGTAAAAAGAATGATTTGAACTCTAATTTTATCAACATCAACACCTAATGTTTTTGCCATTATATCTCCTGCTAAAAATGCTTCAAGTGGCTTTGAGTTTTTAAGTGCAAAAACGAGACATAAACCACAACTTAAGGCTAGAATTAAGAGTTCGTAAGTGTTCATTAAATGAGTACTTCCATAACTCCAAAAAACAAATTCTCTGAGGCGCTCAGCAGAACTAAAATAAGCTAGTATCGAAATTACCGCACCACTTATACTACTGAATAGAATTCCTGTTATGAGCAAGGTCATGGGGTCTTTGATTCTTTTGTAGACGACCAATATCATCGATAAAACCGTTAAACTTCCAATACTCGAAAAAAGTGGAATCCCATATTTTGGATGAAGAAAACCAATAGAAAATAATGAACTACCCAAAATAAAAAGGGCGGCCCCTAAACTTCCACCTGTAGTCACTCCCAAGACATAAGGTCCTGAAAGGGGATTTCTAAATAGAATTTGCATCAAAAATCCAGCTAATCCTAGGCCAATTCCAATTAGAACACTGCTTAAAGCTTTTGGGATTCGAAGTGAGTGTATAATCAGATAATTGGTGCTGGTTGTGTCATATAAACCTGTGATAAACTCCTTGATTGAGAGCTTAACAGATCCC
This sequence comes from Flavobacteriaceae bacterium, assembly GCA_049596955.1. Taxonomy (GTDB): domain Bacteria; phylum Bacteroidota; class Bacteroidia; order Flavobacteriales; family Flavobacteriaceae; genus UBA3478. Next base: position 36,509 of record JBMYMD010000018.1, read on the forward strand.
AAAAAAATGTTTAAGCAAAACAGTAGAATTGAACCCAAAATTAGATTCATCAATAGCCTTTTATGGGATATTTTGATTCTCATTTACGCAGTTTTTCAAAAAATTGAAGTTTGTGTTTTGTTAGGAGATCTGGATGGCCTATTTGAATCAAATCTTTGAGAACTAAATCAGGACGGACTACTCCTTTCTCGTAAAATAATACACCCTCACTCACCTTTGATTTGGAAGTATTGTAAACCCTGCTATTTTGAACTGAGGACAATTCAGAGATTAAAGGGTTGAGTTTTTCTAAAGATGATAAATACTGATATTCTGATGAGTTTAGCCATATACTTGCACTTTTGCCTGTATTGAAAACAAATTCCATATCGAGTTGCAGGCTTCCCGTATATTCAAGGTCTTTCCACACATAGTTTAAGTTAGCATCTTCATAAAATTTCTGCATATAAGAATTTTTTTGAGGTGCATACCAAACTCCATTATACGGGCTGCCACTTATGATATTG
>JBMYMD010000019.1:0-221 GCA_049596955.1 Flavobacteriaceae bacterium
ATGAACAGCACCATTAACGATTATTTGTGTCGTTAAAGGGATTTTATTTTACTCAGACAGAACATGTTATACTTTTGTTATGAACCTAGAAAATCGGATTTTCCGAAAATACTAAGCCTCCCGAGACTTCTCGCGGAGGTTTTTTTATAATCCTTATATTCAGAATTTTCTTACATTTCAGCGATCAAAGGGAAAATAACAAGCTCAAATTGCACAATATG
>JBMYMD010000019.1:231-6281 GCA_049596955.1 Flavobacteriaceae bacterium
AAATCTTTACATAACCAAAATTGCATTTTTGTAAAAATCCTAAATTATGAGAAAATATGTCTTATTTACATTTTTTGTCACCCTAACCTACAGTGTGATGAATGCCCAAATAGTTAGTTTAAGTCAAACTGACCCTACCTCATCATTCCCTACATTATCTCAATCCGCACTACCAAATTTTTCAGAGTCAATGAGTGCTGAAACTTCGATAGCTCAAATTGGAAACTACAATTATGTAGTCGCTAATAATATTATATCCCAAGGAGACGTTAATATTAAGCAAGACGGTAAATCTAATTTAGCCGCGGTTGCATTGGTCGCTCCAAAAGTTAATTACCAATTGACGCAATTTGGTAACAATAATATGCTGATAGATGTTGGAGTAAGTTTAAGAGGTTCCATAAATAGAAATATAACGCAGTATGGAAGAGGATCTACCATAAGTATCCAAGGAAGTAATGAAATGATAGATAATATGACAATTATTTCTAGAGGGTCTCAGAACGTGTATATAAGAGGTTTAAATTATTAAATGAAAGTAAACTTGTTCATATTGATTTTTGGCTTTGTGCTCTCTGTGGGAGCTCAAGAAAACTCGTCTTTAAATAGAACGGTAAGTCCATCTATTGAGTTTGAACCAACCGAAAATGAAATTACCGTTCGTTTTTCTGTTTTCAATAAAGAACAATTTGATAAAAGTATAAGGTTTCAAGCTGTCGTTGTTACCAAAACTAAGGACAATGAGATCGTAGACAGAATAGAAAAGACTGAAGACCAAATTATTGGAAATGGTGAATTTATTGATTTAGGGACCATAAACGCTAGTCTTGTTAATGCAGACAATATTGTGGGTTTCCTTTTGATATATGAGGACAATAAAATTGTAGGTCAAGAAGTAGTTGACGCCCAAAAATCTGAACTGCTCAGCAGCATTAGTACACTCAATACGACTGTGGCTAGATCATCAGATTTTGAAGCTGCTTTGCTCAGGACCTTAGTTATAGATGAGACTAAAACAAAACGCGGAAGAGACTTTTTTAGTGAATTTTATCTAAAATTTAAGGCGAATAACGTCGAAAGTACTGAAGTTGTCAAAATTCGTGAGGAATTAGCGATTGCTAATAACACTTTGATAAAAGTGATTGCAGGAGACGATGTAATATTTCAATTTTTCCTCTCACCTCGATTTAATTTTATCGAAGAAGCAACAAATCAAACAGTAATAACGTTAAACCAATACTTTCAGCAGCAAAATAGATTGAAAGATGAAACTTTTAAATATGAATAAATTTTTAATTACAACAGCATTAGTATTCGGCTTCATAGCTTTTGGATATTCTCAACAATTGGTTTATACCCCCAAAAATCCAAATTTTGGAGGAGCTAATTTTAATTATTCATGGTTGTTGAGTTCAGCACAAGCACAGAATAAATTTAAAGTAGAAGAAGACGATCCATTCGCTCAACAAACTCAGTTAGAGCAGATTCAAGAAGATCTGAATAGTTCTGTTTTAAGAGAAATTTCAAATTCATTTCTAGACTCTCAATTAGGCGACGGTTTAAAACCTGGGGTATTTAATGTAGGATCTTTAGTCTTAGATGTTTTTGAAACGCGAAACGGCTTGGTCGTAAATATATTGGATACCAATAATGGAGATCAAACCCAAATCATAGTCCCTAACTAAAATTTACATCAAAACGCAGAAATTATGAAAAATCTTTTATGGTGTTTAGTTGTTCTATTTACGGCAAGTTCTTGTGTGACTTATTTTAGTCCCCCTATTGAAACTTCCAAATCTAGAACTGGTGAAACATCACATCATTCAAGCCAACTACAAGAGTTGCCTGAGGCAGCTGAACCGATCGTAGTGGCTGTATACAATTTCAAAGATCAAACAGGTCAATATAAAACAGTTGAGGCAGGAAGTAGTTTTAGTACTGCTGTACCTCAAGGTTTGACTTCGATGTTGATAAAAACTCTTGAAGATTCACAATGGTTTTTACCTATTGAACGCGAGAATTTATCCAATCTCTTAAATGAGAGAAACATCATTAGACAAACTAGAACAGAATATGAACCAAACTCTGGAAACCAATTAGCTCCGCTTCTTTACGCTGGAGTTTTAATAGAAGGAGGAATTGTTTCGTACGATTCAAATATTAGAACTGGAGGATACGGTGCAAGATACTTTGGTGTAGGCGGAGGAACTCAATATCGTGAAGATAGAATTACTATATACTTGAGAGCTGTTTCTACATCAACAGGACGTATTCTCAAAAACGTAAATGTTTCAAAGACAATTTTGTCTCAAGCTATAGAGGCAAGTTTGTTTAGATATGTTGCAATTGAGCGTTTGATGGAAGCTGAAACAGGTATCACCAAGAATGAGCCCATACAATTGGCAGTTCAAGATGCTATCGAAAAAGCAGTGTACTCTCTAATTGTTGAAGGACTAGAAGATAAACTTTGGAGATCAAAAGATGGTGTTGAAACAGAGACCGTTTTAATAAATGATTACAAAGAAGCTAAAGAAGAAGAATTAAAACGCGGTTTATACGGCAGAGAAAGAATTAAAAGTGCAGATGACGGTCAAGTTTCATTGAGACTTGGAGTACCTACACTTATGGATGATATTACAGAATCTTCTTCAGGCTTTTCTGCAGGATTCAGTTACCATTACAAATTGAATGATTATTTCACGGCTGTTGGTGATTTAAACATGACACAGCTAACTGCCACCAGAGTTAAAAGAAACTACTTGCAACCTAGACTGGGAATAAATATTCAGTTTTCACCTTATGACAAACTAGCCCCATACGTTTATGGAGGCGGATCATATATGGCAAATCTAAGCGGGCAATTAAATGGCGATAGTAATGTTGCTAAATCTGATGCTCTTGGGTTTCATTATGGTGCAGGTTTACAATATGTTGTAAATGACGATATATCTGTTTCATTGTTTATGGAAAATACCCATACCAATGCAGATGATATTGATGGTAACGTTTTCGGTAACATCAATGACAGATTTTATAATATGGGAATTCAAATAAAGTATAGATTAGGAAAAAAACGAAATTATGATGCTCTTCAATAAAAAAACAATTTATTCAATTTTTGCCGTGCTATTGCTCATCTCGTGTGAGTCAGAGCTTATAGATCAGGCAACATTTGGGACCCTCACAGGAACGGTCTTAGATGAAGAAACTCAAGCTCCGCTTGAAAACGCTAAAGTAAGTACTTCGCCTACCACTTCTACTGTATTCACAGATGCAACAGGTGCATTTACAATTAATGATATGCCTGAGGGAGATTATGCGATACGAGCAGAATACGATGGATACCTCTCAGGGTTTGAACCTGCAACAGTCACCGCTGGCGCTACTTATTCTCTTGTGATAGAGATGGTTGATGAGGACACTAACAATGTTGGTCCAAATAGAGCTGCTCTCACGGCCCCTGCTGATAATGCTTCAGTATTCAATACAGAAGTCGCTTTTGGATGGACTTCAGGGAAAAACGATAGTGATGAACTCTCATATGACTTTGAATTAAGAAATGGTACTACTGACGAAATTATTACTAGAAAGAACTTAGCAGATACTACACTTACTTTAGATGCGCTTGTTTTAGGTACTCAGTACTTTTGGCAAGTAACAAGCAGCGATGGATTCAACCCCTCTGTTATAAGTAATGTTAGTAGTTTCAAAATAGAAATCTCAGAAGAGAATAGATTCTTATTTGTTCGATCAGAGGATAATAACAATACAATTATTTCTGGCGGAAACCAAGCAGATGCAGTAGAGGTCAATGTTACGACCAAAAACTCAAACACTTACGCACCTGCTGTTAGTCCAGAGAGAGACAGAGTGGCATACATTCAAACCGTCGGGTCTAACGATCAAATCTTTTTAATGGATTCTAATGGTTTTAGTAGAACACAGCTCACTACAAATGTTCCCGCAGGAAGCTTTAGAAACCAAGAAATTAAATTGGCTTGGAATAATGAAGGGGATAAAATCTATTATCCTCGTTTCAACAAGCTCTACGCAGTAAACTCAATTACCAAATTTTCTGAAGCGATTTATACAACTTCTGCCGATCGTATGATTTCAAAAGTAGATGTAAACCCTGCTTCTGGAGAGATCGCAATGGTAATAACAGATAGCGATGGATATGGCGGAGAGATTGTAGTTTTCAATCCTGCTGACCTTTCTGAAACTGTGGTTTATGCAAGTACAGGTGGAGCTCTTGGAGGATTAGATTACTCACTTGACGGAACGTCTTTACTTTATACTGCAGATATATCAGGAGAAGAAAATGCGCAGCATAGAAAATTTGATAACAGAATTTTTAGCTTAGACATGGCAACCCTTGTTTCTACTGAAGTGAATACTGGTAAAGAAATTGGTTACAACGAAACAGATCCTTTCTATTCTCCAAATGGAGCAGAAATATTATACGTGAATCGATCAAATGATGATTTTGGTGATGCATTGATTTATGTAGTTCCTGTTCCAACACCAGGGGATACTAATGCACTAACTAGAACACAAACATTTAGTAATGGTTCTGAAGCAGTTTGGTATTAATCCTAAACATCTATAACAAGAAAAAGCCATTTCATTTGAAATGGCTTTTTTCTTTTTCAACTCAAATCTTTACTTAACTTCGCTGGGATAAAAAGAGGCATGACAAAATTCAGGTATGATACTTTTTTGTTGTACAAATACATCCCAATTATTTTGGCACTCTGTATACTGTCGTTTATTCAAAAGGGAGAAGTTGTGTTGTGGGTCCAGTCCTTTCACAACTCTTTTTTAGATCTTTTTTTTAGTGGTGTCACAGTACTTGGAGACGCAACTTGGACGGTATTAATTTTAATTTGGATTATATATAAATCCAATTACAGATGGTTGAGCCTTTTAATACTGGCCTTTTTATTTCATGGCTTTTTTGTGCATATATTTAAACAGTGGTTGGCAAGTGGAGCACCAAGACCTTTTAGCTACTTTACAGAACGTTCACAGGCAGATCTTTTGCATCTGATTGAAAATATAAAAATTAGAAAGTGGAATAGTTTTCCTTCTGGCCATACGGCAACAGCCTTTTTTATGGCTTCATTTATAATTGGATATAACAATTTTTCTAGTGCTAGTAAATGGGTTTGTTATTCACTAGCCGTTCTTGTGGGCATTTCTCGAATGTATCTAGGACAACACTTTTACATCGATATCGTTTTTGGGGCATTTTTTGGAATGTTGGCTTTTGATTTAGCACATTTAATTATAGGATCGGTAAAAAAGACAATTTGGAATCAAAAAATCATTAAGTCAAAAACAAAATGAACAGCCCAAAGACCTTTTATATTTTTCTTTTTTTGTTTGTTTTTAGTTTGTTGAATTCGTTTTCAGGCGCCTATCCTATCTATATCTTAGACGAAGCTAAAAATGCTGAGGCGGCAAGGGAAATGTACGAAAACGCCTCTTATATCGTCCCTTATTTTAATGGAGAATTGAGAAGCGACAAACCTGTGCTGCATTATTATTTTATGAGTCTAGGTTATAAATTGTTTGGAGTCAATGCCTATGGTGCTCGATTTTTTTCAGCTTTTTTCGGTGCTTTATGTCTTCTTTTCACCTTTTTTACTGTGTGTAAAATCACCAATAAACAAACCGCGTATTGGACATTAGGTCTATTGCTCAGTTCATTGTTTTTTGTACAAGAATTTCACTTGGCTGTTCCAGATCCATATTTAATATTTTTTGTCACGTCTAGCCTGTGGTCTATTTTTTTATTTGATCAAACCCGTGAATTTAAATGGTTGTTTTCGGCTTATACACTCGCCGGATTAGGTGTTTTGAGCAAAGGGCCTATCGCCCTCTTAATTCCTATTGGAGCAATGGGTATTTTTTTGATATGGTCAAAACGTTTTAATTGGAATACTATTAGATCTTTTAAGCCACTAGTTGGTTTGTTATGGAGTTTACTCATCGCCTTTCCTTGGTTTTATCTAGTTCATAAGGAAACCCAAGGCGCATTCACTGAG
>JBMYMD010000019.1:6380-33239 GCA_049596955.1 Flavobacteriaceae bacterium
GGATTTTTTTTAGATCACAATCTTTCGCGATTTAGTTCAGAAAAAGAAGGGCATGGAGGGTTGTTTATCATTACCTGGTTATTTGCTTTGCTTGGTCTGTTTCCTGGTGGACTTGTTTTATTCAAGTCTTTTCGGTTTTTAAAAATTCAGATTGGCAAAAATGATTTACTTCGATTTTCTATATCATCTGCCCTTATTGTCATCACTATTTTTAGCTTCTCGAGCACAAAACTTCCCAATTATACACTCCCGGCTGTTCCGTTTATGGCGGTTATTTCTGCCTTGTATTTGAATTCTAAGCACGCGTTTAACCAACCTAGAACTTGGACCTATGTTTTTGTGTTTTTGATGTTGTTTTCTACAGCACTTCCTATTGTTGGATATCTTGCGTTGGCTCAGGAAGAATCCTTGAATGAATTGAAGTTACTCGCTTTCTATTTGTGTGTACTGACCTTTGTTTCTATTGTTGCATTTGTACTTCATTTGAAGAAGAACACCTCTAAGGCCATTCAATTGACCGCAATGGGATGGATTTTAATGTATCTTATATTATTTGGTCATATATACCCTCAACTCACAGCATTTTCTCCTGTTGAAAAGGCAAAATCTATACTACAAAATCAAGAAGATGTGATTGTTTTTAGTCGTATGGATGCTGCTTTTCCAGTGAATTATCAACGTGTCTATCCGGTAGTTAAGGAATACCAAGAGTTAAATCAGTGGATTAAAAACCATCCAAAAGGACTGATTTTAACCAATACAAGAGATCGAGAACATCTTAAATTTTTAGAAGAGCGGTACCTCCAAATCTTTGAACAAAAAGCGCTTTTTGAAAATCATCGAACCCGAATTTTTGTGTTAAAGTAGATAGGCTAAGCCTACACCTAAAAGTACTACAATGAGCTTTCTTAGGTTCAACTGATGTTTATCGTCTGATTCAAATAGTATTATGGATGCGATATGAATCAATAGTCCTGCCGAAAAGGCGAATAATTCAATTTCAAAATTTTTAAAGAAAGCAAAGTATTCAGCACTTAAACTACCTAGTGGAGTCATTAAGGCAAAGAGTGTGATAAGTAGCCACGTAAGCACCGATTGTAGGTTTATAGCGCGTAGAAATTGATAAAATACAATGCCTACAGGAATTTTATGTAAGACAATTGCCAACAAATAATGGTCAAACTTTCCCATAGGAATTCCTTCTAGAAAGGAATGAATAGAAAGTGCAAACATTACGATAATGGTTTTACTGTTTTTAGTGTGCAAATGCCCGTGTTCAACACCTTTACTCAAAGTTTCTAAAAATAACTGTAACAGAATTCCAGCTAATACAAATACACCTGCATTCGATTGGGACTGAAATACGTACGGTAAGACCTCCAGAACGATAGTTCCTAACAAAAAGGCTCCACTAAATAACAATAAACTCTGAGTAGCCTTTTTTGATTTAGAAACACCGGTATAATGAATGCCAACACCTATAAAGATGGCCAAAAAAGAAAGCGTGATATCCAGCATGAATCTTGCAATTATTTCCTCGCGAAATTAGCCTATTTTTACCAGAATTATGAAAACTGAAAATAGACCCCTCGTAGCAAAAACACTTTATGGATTCGAGCCGATATTAGCTAAAGAATTAAGGCAACTCGGAGCTATCGATGTCAAAGAAGGTAATCGAGTGGTGACCTTTAAGGGTGACTTAGGCTTTGTGTACAAGGCGAATCTATGTTTGCGAACGGCTTTGAATATATTAGTCCCTATCAAAAAAACGAATATTTCAAATCAAGAGGACCTTTATCGATCTATGCAAGAGATAGATTGGCCAAGTATTTTTGGTGTTGAGCAAACCTTTGCTATTCAAGCTACTGTTTTCGGTTCTCTTTTTGAACATTCACTTTTCGTTGCCCAAAAGGCAAAGGATGCGATTGTTGATCAATTCAGACTTCGATTTAAAAAACGTCCTGATGTGAATACAACAGATCCAGACATCCGCATCCAACTGCATCTGGTTGATGATTTTCTGCAAATCTCAATGGATAGTTCTGGAAGGTCATTGCATTTAAGAGGCTATAAACAAAGCACAAATATTGCGCCCATTAATGAAGTTTTGGCAGCAGGACTACTGCTACATTCGCATTGGAGTGGTTTACATGAATTTTTAGATCCAATGTGCGGCAGTGGTACACTCGCTATTGAGGCCGCTATGATCGCCTGTAATATTCCTGCTAATATCAATAGAACTCGCTTTGCTTTTAAAAATTGGAATAATTATGATGAAGATTTATTTGAAACCATTGTCAATTCTTCTCTCAATAAGACCATTGAACACAACAGGCCTATTTATGCCATGGACAAGGCACCTTCTGCGGTGAGAAAGACACAAGAAAACGTCAATGCCGCAAATCTTGAGGATTATATTCAGGTTTCAAGGGCTGATTTTTTTAGAAGTGCTAGACCAACTGAAAATAGATTGCATTTAGTTTTTAATCCTCCTTATGGAGAACGTCTTCCTATTGATTATGACATTTTTTACGGAAAAATAGGAGATACGCTTAAAAAAGAATACACGGGTTGTGAAGCCTGGTTTATCAGTTCAAATTTAGAGGCGATTAAACATGTCGGTCTTAGAACTTCCAAAAAAATTAAGTTATTTAACGGTTCTCTAGAATCTAGATTGGTCTGCTATCAAATGTATGAGGGAACTAAAAAGAAGTCTTCTCTTCGAGATTCTTCTTAGGTTTTTTATAGAGTGGCAGAAAATAACTGATACTATAATTATAGCCCAACCCAAAGCGACTATTATCCGTTTTTTTGTTAAAACCAGGAATCCAAAGACTGTCAAAATTATCAGGTTGATTGTAAGAGAGCAAAAAATGGATTCGAGCAGACATTCCCATATAAATGTTGGGCAACACTTCTGCTTTAAAACCTGTAACAAGTTCTATCCAACTCGCTGAAAGAGAATTGTATTCTATCTTTTCATCAGAAAACAAGACAAATGCGTCTGGTTCGTAATATCGGTACGAATCATATAAATACCTTTCGTATACTTCCATTTTAAAAGTGGATAGAGCGTATCGCAGTCCAAAGTAAATGAGGTTTTGTTCTCCAAACCAATTCTTGTAATTGTTGATATCGACTCCTGCTTTAAGGTAGGCACCACTTGAATTGTAACGATAGAGCGGAAGGTCGACAATTCGCTCGAAAGTGGTTTTATTTTCGCTTCCCAGTTCGGCAGCCACAAATAGTTTTTCGCTCAATCTGTAATCTCCAACTAATTCTAAACCCGTATAGTCATCGTCTAAGGAGGTTCTCAACAGTTTAGAAAGATCGAGGCCTGCCCGAAGTCCATACTTTTGTGATGGTTCTCGCAGAGAATCAGGTTGGCCTTGTGTCCATCCGATTACAGGCACAACACAAAGCGCTAGCATCCAAAAGGATTTAGTGAAATATGGATACATGAATTTCGTCACTATTATCAATTCTTGTGTTGTTAATTTCAATACTACTGATCCAACTCGAAAGTCCTGTTTGCTCAATTCCAAGGTCAGCGTATTGACCTACGAAACCACAGGCTCTAGAGATATAAACGGCTTCAGGGGTATAGCTAATCCGTATATCTTCTATTTGTCCAGTTTCCAGATTGTCTTCTGTAGCAGAATTGGAGATTAAAATAAAATCTCCAATATTTTTTCTAGAGTCCAAAGGAATTAAAATATCATCTTGTGAACTGCGGTCAGTAAAGGTGTTTACAGTGGCATTTTCATCTACAGAAATAACCCTTAACTTATTCACTACTTTAGGCAGTGGCTGCTCGTCAGTAGCATCTTTATCGTAAAAGGCGATGTGAAGTAATGCAGTATCTCCTTCTACACAGACATCGTCTTTTTCACACTGGGTCAATAGGATACAACCCATTATAGAAAGCAAAAGTTTGATACGCTGACTCACTAAATTCGTTTTTCCAAAAGTACGACATTTTCAATGTGATGTGTCTGTGGAAACATATCTACCGCCTGACTTTTTACTACTCTGTAATGGGGGTCTAATAAGGCTAAATCTCTGGCCTGAGTGGCTGAATTACAACTTACATAAACGACTCTGGGTGCAGAAAGTTTGATGAGTTGATGCACAACATCTGAATGCATACCATCTCGAGGAGGGTCTGTGATGACCACATCTGCTTTACCATACCTCTCAATGAAACTGTCATTGAATACCTTTTTCATATCACCTGTTTCAAAACTAACGTTTGTTACTTTATTGTGGTCGGCGTTCCATTTGGCATTTAAAATGGCTTGAGGTACAGATTCCACCCCAATAACTCGTTTAGCTTGAGCCGCAAGAAAAAGAGCGATAGTACCCGTGCCTGTGTATAAGTCATAAACGACTTGTTTCTCATTTAAATCGGCAAACGATCTGATGATTTTATAGAGTTCATAGGCTTGTTTTGAATTGGTTTGATAAAAAGATTTGGCGTCTATTCTAAATTCAAGCCCTTCCATTTCTTCAAAAATAAAAGCTTCACCTTTATAACAATTAATTTCTTGATCGTATATGGTGTCGTTAGCTTTTGAGTTTACGGTGTAAAGTAAAGATTGGATTTTTGGAAACGTCTCAGCAATTGCTTGCATATACCCTTCAATTTCATTTTTGCTCGCTTTATAAAATTGTACGAGTACCATCAATTGCCCCTGACTGCTATTGCGAATCATAAGTGTACGCAAGTGTCCAGTTTGATGTCTGGGGTTAAAGAAGTTGAGTTTTTGACGCTCACCTTCTTTTTTGCAAAAATTTCTAATCTCATTTGCAATATCCTCTTGGAGGTGGCATTTGTCGATTTGTACAATTTTATCCCATTTTCCGGGAACGTGAAATCCTAGAGCATTTCTATCAAAGGATTCTTGTGTGTTTATTTCTTCTTGAGTGAGCCATCTAGAATCTGAAAAGGAGTATTCCATTTTGTTTCGGTAAAAAAAGGTCTCCTCAGCTCCTTTGATAGGAAAGAATTGCTCAACATTAACTTTTGCGATGCGTTGAAGGTTGTCAATGACCTCTTGCTGTTTTTGGTCTAGCTGCATCTCATAAGTCATGTGTTGCCACTTACATCCTCCGCAAATACCAAAATGAGCGCAAACAGGTGTAATTCTTTGAGGAGCTCTTTGGTGTATTTTGATAATCTCTGTCTCAAAGTAATTTTTTCGCTTTTTGATTACGCGAAGATCAACAAGGTCTCCAGGAACTCCTTCTTTGATAAAAATAACCCTACCGTCTTCGTGTTTAGCCAAAGCCTTACCCTTAGCCGCTGTGCCGGTAATAGAAATATGCTCTAAAACAATATTTTTCTTGCGCCCCATGGCCTGCAAAGTTAACCTCTTTTATTTCTTCACTCAATAACTTAATACCTAATAATTGATGTATTTTTATCAAAATTTTACGGTATGACAACAAGGGCAAATTCTTCTGAAAAGGCGATAGCTTTAGAAGCTAAATACGGCGCGCACAATTATCATCCATTACCAGTAGTTTTAACAAAGGGTGAAGGAGTTTATGTTTATGATGTGGAAGGACGAAAGTATTTTGATTTCTTGTCTGCTTATTCAGCAGTGAATCAAGGACACTCTCACCCGCGTATTTTAAATGCACTTATATCCCAGTCTGAGCGTTTAACCTTGACCTCGAGGGCTTTTTATAACGATGTTCTAGGACCTTATGAAAAAATGGCTACTGAAACCTTTAATTTTGACAAACTTCTCCCAATGAATACGGGTGCTGAAGCCGTTGAAACAGCCCTGAAAATTGCTCGAAGATGGGGTTATCAAAAAAAGGGTATCGCTAAGGGAATGGCCAAAATAGTAGTGTGTGAAAATAATTTTCACGGAAGAACCACAACCATTATTTCTTTTTCTACTGACCGAACCGCAAAAAATGAATTTGGTCCTTTCACTCAAGGTTTTGAGGTTATAGCCTACGATGACCTCAAGGCATTAGAAGAACTTTTGGAAAAAGATTCTAATATCGCTGGATTTCTTGTAGAACCAATACAAGGAGAAGCTGGAGTTTATGTGCCATCAGATTCGTATTTGAAACAGGCAAAAGCCTTATGTGAAAAATACAATGTGCTCTTCATTGCAGATGAGGTGCAGACAGGTATTGCTCGTACGGGGAAGTTATTGGCCACCTGTGGAAATTGCACCTGTAGTGACAGACACTGCAGTGGTGAACCTGAGGTCAAGCCAGACATCCTTGTTTTAGGAAAAGCACTTTCTGGTGGGACCTATCCGGTTTCAGCCGTATTGGCCAATAACGACATTATGGATGTGATTACTCCTGGAAGTCACGGAAGTACATTTGGTGGAAACCCTGTAGCGGCAGCAGTCGCAATGGAAGCACTTAGTGTGATTAAAGATGAAAAATTAGCCAAAAATGCCTCTGAGTTAGGAGAGCTGTTTAGATCAGAGTTGCAGACTTTGGTTGCCGCTAATCCTCTAGTAAAAGGAATTCGGGGAAAAGGGCTCTTAAACGCTATTCTCATCAACGATACAGAAGAAAGTGATACGGCCTGGAATATATGTCTTGCCTTAAAAGAAAATGGGCTTATTGCTAAGCCCACTCACGGTAATATTATACGATTTGCTCCTCCACTTATCATCTCTAGAGAAGAGCTTCTGGAATGCACATCGATTATTCGCTCAACAATAAATGCATTTGCAGCGATTGAAGTTTAACAAGCTAGATTAATTTAGTTGTCTCAATTTTCTTTGAATTTTTCTAATGGCGACTTCAATGGATTTCTCGGGCTCTATAATGTTAAAGGCACCCCAAAAATCGGGATCTGAAAATCCTTCTGCTTGATCGACTAAAATGATCGAGGTTTTGAAGCGATTGTCTTTTTCAATTTTAGTGCTTTCAATTGGTTTGATGTCCGTTGTGGCCATTTCCGCCTTTAGGGTAAAGTTTTTGTTAAAAATCTTTCTCTTGTAATTGACAGCAAAACTCATATTGACATTACTGTAATTGTAAATCCCCTTCTCCTTGTACAATCCGTAATTGACGAAATAATTAACCTGTTTTGGCCAAACTCTTAAGTTTGATGGTTTTTTTCTGACAAAAAGTTGAGCGGCTCTATCGGGATCAATGATATTTAACGCATAAGAAGCCTGTAACAGCTGCACTTTAGAGGCGTTGATTTTTAGTGTTCCCTTATACATGTATTCTCGATTTACTTGTATAGGTTCAAAGGCGATGGTGTAGATCAGATCTTGATCTTGATAATTTTGCTCTACCAAGGTATAGTTATAAGCATCGATTAGGTCGCCTTCAAAAATATATCTGGGGTATTTCACTAAGTCTATAAACAGGGCATTGAATGGGCCTCCTTGCAGTTTCAGCGCCACGGTATCTAAACGACTATAGTCCGTTTGTTTTCTTGATTTTATCAATGAAATTCTATCTAGTTGACTATTTTGATAGGGCGCTTTGTAGACGTAGTTAACCGCCTCAGCTAAAGCTGCATTTTTATTTCCTTTTTTAATAGTCTCTCTGTAAAATGTTGTCAATCGTTGAGCATCTTGAACATAAGACTCTTTGCGCTCAAGGGAAGTTTGGATAAGGTTTTTAAGATCGGTTAAGCGCTCTAGTTCAACGCCTTCAAGTTCTGTAACCTGACTGAACAACTCGATGACTTTTTCTTTGGTGTCAAATTGATCGACACTGAAAACGCGATCGGCATATCCCAAAAAAGAAATACGTAATTGGGCATTTTTGACCGATAAGGGGACTTTAATTTCAAAAGTACCTTCGGTATTACTTATTGTTTTTAGTTCGGTTCCCATCAATTGAATTGATGCGAACTCAAGTACTTGTTTGCTTTCTGCTGATTTCACAATACCTTTCACGGTTTTGAAATCTTGTGCAAATAAGGAGGTGGTACTCATTATTAAAACAAGTACAATGGATTTAATTTGGGTGTTTTTCAATTTCATTATGATTTAATTTAAAATGCTTCTGCTTTCAAAATGTATACATTTTGCATCGGCCAATCACCTGCATCAACCTCAACCTTATTGATACGATCAACCACTTCCATTCCATCAATTACCTTGCCAAAAGCAGTATAATCTCCGTCTAAATGATAGGATCCTGGTTTGGTGACTACTATAAAAAATTCATAGGGTGAGGCCAGTTTATGCGGATTGTCACGATCACTGCTGGGCATCGAAATCACTCCACGGTGATGCTGATGTCCTTTTTTGGTATCAGGAGGTAATAAGTATCGACCTATTTCACTTCTTTTTTTTGCGGTTTGCTGATTGTCTGCGTTACCTCCTTGAATGATAAAATTCTGAACCACTCGGTGAAACATCGTATTGTCGAAATACCCCTTTTTAGCTAAAAAAATAAAATTAGCCCTGTGATAGGGTACATTCTCGAAAAGTTCAATGGTAAAGCTACCCATAGAAGTGGTTAGTTTTACTTTATTTTCGGTTAATGTTTTCTCGTAGTCGTAAAAAAAAGAAATTGCGTTTTCTTCGCTAAGTTTAAATAGCTCCTGTTCTTTTAACTCCTCATTTTCAACACTTTTTTCAACGCTTTCAGTTTGTTTCGCTTGCTCAACAGTGATTTCTTTTTGATTTGAAGACTTAGTATCTTGGCAAGATAGGGTTAGAAGAAATCCAAAAAAGTAAAACGCTAGACGAAAAAGAGGTTTTTTCATGCAGTTTGATTTATTTATTAAAGTTACTAAGAAAGTGAGATATATGGCACTTCCGGGCGAGAAAGCTCAAGTTCTGATGTCACCTCCTGGTCGCAAGCAATTAGCGCTTCTGGCGCGCAAAAAAAAACAAAGAGCAAAGCAGGCTGCCGTTTTTGCGTTATTTTACCCAGGCCCCACAAATGAAACGCTCTTACTATTGATAAAAAGAAAGCCCTATAAAGGAGTACATTCTTCGCAAATTTCTTTTCCAGGAGGTAAGTTCGCCGAAACCGACAATACTCTTTTACAGACTGCTTATCGAGAGACCTTCGAAGAAGTTGGAATACAACATGAGTTTATAGAAGAAGTGTTTCCTATGAGCAGTATTTATATTCCTCCTAGTAATTTTAGAGTTCAACCTTATGTAGGATTAGTCAAAGAACAACCTGCTTTTCAAACCTGTTCGCGCGAAGTGGAAAACGTTATTTCTATTCCTTTCGAATTATTGTATACTGGGTCCATAGTAACAAGACATAGGGTGAGTACATCCTATGGAATAGAAGTAGAAGTACCTTGTTATAAGTTCGAAAATGAAATCATTTGGGGAGCAACTGCAATGATGATTTCAGAAATTTTAAGTCTTTTTAGAAAGACAACTAGAGGAGACTTTGTACTTTAGCGCTGTTTTAAATAAACATTTTTGAAGAAAAATCCTTTTGGACATTATTTAGTTTTAAAAAGAATTCTTATTTGGATGGCAGGTGCGGTAACGCATTCTAGGTATCGCAAATTCAATGAGTTAAGTATTGAAGGTTCGGAAATTTTAAGAATGCTTCCCGATAAGAAGGTGCTTTTTGTCAGTAATCATCAAACTTATTTTGCTGATGTAATTGCTATGTATCACGTATTTAATGCAGCCCTGACCGGTCGAAACGATTCCATTAAAAACGTCTTGTATCTCTATCAACCAAAACTTAATATTTATTACATCGCAGCCAAGGAGACGATGAAGAAAAGTCTTTTAACCAAATTGTTCGCATATGCCGGATCAATTAGTGTCGAGAGAACGTGGAGAGCCTCTGGTCAAGAAGTTAATAGACAAGTAAAAATGAGTGATATTTCTAATATTGGAATAGCTATCAATGACGGTTGGGTAATTACTTTTCCTCAGGGAACTACAAGGGCTTGGGCACCTTTGCGAAAAGGAACAGCACACATTATCAAAAAGTATAAGCCAATTGTTGTTCCTGTGGTTATTGACGGTTTTAGAAGATCCTTTGATAAAAAGGGATTGTATATAAAAAAGAAAGAGGTACTTCAGACTATGAAAGTCAAAGCACCTCTAATGTTAGATTTCGACACTATGGATGTAGATGAAATCATGAACGAATTGGCCTTCGCCATAGAACAACATCCATCATTGATAAAAGTTAAACCACAAGATTAATTTCTGTAATCTAATGCTGGGGGACGATTTCCAAGTAGCGGTACATATTTAAAATCTGCTCCTCTTCTCTTCTCAAATTCGTTTTGAGCATCTCTTAAGTATTCAGGCTGATCGAGTAAATCAATAACGGTGGAGGCCATTGTCCGAGCAGCTACCATCATTCCTTTAAACCCAATGGATGTTCCTCCTGCAGCAACCGCTTGCCATGAATGCGCTGGAGTGCCTGGAACCCAAGTCGCTGTTCTCAGACCTACGGTTGGGGCTACAAAACTGACATCACCAACATCGGTTGAGCCAAAGGCACGCCCGGCTGATTTATAGGGCTGAACATTCAAGGCTACCTCTGCATCTGCTTCTGACATTCCCATTGATTGTGCTATTTGATCGGCAAAGGTTTTTTCTGAAGGGGTATATTCAAAACCACCGATAGCCTCCAAATTTTTGTGCATTACCCGTTGTAGAACGGTATTTGGGAGTATCTCGTGAACTCCATTTACAATTTCGTAGCTCATTTCAGTCTCTGTTCCTTTTGCTGCTCCTTCGGCCGCCAGAACAATTCGATTAAATACATCTCTCACCACATCGCGACTGTTGTGTCTCGAATAGTAATAAACTTCAGCAAAATCAGGAATAACATTTGGAGCCTTTCCACCGTCTGTGATGACATAGTGAATACGCGTTTCTTGAGGAACGTGTTCACGCATCATATTGACCATATAATTCATTGCTTCAACACCATCTAATGCCGATCGACCTTTTTCTGGAGCAGCAGCAGCATGTGAAGAGATTCCAGAAAATCTAAATTTGGCCGAAATATTGGCAAGAGCTGCTCCTTCGCTGGCATCATTTGAAGCTCCTGGGTGCCAGTGAATCACGGCATCAACATCGTCAAATAAACCGGCTCTGGCCATATATACTTTTGCTCCACCACCTTCTTCGGCAGGAGTTCCATAAAAACGAATAGTAGCGTCAATTTTATTGGATATAATATAGTTTTTAACTGCTATAGCTGCTGCAGACGAAGCTGTACCGAATAAGTGATGCCCACAGGCATGACCTCCAATACCCCCGGCACTTTCTTTATAAGGCTGTGCTTTTTGTGATAAGCCTGGTAAGGCATCAAATTCTCCTAAGATTGCGATTACAGGACCACCTGAACCATACTCAGCAACAAATGCCGTTGGAATGTCGGCAACACTTTTTTGAATATTGAATTTTTCTTCTCTTAAAAGATCGATTAAGGTGGCGCTGCTTTTATATTCTTGATAGCCCATCTCTGCGTATTCCCAAATTTGTTGAGCAATTGAGGCGTATTTGTCGTAGCCTTTATCTATGCCTTTGATGATTTCTGCCTTTGACTTTTGGGCCGTTAGTGTAAAACTGCAAAGTAAAAGCGGAAGAAGGACGATTTGTTTTAAACTTTTCATAGTGTTTTTATTAGATGAAGTAGAAAGATACTTCAAAAAATAGATTTTAGGAGGATTCCAAATCGAGTCTCGGATGAATTTCGTCTAGCATATTTTTGAGGTAATCCCTTGTGGTATGAACATAAACTTCTGTAGTCGTTATGCTTTCATGACCTAGCATAAGTTGAATTGCCCTCAAGTCGGCACCTCTTTCGAGTAGATGAGTGGCAAAGGAATGTCTAAAGGTGTGTGGAGAAATATTTTTTTGAATTCCACAGTGCTGAGCTTGTCTTTTAACCAAGGTAAAAATCATAGCTCGTGTGAGTTGTTTGCCTCGTCTATTAACAAAAACAAAGTCTTGGTGCCCCTCGACAGGAGGTACTTTTTTGCGACTGTTTTCAAAATAGGCGAGAACGTATTTCTGTGTCACTTTATGAATCGGAACGAGCCTAGATTTATTTCCTTTTCCTTTTACTTGAATAAAATCCTCGTTAAAAAACAAATTGCTTTTTTTTAAATCTACTAGCTCTGATACCCTTAAACCACATCCGTATAGGACCTCGAAAATAGCTTTGTTTCGCTCGCCTTCTGCAGCACTCAAATCGACTTGATCAAGCAGTGTATTCATTTCATTAATACTTAAAAAAACAGGTAATTTTCGACCTATTTTGGGAAGCTCTAAACTGCTACAAGGATTTTCATCAATGATATTTTCAAAGCTTAGGTACGAAAAAAAACTTTTTAGACCCGATAAGAGTCGAGCTCGGCTTCTAGCGGTAAGTTCCTTGGAAACCTCAGTTAAGAAACGCTC
Source organism: Flavobacteriaceae bacterium (assembly GCA_049596955.1). Lineage (GTDB taxonomy): Bacteria > Bacteroidota > Bacteroidia > Flavobacteriales > Flavobacteriaceae > UBA3478. The sequence goes on from JBMYMD010000019.1 coordinate 18,740, forward strand.
TAAATCTTCTAGTTGAACCTGTTGGGGATGGGTTAAATGTACTTGTCCTTGGCAGAATGAAACAAAGCGTTTTACGTCAAAATGATAATTTTCAACGGAATTCTGACTTAAACCGCGCTCCATTTTTAGATAAAATATGTAATCTTGCAAGTAATCGTGCCAGGACATAACTAAAGTATTACATGAAAATAGCAATAATTAACGGACCTAATTTAAATATGCTCGGAAAGCGAGAGCCTGAAATTTATGGTTCAACTTCTTTAGAAGAAGCCATGCAGGGCTTAACAAATCGATTTCCAGGGGTTGAGTTTACTTTTCTTCAGTCCAATATTGAGGGTGAATTGATTGATTATATCCAACAAGTTGGTTTTGATCATGACGGAATAATACTAAATGCCGGGGCATATACCCATACCTCTGTCGGAATTGGAGATGCGGTATCAGCCGTAAGTACTGATGTCATTGAAGTTCATATCTCCAACACTTACGCAAGAGAGGAATTCAGGCATCATTCTTACATCTCACCAAATGCTAAAGGGGTGATTTTAGGCTTTGGAATTCAAAGTTATATACTAGCCGTATCTTCTTTCTTACTTAGAGGTGAATAACTTCGTCGTAAGCTGCGGCTACGGCTTCCATGACTGCTTCACTCATTGTTGGGTGAGGGTGAACTGCCTTTAAAATTTCATGTCCAGTAGTTTCAAGTTTTCTTGCAACCACTGCTTCGGCAATCATATCAGTTACTCCCGCACCAATCATATGACATCCAAGCCATTCACCGTATTTGGCGTCAAATATGACTTTTACGAAACCATCTGCGTGACCTGAGGCTTGAGCCTTTCCGCTTGCTGAGAATGGAAATTTACCAACCTTGATCTCGTATCCTTCTTCTATTGCTTTATTTTCAGTAAGTCCAACAGAAGCTACTTCTGGAGCACAATACGTACATCCAGGGATATTACCATAGTCGATAGGTTCAACATGCATACCAGCTATTTTTTCAACGCATAAGATTCCCTCTGCAGAGGCCACGTGGGCCAAAGCTTGACCTGGAGTGACATCACCAATCGCGTAATAACCTGGAATATTAGTTCTGTAATAAGCATCTACTTGGATTTTGTCTCTATCTGTAATGATTCCGACATCTTCCAATCCAATATTTTCAATATTTGATTTGATACCGACAGCTGACAAGACTAGATCAGCCTCGATTTGCTCTTCGCCTTTGGCGGTTTTGACGTGTGCGATTACTCCGTCACCTGAGGTGTCAACAGAGGTAACTTCAGCATTAGTTTTTATTTTGACTCCGGCTTTTTTAAAGCTTTTTTCGAGTTGTTTTGATATTTCTTCATCTTCTACAGGAACAATTCTTGGCATGTATTCGACCACAACTACTTCTGTCCCCATTGCGTTGTAGAAGTAGGCGAATTCAATTCCGATTGCACCACTACCAACAATAATCATTTTTTTCGGCTGCTTCTTTAAAGTCATTGCCTTTCGGTAACCGATTACTTTTTTTCCGTCTTGTGGTAGACTAGGTAGTTCCCTTGAGCGGGCTCCTGTTGCTATAATGATATGATCGGCAGAAATAATTTGTTTGTTCTCATCTTGAGTGACCTCAACGCGTTTGCCTGTGAGGAGTTTTCCATACCCTTCAATGACTTCAATTTTGTTCTTTTTCATCAAAAATTGAACACCTTTGCTCATTCCATCTGCAACACCACGTGAGCGTTTAATCACTTTTCCAAAATCATATGAAACCGATTCAGCTTGAAGCCCGTAATCTTCTGCGTGGTTGAGGTAATTAAAAACTTGGGCAGATTTCAAAAGAGCCTTTGTTGGAATACATCCCCAATTTAAGCATACACCTCCAAGATTCTCTTTTTCTACAATCGCCGTGCGAAGTCCTAATTGCGAGGCTCTTATCGCCGTTACGTATCCACCAGGTCCACTACCTAAAACGACAACATCAAATTGACTCATATCAAATGTCTTTTAAATTAATTTCGTGAGGCAAAAGTAATCAATAAAGCGACATTTTTAACTTAGATTTTTTTGTCAAAATCCAAACAAACCGAATTGATGCAATAACGTTTACCAGTGGTTTCTCTTGGACCATCGTCAAATACGTGTCCGAGGTGGCTATTACAGTTCGCGCATTTGGTTTCGGTGCGAATCATTCCATAGCTCTTGTCTTGTACATAACTAATTGCGCCCTCGACGGCCTGATCAAAAGAAGGCCATCCACAACCTGAATCAAATTTATGATCACTTTCAAAAAGTAGGGCGTTACAAGCCTTGCAATAATAATGTCCATCGTCGTTATGCCTGTAGTATTTTCCTGTAAAAGGAGATTCAGTGGCACTTTCTCTCAGTACAGCGTAACTAAGCTCATCGAGTTGTTCTCTCCAATCTTCTTCTTGCCTAGAAGCAGCATTTTCCAATGGTTGTCTATTTTCCATTGGGAATAAATTTTAAAGCTACGCCATTAATACAGTGGCGTTTACCTGTTGTTCTAATAGGTCCATCGTTAAATACGTGACCTAGGTGACTGCCGCAATTAGCGCATTTCTCTTCTATTCGTTGAACGCCGATGTTGTAATCAACATCATATGCGATTGCACCTTTTATTGGACGATCGAAAGAGGGCCAGCCTGAACCTGAATCGTATTTGTATTCTGACTCAAAAAGTGGCGCCTCACAGGCTGCACAGTGATAGGTACCTTCTTCTTTGTTGTCGAGTAATTCACTTGTAAATGCGTATTCTGTTCCCGCTTGTCTGAGCACGCGATATTGACTAGAACTGAGTTCTTTTTTCCACTGCACTTCTGATTTAATGACTTTCGGACTAAAGTTTTCGTCCACAACAATTTCTTCATGCAATTGAGCCGAGAGTAAATTCATACTCCCGGCCAATGCTACCAATAGTAGTGTTTTCAATTTCATAACTTTTTTTTGCTAAAATATCAATTCAGAAGGACTCTTGAAACGTCTTTTTCTTCAACATTTAAAATGTGCATGACTTCTTCAAGAGATGAAAGATTCATTTTTCCTGCATTTGCATATTCACCTGGAACAACAGCGATTCTAAAAATTTGATTTTCCAAATCACCAGCACCTAAAAGGCTCAAATCAAAATCAGACTCTAAAAAAAGGCGGACATCTATAAATGTATGATCGTAATTGTATTGCAACAAGCCTTGATCGAGTATTCGAGTTTGTGGCATTAATCTCCAAACATCTATTGCATTCCCTTGATTGTCTGTGGTTTGCTCAAAAAGTAAATACACAAGAATCAAATCGGATTCGAACACTTGAACACTTTGTGGAAAAGTGTAAAGTTGTTCGTAGCCATTATTTGCATCAAAAGAGGTTTGAATTTCAATAACCTGACTTAGTGTATTGACCCCATCTGAACCATCACGGCCATCAAGTCCATCAAAACCATCTCTACCAGCTGGACCCATTGGCCCTTCACATGCTGAAAATACTAATACTGTCAATAAAGCGAATAAAAGGTAAATCTGTTTCATAATTCATAGTTTTAATGTTACTATTTTAACATAAACAAAAAGCTTGCCAAAATGTTTAACGGTGATTTATCAATCCACTCAAAAGTGCGTATTATTGCAGCTTAAATGCGAAAATTTAAATGAATAAAGTCGTTTCTCATTCGCTGTTTACTGATTTTGATATAGATCTTTTTAAGTCAGGTAAACACTATAAACTCCATGAAAAAATGGGCGCTCACTGCATTGAACTCAATGGTGTTTCTGGGGTCTATTTTGCGGTTTGGGCACCTGCTGCTCAAAAAGTAAATGTAGTTGGAAATTTTAATTTTTGGAATGCTGATGAGCATCCATTAAATGTGAGATGGGATAGCAGTGGTATTTGGGAAGGTTTTATTCCTGGCCTTGATCAAGGTGAGGTATACAAGTACAGTATCAGTTCTGAATTTACTCAAGGTGCGGTGCAAAAAGCGGATCCTTTTGCGCGACAAGCTGAATTAAGACCAAATACGGCCTCGGTTGTTCATCGCACCGAATTCAAATGGTCTGATGAAAACTTCATCCAAAGCAGAGCAGAAACTAATGCCTTAGACGCTCCAATTTCGGTGTACGAAGTGCATTTGGGTTCTTGGAAAAAAGAGGAGGGTTGGAAAATGTTGAGCTACACGCAAATGGCTGAAGAATTGGTTTCTTATGTTCGAGAAATGGGCTACACTCATGTTGAATTCATGCCAGTTATGGAGCATCCTTACGATCCTTCATGGGGCTACCAAGTTACTGGTTATTTTGCACCTACTTCAAGATTTGGAGATCCTGACGAGTTCAAGTTTTTGGTCAATGCTTTTCATAAGGCGGGTATTGGTGTATATCTAGATTGGGTTCCTTCACATTTTCCCGAAGACAAGCACGGTTTAGGCCTATTTGATGGAACACATTTATACGAACATCCCGATCGTAACAAAGGTTTTCACCCGGATTGGAAAAGTCTGATCTTTAATTACGAACGAAATGAGGTACGGTCATTTTTGATTTCTAATGCCCTTTTTTGGTTAGAGGAATATCATATTGACGGATTGCGTGTAGATGCTGTAGCATCAATGCTTTATTTGGATTACTCCAGAGAAGAAGGTGAGTGGGAACCAAACGAGTTTGGAGGAAATGAAAATCTGGCCGCTATTTCTTTTTTGAAGGAATTGAACACCGCTGTGTATGAATTTCATCCTCACGTCCAAATGATCGCCGAAGAATCAACCTCTTTTAGTGGAGTGAGTAAACCTGTTGACGCAGGAGGATTGGGTTTTGGAATGAAATGGATGATGGGCTGGATGAATGACACCTTAGAATATTTCAAAAAAGACCCTATTCACCGTTCTTACCATCAAAATGACATCACTTTCTCATTGGCTTATGCTTTTAGTGAAAACTTCATGTTGCCATTGTCACATGATGAAGTGGTATACGGTAAACGCTCCTTGTTATACAGAATGCCAGGAGACGAGTGGCAGCGATTCGCCAATTTGAGGTGTTTGATGGGGCTATATTTCGCCCATCCCGGAGCTAAGCTTCATTTTATGGGAGCCGAATTTGGTCAGTCTGAAGAATGGGATTTTGAAACCTCATTGATGTGGCATTTGTTGGACCATGCATTTCACCATCAAATGCAAACATGGATCAAATCCTTAAATCATTTATACACCTCACAAACCGCGCTTTACCAGCAGCAATTCTCAGCCGAAGGCTTTGAGTGGTTGACCTATGATGATGCTGCCAACAGTGTGATTTCATTTATACGAAAAGGTAAACATCCTGAAGACTATCTCATTGTGAGTTGTAATTTTACACCAAGTCCTAGAAATGGATACCGATTGGGTTGTCCGGGGGCTAAATCTTTGGTTGAAGTTTTAAATTCTGACCAAGAACATTTCGGGGGAAGTGGTCTAAAAAACACTAAAATCTCGATACAAGAGCACCCATGGCAGGGTCAACCTCAATCATTTTCTGTAGATTTGGCACCTTTGGGAGTTCAAATTTTTAAACCCGTTCACTAATGATCACCAATACTTTTCTCGAACAGAAAGGAAACAACTTTCCTAATCAACTTGACAATTTCTACAAGGAAAAAGATGATTTTTTCTTTACTTCAGAAAATGGTGTCATACTAAAACTCAGTGTGCTTAGAGATTCGTTGATTCGATTTAGATATGCGGTGGATTACGATTTTGAGGCTGATTTTTCGTATGCGATAGCACCGGATTTCACCACTGGATATAACGCCCTATCCTTCGAAGAAAAAGAATTGGAGTTCGTCATAGAAACTTCGAAACTTTTGATTTACGTGAACAAGAGTAATTTAAAAGTTTGCATCACCGATAAAGAAGGAGAAATTATTCTAAACGATGAGGTTGGTTTTCATTGGGAAGAAAATTACGACCAAGGGGGTAACCGCGTAAAAATGAGTAAGGTTTCTCAGGCAGCCGAGTCCTATTATGGAATGGGAGACAAAGCTTCACATATCAATCTCAAAGGAAGAAAAGTTGAAAACTGGGTTACCGATCAATATGCCTTTGGGAAAGATCAAGAGCCACTCTATAAAGCGATCCCATTTTATATTGGTCTTCATCACCAAAAAGCATACGGCGTATTTTTTGACAATAGCTTTCAAAGTTTTTTTGATTTCGGACACGACAAGCGCAACGTCACAAGTTTTTGGGCTGAAGGTGGAGAGATGAATTATTATTTCTTTTACGGTCCTAATATGGCTCAGGTGGTTGAGGCCTATTCCTCGCTAACAGGAACTCCTGAATTGCCACCCTTATGGGCACTTGGTTTTCACCAATCTAAATGGAGTTACTTTCCAGACAGTCAAGTGAGGTCCATTGCTCAAACTTTTAGAGAAAAGCAAATTCCCTGCGATGCCATTTATTTAGACATTGACTATATGGACGGGTTCAGGTGTTTTACATGGGATGAAGAGCGATTTCCCGATCCAAAAAAACTTTTAGAAGACCTAAAGACTGAAGGTTTTAAATTGGTGACCATGATTGATCCAGGCATCAAAATAGATCGCAAGTATTGGGTGTATAACGAGGCCAATCAAAAAGGCTATTTCTGTCGAAGAGCTGATGGAACGCATTTCAAAGGAAAGGTTTGGCCGGGAGAATGTAAATTTCCTGATTTTACAGATCCTAAAGTGCGCGAATGGTGGGCTGATTTATACAAGGAGATGATGAGTGATATCGGAATTCAAGGGGTTTGGAATGACATGAACGAGCCAGCTGTAATGGATGTTCCAAGTAAGACCGCTAATCTAGATATTCGTCACAATTACGATGGACATCCTTGTAGTCATAGAAAAGGGCATAACGTTTACGGCATGCAGATGGTTAGAGCCACCTATGAAGGAGTCAAAAAGCATAGTTTTCCGCGAAGGCCATTTGTTATTACAAGAGCGGCTTACGCAGGAACGCAGAGATACGCCTCAACTTGGACTGGTGATAATGTAGCCACATGGGAACATCTTTTTATCGCTAATGCTCAGGTGCAGCGAATGTGTATGAGTGGATATTCTTTTGTGGGATCAGACATCGGAGGTTTTGCAGAACAACCAAGCGGAGAATTATTTTTACGTTGGATCCAAATGGCTGTTTTTCATCCGTTTTGCAGAGTTCATTCTAGTGGAGATCACGGAGATCAAGAACCTTGGTCTTTCGGAGAAGATATATTGACTCATGTTAGGGAATTTATCAACTTGAGATATGAATTGTTACCGTATTTATACACGGCATTTTACAAATACAGCACAGAGGGAGTTCCGATGATTCAGTCTATGGTCTATCAGGAACAAGAAGACACCCAAACCTATTTTAGAACAGACGAATTTATGTTTGGAGACCAAATGTTGGTGTGCCCTATTCAAGAACCTAATGCTACGGGTAGGCGAATGTATTTTCCTAAAGGTGAATGGTACAATTACTGGACAGATGAGCTTGAGATTGGCGGTGTTGAAAAATATATAGAAACTGGATTGAGTAAAATTCCACTATTCGTAAAAGCTGGAGCATTAATACCCAAATATCCAGTTCAGCAATATGTAGGGGAAAAGAAAATTGAAGAACTGCGTCTCGATGCTTATTACATAAACGGAGTAGAGCGATCTGTCGTTTATGAGGATAATCAAGATGGATACGATTACAAAAAAAATCGATTTGCATTGCGTAAATTTCGAATGAAAGGAAGACCCAAGGAACTTGTAATTCAGCAATTCAAGGACGGAAAGTTCATAACAGATTACGAGAATATAAGAATTGTTTTTCACGGCTTACCTTTCCAAATTAAAAAGCTCGAGATCGATAATGAAGAGGTTAGCCTATCGAAGTACAGTGGCTCTTCACCTTACGAGATTTGTGTTCCAAAGGATTTTTCAGAGATACATATCATCGCCAACTAAATTTTGTACCTTTCTCTCACTAAGAAGAGCGAGATGAGTGCAATTCAATTTGAAAAAGGTTCCAAAAAGGTTCTGAACGCTTGGGCTTTCTATGACTGGGCCAATTCTGTTTATTCATTGGTCATAACTTCTGCCGTTTTCCCTATTTTTTATGGGGCTCTTTTTCGATTAGCTGAGGTAGAGAGTGTTGAGTTTTTTGGAATGGTACTCGAAAGAGGACCGTTAATTTCCTATGTTACTTCCGCTGCATTTGTAGTGGTTGCTTTAGTAACTTCTCTCGTCTCTGGAGTAGCTGATTATTTAGGGAACAAAAAGACCTTTATGAGGTTTTTTTGTTATGCAGGAGCTTTATGTGCGGGATCTCTTTATTTTTTCTCTCTTGAGTCAATTTATATCAGTCTTGGATTCTATTTTTTTGGATTAGTATTTTATTGGCTGAGTTTGGCCATGTACAATTCATTTTTACCCGACGTTGCACATAAAAATCAACAAGACGCTATAAGTGCAAAGGGGTTTTCTATGGGGTATATTGGCTCAGTGCTGCTTCTGGTTTTTAACCTTTTTATGGTTATGTTTCCCGATAAAGTAGGCATTAGTGGAACAGAGACTCAACCCGCTGAGGTTGTAGCCATGCGATACTCTTTCATTACAGTAGGATTGTGGTGGGCGCTTTTTAGTCAATACACCTTTAAATATTTGCCGAGTGGAGAGAAAAAAGAAGGCGAGCGTAAACACATTGTTCTTGGAGGTTTGCGAGAGTTACAATCGGTTAACAAAGAAATTGCTCAAGCACCCTTTTTAAAAAAATACCTCAAAGCCTTCTTTGTGTACTCAATGGCGGTGCAAACCATACTTTTAATAGCAGCTTATTTCGGAGAATCTGAAATAGAGTGGGGCGGTGACCAAGAACGCACCGTTGGTTTGATTGTGAGCATTTTGTTGATTCAACTCGTTGCAATAATAGGTTCTGTAATCACAGCGAGATTGTCCAAAAGAATCCCAAATGTCAAATTATTGATCTACATAAATATTTTTTGGATGTTACTTTGCGTATATGCCTACTTTGTGGTTACTCCATATGAATTTTATTTAGCGGCAGGTTTGGTTGGACTTGTAATGGGCAGTATTCAAACCTTGTCGAGATCAACGTATTCTCAATACCTTCCGGATACCACAGATACAACCTCTTATTTTAGTTATTTCGAAGTCTCTGAAAAAATTGGAATCATCATTGGTACTTTTATTTTTGGATATTTAGCGCAATCAACGGGAAGTATGAGAATTGCAGCTATTTGTATGGGTGTCTTTTTTGGAATCGGAGCAATTTTACTCAAAAGCCTCATGAATTATCACAAAAGACAAGAATTAGATTTGTTCTAAAGCGTATTAAGAGTCCTTATTTTGTGGTGAGCAATCCCTGTAGATGTAAAAGGGGTCAATTAAATTCACCCTAAACGAAAAATATGATGCTCTATAATTTTTGTGACAAACAGCGCTAAAAAGTACTGATTTGACCAGATCCTGAAACCTTACTGCTAATGCGCTGAGGATTTCCCGAATAACGAATACGACCAGAGCCCCATATTGAGGCGTCTAATTCTTCTGAACTCAAAATGGTAATTCGACCAGAGCCAGATACTTTGGCTTGAGTTTTTTCTGTATTTAAATCTTTAGCGTTGATGCTTGCTGACCCCGATACATTTAAAGCGCTTTGTTTTGCCTTACCTGTGAACTGAATCATGCCTGAACCGGAAATGCTGCTATTGAGTTTATTGGTTTCAATTTGATAATACGCTTTGGCAGAGCCTGAAACATTTAAATTCAATTGCTCTGAGCGCAACACATCTAGGCTTTTAAGGACACCTGATCCAGAAAATCCGCAAGAATTAATTTTTTCTACAGGTATTTTGACATATACTTTTGAGAGTTTCCACCATTTAAGGTATCGTCCTTTTTTGATTCTTATTTTAAGCCTGTTGTTTTCAACTTTTGTAATGATGTTTTCCAGTTGATCAGCTGAACCTATCAGTTCAAGTTTACCTTCTTTACCATTGTATAATTCAACCTCAAAATTTCCTGATATTTCGATTCCATCGAAGCTTCCCACTTCTCTGGTTTCACTAGTTTCTACGTTGTAATAAACGAAGAACGATGAGACTAAAACAAATAGTGTGGTAATTGATTTCATAAGGCGATTTAATTTGATGTTTGTTCAAGACGTAACCCACCGTAATCCATAGAAATGTTAATCAGATTTGAACTGCTTTGATCGAGATGATAGCCTTTATAAGACTTACTCGTATTTTTTTGGATGACCTGAGTTAAGTTCAATAAATCTTTTCCTTTGACATCGCCATAAGAGCCATTGAACTCAAAATTAAAATCCCATTGTGGATTCACCCCAATTTTAATCCCTGTGTAGTCTGAATTTATTTCAATACCGGAGGCCTCTGGATCCGTATCCATAATTTTAATAGAACCGTAGTCAGAATCGGCAACTAATGATTCGAATAGATAATTGATTCGAATTCCCACATAATCACTGATTCCATGTACTTCACCTGCCTCTTCAATTTCTAAATTTCCGTAGTCGATATCATAGTCAAGTTTAATCACATTCCCAAAGCTAGTAGAGGTGTAATCTGTATTTAATTCAATGCGGTTTGATCGGTCGATTTCCACTTTAGAATAATCAGCATCTACAAAAGCCGAATTGATGAATCCAAAATAAGAGGCATTGCAATAATCCAATTCAATTTGGTTGTTTCTTCCTCTTAACTCTTCAATTGAAACACTGCCGTAATCACAATTAATACGTGCGTGACCATCTATGCGATCTCCCTTGATGCTTCCGTATCTGTTGTCGAGTTTGACACTGGCTTTGACCGGGAGCTTTACGGTATAATTAATTTCGATGTCTACCGATTTTCTTCCCCAAAAACGTTTTTCAAGAGCACTCAAATCGGTATGTGCCAAGACTTTTATCGAAGAAGCTTCAAAATGGATTTCGATGGCTTCAAGTTCTGATTTGACTTTTTCTAAATTATTACCATTGGCCTTTAGTTCTACATCAATTTGAATTTCATTGTTATCCCAAGAGGTGAAAACAATATTGCCGTACTTGTTTTTTACATCGAGCAGGACTGTTTTTTCGACTTCGAAGGTTTTTGAAATCGCTTTAGTTTCGGTGTACTTACCATCCCAATTGTTTGAAGCAGTGTGTGCTTTAGTGGAAAAAACCAGGGCTAGGCAGCATAAATTAAAGAGTAAGATTCTCATAAGATTCTAATTTAGAGGAGTTAAATACTGATAGTTCTTCAAGTAATAATATTCGTGTGTTGAAATTATAAATGATGGCTTCAATAATCCTTTGAGCATTTGGACTTGCGAGAAGTTCTTCTCGAAGCATCTCATATTCTTGATCCAATTGATCCAATTTCTGAAGGTGATCGTTTAAAATTTGTTCAGAAGTGCTCGTATTCGATACAGATTCAATTTTACGCTCTATTAAATTTTCGTAATAGGTGGCTGTAGTAGTAAATTCTTGGTACTCTGATGAGTTCTTATAACTATTGGAATCTACTAGTGTATTTATACTGAATACTAAAGCTATTGAGGCAGCGGCTGCTAAAAATCTCCAATTGATCTTTGGTTTTTTTTCAGCATTGAGTTTAGCGATAAATCGCATCTCATGGCCCATTGGTAATTCCTTGTCGTCGAGCTCTTCTCTATGGGCGCTTACCCATTCTTTTAATTCATCTTTAATCATGATGTGCTCTATTTTTTAATTCGTTTTGTAATCGCTTTTTAGCCCTTGAAAATGAGGTTCTACAATTTGCATAACTCAATCCTGTTATTTCTTGAATTTCATCGTAGTCATAACCTTCTATCAAATGAAGACCTAGTATAAGAGACTCTCGTTCGGGTAACTTTTGAATCGCTTCTTTAATCCTCGTACTCGACAATGTTCCTGAGTCTATTTCTTGTTCTTCATTTTCATTTTCAAAAGAGTCATGTTCTCGCTCTAATTTGTACTGCGCATCAAAATCATAGCGTTTTAATTTTTTTTGATGTTCGATGCTCTGGTTGACCACTATTCTTTTTAACCAAGCCATCAAAGGAACTTTTTGCGAAAAACTATTAATGTTCTTGAATGCCTTTAAAAAAGCTTCCTGAACAACATCTTCTGCTTCTGCTTCGTGCTTGACAATTCTGTAGGCGGTATTGTAAAGGGGCTTTGAATACATCTTATAAATCTCAAATTGTGCCTTAGATTCATGATTTTGACATTGTTTAATTAAATTTTGAATACGTAATGAATCCAATTGCAGTTGTTTTTAGATAAGATGAAAGAATTATTAAAATGTTACACTTTCTTGGCATAAGAATTGTTTTACAAAGATAAACACAGGTGGTGGAGTCACTTAAAATTAGCTTTTTTATGGTCTTAACAGGTGTTTAGAATACATTAGGGTAGACCTTTAAAAAATTCAAGTGACAAAATGACGTGAAAAAGAAAGATATGAATCGAATGAAATTTATGGATATTGACAATTTGTCAACTTCTGGTATTGATGAGGAAGCAGAATTAATACCGCTTTTGACTCCAGAAGATGAAGAAGAAATGAATAATGAGCAGGTACCGAGTACCCTGCCCATATTGCCTTTAAAAAACACTGTGCTTTTTCCGGGAGTTGTAATTCCTATTACTGCTGGAAGAGACACCTCAATTCAACTTATTAAGGATGCAAATTCTGGGAGCAAAACTATAGGTGTAGTTGCTCAAAAGGACGAGAATGAAGAGTCTCCTGAGCTCGAAGACTTGTACACTACCGGAACTGTTGCCAGAATATTAAGGGTTTTAAAAATGCCTGATGGAAATACCACCATCATTATTCAAGGAAAGAAAAAGTTTGAGATTGAAGAGTTGTTGACCAAATCACCGTACTTAACAGCCAAGGTCAGAGATACCAACGAAGTAAGACCAGAAGCGAAAAATGAAGAATTCTTGGCCATTGTAGAGGCGATTAAAGAATTGGCCTTGAAAATCATCAAAGACAATCCAAATATCCCTACCGAAGCCACCTTTGCTATACAGAATATTCAATCGAATTCGTTTTTGATCAATTTTGTTTCTTCAAATTTGAATTTAAAGGTATCCGACAAACAGCAACTTCTTGAAATTCACAATTTAAAAGAACGGGCACTTCAAACCTTAAAACACATGAATGTAGAGTTTCAAAAATTGGAACTCAAAAATGACATTCAGTCCAAGGTAAGATCTGACATTGATCAGCAACAAAGAGAGTACTTTTTGTATCAACAGATGAAAACCATACAAGAAGAACTTGGTGGGGTTTCATATGAAGAAGAAATTGAAGAAATGCGTCAAAAGGCCAAAACAAAAAAATGGTCTGAAAAAGTCAAGGCACATTTTGACAAAGAATTGATGAAGATGCAGCGCATGAACCCTCAAGTAGCTGAATATTCTATACAGCGCAATTATCTAGAGCTCTTCTTAGAATTGCCATGGGATGAATTTACAGAAGATCACTTGGATTTGAAAAAAGCCCAACAAGTTCTTGATCGCGATCACCACGGTTTAGAGGATGTTAAAAAAAGAATCATTGAGCATTTAGCTGTATTGAAGTTAAGAGGAGATATGAAATCTCCAATTATCTGTCTTCACGGCCCTCCTGGTGTGGGTAAGACCTCTTTAGGAAAGTCCATCGCTGAGGCTATGGGACGCAAGTATGTGCGAATGTCCTTAGGTGGAATGCGAGATGAAGCCGAAATCAGAGGTCATCGTAAAACTTACATCGGTGCAATGCCTGGACGATTAATTCAAAGCATTAAAAAAGCAGGAAGCTCAAATCCTGTCTTTATTTTAGACGAAATTGACAAGCTCAGTAGCGGTGTCCAAGGAGATCCCTCTTCTGCACTTTTAGAAGTTTTAGACCCTGAGCAAAACAATGCATTTTACGATAACTTCTTAGAGATGGGTTATGATTTGTCAAAAGTCATGTTTATCGCAACGGCCAATAGTCTGTCGAGTATACAGCCAGCACTTCTAGATCGTATGGAGCTCATTCATGTCAGCGGCTATACCCTTGAAGAAAAAGTGCAAATTGCTAAAAAACACTTATTGCCTAAACAGCTTAAAGAACACGGTCTCACAACAAAAGACCTTAAATTGAATAAGGCCGTATGTGAGAAATTAGTAGAGGGCTACACCAGAGAGTCAGGTGTTCGTGGACTAGAAAAACAAATTGCCACAATTGTGCGTCATTTGGCTAAATCCATGGCAATGGACCAAGAGTTTGACCCTTTGTTGACCAAAGAATCCCTTAAGGACATTTTAAAGTCACCGAGATTTGATAAAGACAGGTACGAAAATAATGATGTTGCCGGTGTAGTCACAGGATTGGCCTGGACAAGAGTAGGAGGAGAGATATTATTCATTGAATCAATCCTTTCAAGAGGAAAAGGAGCTCTAAACATTACCGGTAATCTCGGAAAGGTCATGAAAGAGTCAGCCACTATT
>JBMYMD010000020.1:0-29616 GCA_049596955.1 Flavobacteriaceae bacterium
GGTCATCCTTTTGGAGCATTTATAGGTTTTGAATTTTTAAATTGATCATGGCTCTATCTGAATTGCGCTTAATTCGAATCACTATTGCTGCTCTAATTCTAGGGCTTATACTAGAGTTGTGGCTTATTGAGCACTATGAAGATTTGTTTCAATTTACTCCACTGTTCTGTGTTGCTTTAGCCTCTATTTTGCTAGTTGCAGATCGCTATTCCGATGCAAAATGGATTCGCCTTGCCTTTAAAGGACTTTTAGTGATCAATGCCTTTTGCGCAGTACTTGGTGTTTATTTACACCTCAAGGCAAATTTTGAGTTTGAAAAAGAAATTTACGCTAACGAAACAACAATGAATTTGCTGATCAATAGCTTCTCTGGTGCATTGCCTGTATTTGCTCCTGGAAGTTTACTCATTCTTTCCCTCTTGGGAATACTTTATTTACAATTAACATCAAAAAATTAATCTTATGAAAAATCAGTTAACCCTTGCATTATTTGCCCTTTTAGTATTGTCTTCTTGTGACTTTAAAAAAGAGGAATCGAAAACAGAAACCAAAGAAGAGGTTGAAAGCACAGCAGTAACAACAGCTACTTTATTAAATGCAAACTTAGCTTCAGAAGCCTCTTTATTAGAAGCTGGATTATCTCAGGAGGTAGTCACTGAAATCATCAATGAGCGTCCATTTTTAGCGATTGAAAGCTTTGTTGAAGTTTTAGGAGCTTCTGCGGATTTAGATGCCGTATTTGCAAAGGTTTTCGTGCCTTTAAATATCAATGAAACAGCTGAAGACACTTTTAAACTCATACCAGGTGTCGGAGATCGTATGGCACATGAGTTTGAGGAATACAAGCCTTATGTCAATTTGAATCAGTTTAGAAAAGAAATCGGAAAATACGTCGATGAGCAAGAAGTTGCTCGATTAGAGCAGTACATCTTTGTTCCGATAGAGCTCAATACGGCTCAAGAAGATGACATTAAGAATTTACCTGGTGTAGGTTCAAAAATGACGCACGAATTCTTGGAATACCGTCCCTATGAAAATATGGCACAATTCAATAAGGAAATTGGAAAATACGTGGATGAGGCTGAGTTGAGTAGATTAGCTCGTCTGGTTTATCTGCAGTAAGCCACTTTAGCCATCTGTAAATAGCGCAAGAAAGTTTTATCTTCGTTTTATGATGAAGGGTATTGTTCTTGCGGGGGGATTAGGTACACGTCTGCATCCCATTACAAAAGGAATCTCTAAACAGCTGCTACCTGTTTATGACAAGCCGATGATTTATTATCCGATATCGGTCTTAATGATGGCTGGTATTAGAGAGGTGCTTATCATATCGACTCCTGATGATTTGGGAGGCTTTAAAAAGCTATTGGGTGATGGTTCAGACTTGGGAATGTCTTTTGCTTATGCAGAACAAGCCAAACCTGAAGGCTTAGCCCAGGCATTTATTATTGGAGCTTCTTTTATTCAATCAGATCCGGTTTGTCTCATATTAGGTGATAATATTTTTTATGGCAGTGGATTACAAGAGAAAATGCAAAAAGCTTGTGAGCTAGCTTCTAAAAGTGATGACCCTAAGGCTACAGTTTTTGGTTACTATGTAAACAACCCAGGTCGTTATGGAGTAGCCGAATTTAATGCTGATAACGAGCTTTTGTCGATAGAAGAAAAACCGCTTAAACCAAAGTCTAATTACGCCATTACAGGTCTATACTTTTATCCAAATAGCGTTATTGAAATTGCCAAAACGATTGAACCCTCAGCCCGAGGTGAATTGGAAATCACCTCAGTTAATGAGAGTTTTTTGCAGCAAAACGAATTACATTGTGAACTTCTAGAAAGGGGTTATGCTTGGCTAGATACAGGTACAGTAGACGCTTTATCTCAAGCTTCTGATTTTGTTGAGGTTATTGAAAAGAGACAGGGTTTAAAAGTGGCAGCCTTAGAAGAAGTCGCCTATGAAATGGGTTTTATTACTAAGGAACAAGCAATTAAATTGGCTGAGGCGCTTGAGCATTCTGCCTATGGACAGTATTTGATAGAACGATTTAAATAAAGCTAAAAATGGCTGGCGAAAAAAGAACAATTTTGATTACAGGAGGAGCTGGTTTTATTGGTTCTCATCTAGTTCGCCACTGGTTAAAAAACCATCCTCAAGATATTGTACTCAATTTAGATGCACTGACCTATGCCGGAAATTTAGCCAATACAGAAGATTTTAAAGGGTGTAACAATTATCACTTTGTTCAAGGCTCAATTACAGATGAGCCTTTAATCAATCAACTTTTTGAGCAGTATCAGTTTGATTGGGTTTTTAACTTAGCGGCTGAATCACATGTTGATCGCTCAATACACGATCCTTTGTCGTTCGTTCAAACCAACGTTTTAGGTACAACGGTGCTCTTACAGGCTTGCGTGAAGTACTGGTCATTGTCTGATCAAGACTTATCTTCGAAAAAGCACTTATTTTATCAAATATCAACCGATGAGGTATATGGCAGTTTGTCTGCAGGAGCCTATTTTACAGAAGCTTCGAATTACGCACCGAACTCACCCTACTCTGCTACCAAAGCGGCGGCTGATCACTTGGTTCGATCTTATCACAATACGTATAATTTGCCTGTACTGATTTCGAATTGCTCTAATAATTTTGGGCCCTTTCAATTTCCTGAGAAGTTAATTCCTTTGATGATTTTAAATGCTATAGCAGAAAAAAAACTTCCTGTTTATGGCGATGGTAAACAAATGCGAGACTGGTTATTTGTAACAGAACACTGTCAGGCTATTGATGTGATTGCTCACAAAGGAAAATTAGGAGAAACCTACTTAGTGGGAGGAAATAATGAGTATCACAATATAGATCTCGTGCACCTTATTGCTGAAATAATTGACCAAAAATTAGATCGAAAAAAAGGGACTACTGCAGCGCTTATTGAATTTGTTCAAGATAGGCCAGGTCACGATGTAAGATATGCTATTGATGCTTCAAAAATTGAGCGCGAACTGGGCTTTAGTCCCGGTCAAAATTTTGAAGAAAAACTCAAAGAAACTGTTGACTGGTACTTAGCCAATCCGCAATGGATCAAGGATGTAGTCTCAGGTGAATACAGACGATTTTACCAGTTGAATTACGGTACAAATTGACAAGTCATGAATGAAATCACTTATCACATTGAGGGTATGACCTGTATGGGCTGCGTCAAAGGAGTAGAACAAAAGTTAATGAGTGTAGATGAAATTCAATCTGCAGCTGTTGACCTTAAAAGTGGGGAGGCTAAAATTACCGCATCGTCTGTGACCTTGTCACTTGAAGTACTGCAAGAAACCTTGGGTTCAAAATATAAAATCTCTTCACCCAAAATGTATCGAGAGGCGTCTGCAGGCACTCCTTCAAAATGGATACAGCTCAAACCACTTTTTTTAATTTTTGGGTATTTGCTGGTTACTTCTGTGTTGTTACATTGGGAAACCGCAGATTACAATGCCATGATGCTCGATTTTATGGGGCTTTTTTACGTAGTATTTAGTTTTTTCAAGTTTCTTGATCTAAAAGGATTTCACGCTTCATTTCAAATGTATGACCCACTGGCCAAACGCATCTCTATCTACGGCTGGGTTTACCCTTTCATAGAACTCGCACTAGGACTTTGCTTTTTAATGCGCTTTCAACTGAATTTGGCCTTAGTGCTAACCCTTTTAATTTTAGGTTTAACCACTATTGGTGTTTCTAGGGTATTACTCCAAAAAGGTCAAATTCAATGTGCTTGTTTAGGGACAGCGCTAAAACTACCTATGACCGAGGCGACTTTTATTGAGAATGCGGTCATGATCGCTATGGCTCTTTTTATGCTCAGCTAATCAATTCAGAGCGAAGTTGACGTTTAAACTCGCACTGACCCTGATTTTTTCAAATTCAATTTGAAGTGTTTCTTCAAGAGATTCTTCTTCCATTGCACTCATTTGCAATTTCATTTTTCTGTTGTAATAAACAGGATTGCTGTTGCTGTTAAAATCTGAAATGTAGAGGGCCTTACCAACAGACTGACCAAGAGGTTTTGCCATGGCTTCAGCTTGTTCTTTGGCTCTTAAAATCGCTTTGCTTTTGAGTTGTATTCTAAGTGCATCCATTGCAGAATAAGAGGTTTTAATCAAATTTACATTTGAGATTCCAGCGCGCTCTAAAGCGGTGATGACCCTACCCGCTGTCACTGCGTCATACACTTCTAATTCATAAGACTTTGATTTTTTAATGTCCTGACGACGTAAAATGTAGTTTTTAAAGTTACTGCTTAAATCGGTGAGCTTGAGTTGTTTTGTAATATCAATCCCCAATTTTTCTAAAGTTTTGCCCATTTTTAATTCCAGGCTTTCTACATTGGTTTTTCTGCTGTGATCTTCCTCAGAGATAAAAATGCCTAAGGTGATTCGGTTGGGCACTACAAGAGTGTCAACCATTGCTCTGGTCTCGATATAAGCCTGATCGATAAAATTCTTTTGCTGTGCTTGAAGCACTACTATTTGACTTAGCATTAGTACGGTAAATAAGATGCTTTTTTTCATAGGATTTGAATTTAATAGTATTGTGATGCGTATATATCTTTTAAGTTCAAAGAGTGTGCCAAAGGGAAATTGTTACTGCGTATAATTATCAAAACATGGAAGAAAGACACCTTACAATAACCTTATCATTACCACTACAACGACTTGTCTTTAGTTGCTGAATGCCTTCTAAAGTCACATTTCAGCGCGAATTATTGAGAATTTGAAAACTGTATATATTTTGTAGTGGGTTATTCTTATTAATTAGGTGTACTCTTTAGTATTTTGCTAAAATATTACGCACATATTATGCTGTAATTAAATTCAATTTTTAAAAAGGAAATGAGCAATAAGGCGATTTACTTAGGGTCAAAAGCACTGCATCAAAATGAAGCTGAAGTCCAACTCTTAGAAGTGGAGAAAAACGGAGAGTTGTTCTATAAAATTGAAAATAGCAACGAGATGCCCGCTTTCTTTATGAGCATCGTAAGTGCTTCAAATCATTGGTTGTTTGTGTCAAGCAATGGAGCATTAACTGCAGGTAGAAAAAATAGTGAGCATGCAATACTGCCTTACTATACAGATGATAAGATTACTGAAGGTTCAGAAACGACTGGTTCTAAAACGATCTTTTTGGTAACTAAAGATGAGCAGACCTTTTTGTGGGAGCCTCAAAGTGACCTCTACAAAGGGGTTTATGACATACAACGCAACCTGTATAAAAACAAATTAGGTAATAAGGTACTTTTTGAAGAAATCAACCGCGATTTAGGTTTGATTTACAGTATAGAATGGACTACTTCTGATGTTTTCGGTTTTATTAGAAAGTCTGTACTTAAGAATACCGACTCTACAAGGGTCGGTATTCGTTTTATTGACGGCTTGCAAAACGTGCTTCCTTACGGCGTTGGCGAATGGCAACAGATGGCCATGAGTAATTTGGTAGACGCATACAAAAAAGCAGAGCTAGAGCCTGATGCTAAAATTGGAATATACGCACTTAGTTCAGTTATTGTAGACCGTGCAGAGCCTTCAGAAGCTTTGAAATCTAATGTGGTTTGGTCTTTGGGTAGACCAAATGCTAAAGTGCTCATTTCGGCCAAAAATATCGCCGCTTTTCGTAAAGGAAAGGACCCAGAAGTTCATCATGAGGTCAGAGCCAACAAAGGGGCTTATCTGTTAAATGATTCCCTTACGTTAGCCGCAGGAGAAAGCCAATCTTGGAGTATTGTGGCTGATTTAGGATACGGGGTGACAGAAATTAAGGCCCTAAAAGCAAAAATCAATGCTGAGTCTGAGGCACTTCAAAGCGAAGTAGCACAAGACGTCGATGCAGGTGGCGAGGCACTAAAAGCCTTGGTCGCTACAGCAGACGGACTACAATGTACTTCAGATACGAAAAGAACGACAAGACATTTCGCCAATACCTTATTTAATATTATGCGTGGTGGAGTTTTTGATCACAATTATGAGATTGAATCCGCCGATTTAAAAAATTACATCAAACGTTCAAACAAGGCGCTGTATGAGTCTTACAGTTCTAGTTTGAATGAATTACCAGAGATTATAAGTCTTCAAGAGTTGAACGCCTGGATTGCTCAGGTCGAAGACACAGACATAGAGCGACTTTGTGCACAGTATCTTCCGCTTAAATTTAGCCGTAGACACGGAGATCCATCAAGACCTTGGAATAAATTTTCCATTAATACTAAAAATGAATTAGACGGATCTAAAGTGCTCGATTTCCAAGGAAATTGGAGGGATATTTTTCAGAACTGGGAAGCCTTGGTCTTCTCTTATCCGCAATTTATTGAAGGAATGATTCACACCTTCTTAAATGCGACAACCTTTGAAGGATACAACCCTTATCGCGTAACCAAATACGGTTTTGATTGGGAGACCATCGAGCCAGACAACCCATGGAGCTACATTGGTTATTGGGGAGACCACCAAATCATTTATTTGTTAAAGTTTTTGGAGTTTGCTGAAAACTATCAACCAGGTATGCTGCAAAAGCAATTTAATCGCGCTGTCTTTACCTATGCAGATGTTCCTTATCGCATAAAAGCTTACAGTGAAATCGTTAAAGACTCAAAGAACACTATAGACTTTGATGTGCAGGCAGATCACGAATTAAGAGCGGCTTGTGAAGCCAATGGTTCTGATTCGGCACTTCTTCGTTTAAACGACCAAAGCATTTACAAGGTCAATTTCATGGAGAAAATACTAGCTACACTCTTAGCGAAATTGTCCAACTTCATTCCTGATGCCGGTATTTGGTTGAATACTCAGCGCCCAGAGTGGAATGATGCCAACAACGCCTTAGTCGGTAATGGGGTGTCCATGGTTACCTTGTACTATTTGAGAAGATTTGTATGCTTTTTTGAAGATTTACTTCAATCTGAAGACAATACTATTGAGATTTCAGAAGAATTAATGCTCTTCTTTGAAACGGTTCATCAAATTTTCGAGCGCAATAAAACAGTTAGTGAAATAGGATTCTCTGATTTTGAACGTCAACAAATGACTAACGCGCTTGGAGAGGCGGCCTCTGTCTACAGATTAGGCATATACGATCAGGGATTTAGCGGCACAAAAAAGAGTTTAAAACTAAGTGAAATCGCTGATTTCACCTCAAAAGTAAGGGTGATTTTAGAGCAGAGTATTCGAACTAATAAAAGAGAAGACGGATTGTACCACGCATACAATCTCATGCAGATAAATCCTGAAGGTATTAGCGTTCATTATTTAGATGAAATGCTTGAAGGTCAAGTGGCTGTTTTAAGTTCAGGATATCTTTCTCCAAAAGAGTCTCTTGAGGTTTTAACGGCGATGAGAAATTCTCGCCTCTGGAGAGAAGATCAACATTCGTACATCTTGTATCCCGATAAAAATTTAGGTTTATTCTTAGATAAGAACACCCTGCCAGAAACGGCTAAATCTTCAAGATTACTGCAGCAAATGCTCAAAGACGGCAATACGCAAATTGTCAACCAAGATCGTGATGGTCATTTACATTTTAATGGAAGTTTTACCAACGTCAATGGATTGAAAGAAGCTCTCCACGGTCTAGGGGAATCCTACAAGACCATGGTTGCTGACGAATTCGAGACTATTTGTGCCTATTACGAAGAGGTGTTTAACCACAAAGCATTCACTGGTCGTTCAGGAACCTTCTTTGGATACGAAGGCCTAGGGTCTATTTACTGGCATATGGTATCAAAGCTTCTTCTGGCTGCCCAAGAATGCTGGCAAAAGGCTATATCCGAAGAGGCAGATGAGGCTACTATCGAGGGTTTAAGAACTTTTTATTTCGAGATCAACAAAGGAATAGGGGTGTATAAGACTCCAGAAAACTACGGAGCCTTTCCAACAGATCCTTATTCTCATACGCCTGCTCACAAAGGTGCTCAACAACCGGGAATGACAGGTCAGGTCAAAGAAGATGTCATCAGCAGATTAACCGAAATGGGTGTGCGTTATGCACAAGGAAATTTGGCTTTTGATGCGAGCATGCTCGACGATAGAGAATTCATTAGCGGGTCGCAGTCTTTTGAATATTTTGACGTCCAAGGCCGCAAAGGAGAAATAGAATTACAACCAAATAGTTTGGCATTTACCATTTGTCAAACACCAATATTATATTATAAAGCTTCAGCAAATGAGATGAAAGTGCATATGTCCGATGGCAAAGTAGAGGCCTTTTCAAGTCTTCAACTGAGTCCGGAGCTAAGTACAGCAATTTTCGAAAGAAATGGAAAAGTTCAACGCGTTGAGGTTTATTTAAAAAGAAATAAATGAAGAAAGTAGTAAAACTTGTAGTTGCCCTATTTTTTGTGGTTACTGCCCTAGGATATTTGCAGTACCAAATGCCAGAAAACAACACAAGCTCCAAATCAGCAGCTGAGTTATTGGGTAAACCGGAGTACATGGCTATTTCCTATGGGGGATACCGTGCAAAAACAAGAGATATTCAGCCTACACTGACTGAAATCAAAGAAGACCTTCTTTTGCTTCACGCCATGGGTTTTCGATTTTTGAGAACCTATAATGTGCATTTGCCTTTTGCCGAGAATGTGCTAAAGGCCATATCAGAACTTAAAGAAGAACGCAAGGGATTCGAGATGTATGTCATGCTGGGTGCTTGGATAAATTGTCAAGGTGCTTGGACACCGAGTCCTAACCACGAAGTTGAAGACCTTGAGGTCAATACCAAAGAAATTAGTGAAGCAGTGCGATTGGCTCAAGGCTATGCAGACATTGTCAAAGTAGTGGCTGTAGGTAATGAAGCTATGGTTCACTGGGCACAATCTTATTTTGTGCGACCTGCTGTCATCTTAAAATGGGTGAATTATTTGCAAGATTTAAAAGCCAAAGGAGACTTAGATCCTAATTTATGGATAACAAGTTCAGATAATTTTGCGGCTTGGGGTGGAGGTGATGCTATTTATCATCAACCTGATCTTGAGCGCTTGATCAAAGCAGTTGATTACATTTCAATGCACACCTATCCATTTCACGAAACACATTACCAATCGCATTACTGGGAGCAAGATGCGGAAGAGGTCACAGAACTTAGTGAAGTGGAGCAGGTTGAACAGGCGATGCAGAGAGCGGCTGACTACGCTAAAAACGAATACTATAAGGTAAAAAATTACATGGAGAGTCTGGGGGTTCAAAAGCCAATTCACATTGGAGAAACAGGTTGGGCAACTACATCAGACGGCTTCTACGGACCAGAGGGTTCTAATGCTGCTGACCAATTCAAACAAGCAAAATACTTCAAGGCCACTTTAGATTGGACGGCAGAGGTAGGTATCAGTTGCTTTTTCTTTGAGGCTTTTGACGAAAAGTGGAAAGATCAAGGAAATCCAATCGGTTCTGAAAATCATTTCGGCCTATTTACTGTCGACGGAAATGGAAAGTATGCACTTTGGGATTACATTGACAAGGGTGTGTTCGACGGCTTGGGAAGAGCCGGAAGTCCGGTCGAAAAAACCTTCCAAGGAAATTTAAACCAATTATTAGAAGAAGTTAAATCTCCTCCTATGGCAGAATAATACAACTAAACTAACTAACACGAATAAACAATGAGTACTCAACAAACGACAAATAAGGTTTCCATGGGGCAAAAAATAGCCTGGGGAATTGGTATGCTTGCCAATCAAATGTTTCCAGCTGCTTTGGGAATTTTTATGGTGATTTTGGTTCAAAACCTCGGATTTTCACCCTGGCTTTGGGGATTGATCTTCTTTATCCCTAGATTTTTTGATGCGATTACCGACCCCATTATGGGCTTTTTATCAGATAACACCAAATCTAAATGGGGACGACGAAGACAATATGTGTTTATAGGAGCCATTATCATGGGTCTCGCATTTATGGCCATGTGGCAGCTCTATGCTGAAAATGGTTTGGAGTATAATTTTTGGTGGGTATTGTCTTTTTCAGTTTTATTTTACTTAGGCCTTACCATTTTTAGTGTGCCTTACGTAGCTATGGGTTACGAGATGAGTGATGACTTTCACGAGCGTACACAAATCATGGCTGTGGCTCAATGGATTGGACAGTGGGCCTGGGTAATTGCTCCCTGGTTTTGGGTGATTCTTTATAAGCCAGAATGGTTTCCTTCTGCTGAAGAGGGCGCACGCGAGTTGTCAATTTATATCGGTTTGTTCTGTACGTTCTTGGCTATGGTTCCCGCTTTGTTTATAAAAAGTCAATCCACGCTTAATGACGATAATTTAAAGCCTTTAACCCTTGGCAATTTTGCTGGAAGTTTTGATGGAATTGTTCAAGGTTTTAAAGATGCAGCCCGCAGTAAGCCATTTAGAAAATTGTGCTGGGCAACCTTTTTAGTTTTTGGTTCTTTTCAGACCATTGCGGCCTTCACATTTTTTGTGATTGTCTATTATATGTTTGCGGGTGATGCGGGTGCAGCTGGTATCTTCCCGACCCTTCACGGTTGTGTTGGAGCATTAGCCACGACATTTATCGTTATTCCTATTGTCACTCGACTATCGAAGAAAATAGGTAAAAAAAGAACTTTTATCATCTCTCAATCTATAGGTATTGTTGGATATATTTTATTTTGGTTTTTATTTGACCCGAATCAACCCTATTTATTCTTGATTGCACTTCCTTTTCATTCTTTTGGAATAGGTGGACTTTTCACTTTAATGATGAGTATGACGGCTGATGTCTGCGATTTGGATGAATTAGAAAATGGGCTTCCTAGAAAAGAAGGTACACTTGGTGCTATTTATTGGTGGATGGTTAAATTGGGTCAAGCAATATCAGGACTCTTAAGTGGTCTAATTATGACTTTTGTTGGTTTTGATGCAAATCTTACGGTACAGCCTGAAGGTGCAATTACAGGATTGCGCTTGTTTTATTCAGGATTTCCCATTCTATTCACCTTGATTGCCATATTTATAATGAAAAATTATTCGCTTTCCGAAGAACGCGCAAATGAAATAAAAAAGGCGCTCGAGATCAAACGAGCTGCTCAATAATTTTAGGTTGGATCTATTTAGTTAGGTTAGTTTAGTCGGTTTGACCTCCCTTGTGGAGGTCAAACTTTTTTTACCCTTTATGGTTTGATCATACGCCTTAGAATTTTTTTGTACTTTTTAGTTCGCTACTAAATAACAAACTATGGATGTACTCGATCGACATTACGAATTATCTTCGGAACAAATAGCCTACTATCAAAAGAATCGATTCATCAAATTAAAACAGGTTTTTGACGCTGAGACTATCGCCCATTTCAATGCTGTTATAGGAGCAAAGGTCGATGAGCTCAATACCCAGAAAAAAGAACTCAAAGAGCGCAATACTTATGAAAAGGCCTTTCTGCAACTCTTTAACCTGTGGCTAGAAGATCCTGCGATAAAAACTCTTATTTTTTCAAAACGTCTGGGTCGTATCGCTGCTGAACTTATGCAGGTTGAAGGAGTGCGCCTCTACCACGACCAAGCTCTTTTTAAAGAAGCTGGGGGTGGATATACGCCATGGCATGCCGATCAATTTTATTGGCCACTGCAAACCGATAAATGCATCACTGCGTGGATTCCGCTTCAGGCCGTACCCTTAAATATGGGGCCCCTTGAATTCAGCGCACAAAGTCATCAAATTGTTGAAGGTAGAGAACTCGAAATAGGGGATGAAAGTGAAGACTTTATTTCAAAAAGGTTGCGCATTACCGATTTTGAACATCTTATTGAACCTTTTGATTTGGGAGAGGTCAGTTTTCATTCGGGCTGGGTTTTTCACAGGGCTGGTCCAAATCAAACGGATGAAACCCGAAAAGTAATGACCATTATTTATATGGATAAGGCCATGCGTCTAAAAGACCCTGAAAATGACTGGCAAATTAACGATTGGAACACCTGGTGTCCGGGAGCTAAGGTGGGTGAGTTCATCGATACGCATTTGAACCCTGTACTGTATCCTTAATCGTCAGCCAGACTTTTGTTATCGATTATTTCGATGGTGTGCTGCATCTCTTCAATGTATTCGTCATAATTGACCACGTAGCTCGAACGCAAAATAAAGACGTAGTTTTCAAAAAGGTTCATCACCCTTTCGGCTAAGGCATCCGAATGCTTCCAAAGCATCATGCGCTGCTCTTCAGGATTTACCTGTACTAAATTTTCATTGGCTTCAGGAAAGGATTGCCAATTGCGCACGTAGTTCTTATTGAGCCATTTGAAATTGTAATACTGATGCATCATGGGTTGCAAATAATTTAGAAAATACTCCTGTTCGCGTTCTTGTCGATCCATCAACAATAGATTGCGAGACTGCATCATTCCGATTTGGTGAATGAGTTCGTCATCTCCTAAATAACGGAGTGCTCCGGAACTTATAATTTGTTCAATATTGGCTGTATTCGGCTCGAAGTAGGTCCAGTTGAAAATAGCCTTGGCGAACAATTTCTGTTGCTTCATGTCATTTTCTAAGAGTCCTCTTTGTTCGACATCATCTATAAAGTGGTAGACATCGTCAATGAGTGTTTTTCGCAATTCTGTGAATTCTTCAAAGCGAACGATATCACCTTGCAGGTCGATATGCAAAGAGTTCAGTAATCTTTCTGATCGTTTTTCTTCGAGATAAGTCTCACGATAGTTTTCTACTAAAAATCCCATGGTTATTGCCACAAACAAAATGAGTAGTTCTAAGAGACTCGATTTGAGGCTGATTTTTGAAAGTAATGTGGTTCTCATGTTTTGCTTTGCTGATACCCTAATGTAAGCATTCAATTTCAATTGAATGTTTTAGACCAATTTTTAATTTCAAAAAACAATTATTGTCATTTTTTTGGTATCTTAAAATCGAACTTAACTTAAAAACACTTCAAAATGGATACTTCGCGTAGACAATTTTTTGCCACCATGGCTTTAGGGGTAAGTGCTTCTGCTTTTCCAAACATGGTCAACTCTTTTGATCAAATGGAATCGATTTCAGACGCCAACAACGCCCTTGATTTTGACAATCAAGAATTAGACAACTGGTTCGATGGAATCAAAGGAGACCACCGTATCGTATATGACGGTAGTCAGCCTCACAACACCTTACCCATTGTTTGGAACTGGGCCTTTTTAGAGTCAAATAATTCCACAGGAATAAAAGATGATAATATTACAGCAATGACAGTGCTCAGGCATTCAGGAATTGTATTTGCCTTTAATTCTGAGGCTTGGAACAAATTTAAACTTGGTGCACTAGTCGACTTCAAAGACAATAAGACAGGAGAGCACGCACTTCGAAACACGGTTTTTGAACCTCAAGAAGGGGATATGCCGCTTCCTCCGATTCAGGGAATAAAGGATTTACAAGCTAGAGGTTCTATGTTTTGTGTTTGCGATTTAGCGACAAAGGTCTACAGTTCGGCAGTAGCAGCAAATATGGGATTGAATGCTGACGATGTCTACAAAGAAATGGTCGCTTCTATTCTTCCTGGAATAAAATTGGTGCCATCAGGGGTTTGGGCCTTAGGTCGCGCTCAAAACAGAGGTTGCGGATATATTTTTGCAGGTTAAAGCGCCTTAAAAGATAAATGAGTTGAAACGGCCAGGTGATCAGAGATCCAACGGCCGTTTTTTCGTTTGTCGTCTAAGTGTTTATAAGACTTGATATCAAATCCATCTGAGAAGATGTAGTCGATTCGTCTATCGGGCGTCATGCCCACTTCAAAACCGTTAAATGTTCCTAGGGGCCCAAGTAATGGAGTATCTTCAAGAGGGTCTCGAAAAAGTTTTTTGAGCTCTACAATGGGCTGCTCTTTAGGAAGTGCATTAAAGTCACCGCTTAAAACGACAGGAAGTTGTGTTTTATTTACACTTTTTATCTTTTCTCTAATTAAAATAGCAGATTGAATTCGAGCTTCTTGCCCTATGTGATCAAAATGGGTATTAAAATGCCAAAAACGCCGACTTGATTCAATGTGTTTGAATTGGGCATAGGTGCAAACTCTAACAATGGCCGCATCCCACCCCTTTGATACGCGCTCAGGAGTTGTTGAAAGCCAAAAAGTTTCTGATTCGATGAGCTCAACTTCAGCTTTGTGGTAGAAAATAGCGGAGTACTCTCCTTTGGTTTTTCCGTCATCACGGCCTACACCTACATAAGCGTAATTAGGTAGGTTATCATTTAAATAAAGCATTTGGGTGTGAGTAGCTTCTTGAACACCAAATACCGAAGGTTTTTGAGCAGCAATGTGTTCTACAACCTCTTTTTTTCTCAAATCCCATAAATCATCACCGTCATTGTCGCTGTTGTATCTAATATTTATAGAAACGGCAGTGAGTTCTTGTGCACTAAGTGTTACGGTAAAACTCAATACTAAAAGGCGAAGAAAAAGTTTGAAATACATACTCTGCTTTTAGTACAATAAATGTTTTTTGGAATTGCTGTTCCAGCCTGCTTGTCCCTTGTATTCAACAAAGAATATTTTTAGATCTGCTTGGGATTCATAGTCGACGTAAAAGATGGTTTTATCAGCCTGACCACTGTATTCTGTAAAGTACCATAGGCCTTCATTTCCCGAGGCTTGACCTGAGTAATCTACCTTAAATACTTTTAAATCGGCACGAGAAGCATAATCAACTACAAAGACTTTTACATCGGCTTGTGAGGCATAGTCGACAGCAAATATTTCTTGTGCACTGATCAAGGTGCTACTCCATATTGATACAAGAAAAATGATATTTCGCATAGGTCTTGGTTAAGAATGCCTTTTCAAGGTACTAAATTGCTTAAGAACTTGCGAATTATTTGTAATTTTCGAATATGAAGTATACCGTATTTTCAAAAGTTTATATTCGTCCACAGCATACTCTTTTGCTCATTTTTCTATTTATTTTGAGCTGTTCAAAAGATGAACCGATGGAGATTGATGAAGAAGAACCGAGTTCAGGACCTGTGGTCTATCCTCCTTATACTTTACCCCTAGTATCGGTAGACACCTACAATCAAGAAATCCCAGACGAACCCAAAATTCCTGGGATCATGCAGGTTTCAGATCGAGGTAATGAATTGTTTCAAGGCCCAATTGGAATAGAACGCAGAGGTCAATCTTCACAGTCTTTTCCCAAAAAACAGTACGGTTTAGAAACGAAGGATGCCAGTAATCAAGATCTCGATGTTTCTATTTTAGACATGCCTCTTGAGGAGGATTGGATTTTATATGCGCCTTACAGTGATAAGTCACTCATGAGAAATGTTTTAGCCTATGACATCGCCAGAAGCATGGGTCGATATGCTTCTAGAACTCAATTTGTCAATATGAAGCTCAACGGACTCAATCAGGGTATTTACGTTTTTATGGAAAAGCTTAAGCGCGATGACAACAGAATTAATATCAATAAGCTAAAGCCAGATGAAAACGAAGGTGAAGATGTAACGGGTGGCTATATCATTAAAATTGATAAAGGACCTGATAACGATCCGCAAACTCATTTTGTATCAAATTATACAGATGTGCCAGGTTCGAGCATTCGATTCTTTTACGATACCCCAGACTACGATGAAATTACTGCGGCTCAAAAAGAGTATATCGAAAATTACATGTACGATTTTGAGACGGCCTTGCAATCAGAGAATTTCGACGATCCTGAAACGGGATACCGCGCTTATATCGATGTGGAGAGTTTTGTGGATTTTCTTATTGTCAACGAGGTTTCAAATAATGTAGATGCCTATCGAATTAGTACGTGGATTACTAAAGACAAAAATTCAAAACTTTCAATGGGCCCTGTGTGGGATTTTAATCTGGGCTTTGGAAACGCAAATTATTGTGGGGGTGGACAAACTGACGTTTGGTCTTTTGAATTCAATCAACGCTGCGCAGGTGACTACTGGAATGTGCCTTTTTGGTGGGAGAAGCTGATGTCAGATCCCTATTTCAGAACCCAACTTAAAAATCGATGGGAGAGTTTACGCTCTGGAGCATTGAGTACCGGGCAGCTGATGGGCACTATTGATTCGTATTACGACACCTTGAATAATCTTGAAAATGCGGAGCGAAATTTTCAGCGCTGGCCTATTTTGGGCGAATGGGTTTGGCCTAATCAGTTTGTGGGCTCAACTTATGAAGAGGAGGTGAATTACCTCAAAGATTGGCTCAACCAGCGTTTGAATTGGATGGACGCTCAGATTTCACAATATTAGTTGAGGTTTTTGCATTGATACAGCTTTTACCTTCATTGAGAATTTGAAAAGTGCTGTTTACAAAAAATAATGTACCTAACTAATTTCCATTCTCACAAGCACCAGTAACATAATCTACGATTCCTTCTGCTTCTGCTGAACAGGAGTTTGCATAGGTTACATTATTACAACCACATACCGGATCGTATTCTGCGGTGCAAATTGCATCTGTTGGAGGGTCTAATACACAGTCGTAGTAAGGTTCATCTGGTCCACATTTTGAAGACAAGAGCATTATTGATGCAATGAAAAATAGACGCATTTAATAGGTTTGAAAAAAAACTACTTTTAGAATAATGATTGTTAAAGCTATTCCTATTATGACACCGATACCTACAGATGTTAGAATAGCCTTCATAACT
Source organism: Flavobacteriaceae bacterium (assembly GCA_049596955.1). Classification (GTDB taxonomy): domain Bacteria; phylum Bacteroidota; class Bacteroidia; order Flavobacteriales; family Flavobacteriaceae; genus UBA3478. The sequence goes on from JBMYMD010000020.1 coordinate 16,611, forward strand.
CAATTTAGTTCTGGAATTTGGCACAAAAGATTAATCTTCTTTTGAAATTTAGATTCGTTTTGAAACAAATTATTGATGACCTCTTGGCGTTCTTTATGGGTAAGAATAAGTTCTTGAAAGTCAATGTTTACGCCCTGCGCTTTGATCATGAATGTAGAGATTTGTGTAATTGGTCGGCATTAAGATACACTTAATCGATGTTTTTGACATCATAAACCAATCTTTTTTTTCTAATCAAATGAAAATGAACGGCTTAAAATAAAAAATATATAAAGTAATGTTGATTTTTCTTACAAATAAATTAATGTTTTTTGATTTGAAATTAAGCTTTAGAGTAGGTAAATCACTAAAAAACCTAAATAGGTGCCTAAAGCATTTCCCAATGTTCCAACGAGAATGGCAGGCAAGATCAATTCATTTCTTTTAAAGGTTTCGGCTAGTGCTATAGCTGTTGTTCCTCCACCCACATTAGCCTGACTTACAATAGCAATCATTTGCCAATCTCTGTAGAACAATCCTCCAATCAGCACAGTTCCAATGCCGTGTAATAACACTGCTATGCTCGTAAATAGTAGTAAGCTAACACCTATTTCTTTTAAAGCGCTCACAGCAGAGAGTTCACAATACGCTCCAATAACAGCCAGAAAAAGATTTACCAAGAAAAGACCTAAGGTGTGACTTCCTTTGAGTTTTGATACTGCGGGGATTTGTGCGAGTAAAATACCAAGGGTCGATAAAATCAAAATAAAGGGGACTTTTGGAAAGTATTCCGATAAAAGGTCTGACACTAAAAAAGCGGCCACTCCTAAGAAACTCAACCAAACTAAAGAATGCATATCAATGGCAGACTCTGTGCGTTTTGCGATGGGCTGCGCTTTTGCTGCATCTTGCTTTTTAGATTTCCAGATTTTGTGCATAAAAATGGGTATGGTCAAAGTGACGATGATCCATAATGTGGTTACTACATTGTCTACCGCAATTGTCCCTGCGTAGAGTACGCCTTTTTTCTGAAAGTCGTATTCTAAGGCGATCGCATTGAAATTGACACTTCCACCTGTGTATGTGCCAGTTAACATACCTGCAATAATGCGAGCGTCTTCACCTAGTGTTTTTTCTGGAGAGATAATCATCCATGCCAATAAAATGCCTAGGGTGGTCATAACTGATCCTATAAGGAACAAGCCAATCATGGGTAAGCCTGCCTTTCGAATAGAGGCTAAATTCACATTGAGTAAAAGAAAAAAGATTGAAATCGGAGCGATGTAGGTGAATATACTATCGTACAGCGGTATGCTGTTCGAAGCCGAAGGAATCAACTTTAAATTAGCTGCTATGGCTGTAAATACGATAACTAATAATGATGCGCCGACTTGTTTACCCCACTTTGTTTTGGCCGCTTGCGATGCCAAAATCAGCATTAAAAACAGCACTGCTAACACATAAATGATATTCGAGGTAAAGCTCATAGTATTCTTTCTTAAAAGGTTTCTTTAAGTCGCATCTCTTCAATAAAATTCGGTCCAAAACTCAGTTTTTTAGCCAATTCACTTTTGGGGTCGACTATACGCCAAAAAGGACAAAGGTCTGTGGCTTCTGCACTCAGTTGCCATTTTTCGTAATGGTATTCACAAACAATTCTCAAAAAAATCCCGGAAGTCATCGGACAAGTAAAATCGGCACCTGCTTCAATGGCTAAATCATTACGCATGGTTTGAACCTCTGAAAAATTGCCTTTTTCACAGTGATAGATATAATCTTGGATTAATTTGGGAGTAGGAATAAGCATGCGACTTCCCGCATCCATACCCCAAAAGGCTTTTTCGATGGTCTTAATTTGGGGCTGTTTGCCATTATTGAATTTTTCTTCCCATGTTTTTTTTGCCATCACATCAGTTTTTAAGTGTGGATTTTAGAAAAAGTCGATCGGCAATAACTGGATTAAAAATGATTTCATTGACTATAAAATCAGTGCCTTGACCGTCTTTGAGCATATCCTTATAGTTGATTTTGGTGGGATACCAACGGCCTTGAATTTGCTTGACCTCACTCAAACTCGTTTTTTTAAGCAGTTTACCACTCTTCGCATAGAGCTCTTCTTTGAGCGGAACAAAGCGCGCTGTGTCAATCCAAAGTATTCTTTTGTAATAGCTGACATCCTCAACCTTGCCCAATAATTCCATTTTATAGGTTTGACGATTATCTAATTCTTCAATACCTAGAACACTTGGGGTATAGATGTCGGTTAACTTGCGCTCTTCCATCATGTCTTCATAAGAAAGATCAGAACCCATAACAGATTGACGCAATAAATGTCCAGAGAGTTGAATGATACGATCTGTAGCTGGTGAGTAGATCCAAAGTCGATCTTCTAACTTGAGCATTTTAGTTCCTTTTTCACGCTCTGGTGAAAGGTATTCGGTAAAATGCTTGTCACTGCCTCTTGAATAGCCTTTTGATTTTATGGTGCGGCTTTTTCGCTTGCCGTAAACGATCATTTCTGAACTTACAATTTGAGTATCAGCAATCATATTTGCATCTACCTTTTTGAGAATTTCATCAGCAGTCATGTTTACGCTTTGGCCTTGAAGTGTAAAGGAAGATCCAAAAATGAAAAGAAGTACTATTCTTGAAATGCTATTCATAAGTTGTAAAGTTAAACCTCTAATTCGTTAAATAGTCTCGCGGTATCTCTTTTGAAAATCGCACGACCAGAGAGCATCGTTCCAAAAAGCATGGAAAGTAAACCAGGAATAAAGCCGATAAAAAAGAGATTGCTAGTCACTCTTGCTCGGATCACAGAGGGCATAATTATGGTTGAGTTTTCAATGTATTTAGAAATGTCAATGCCGACGATTTGTAGATAATAGGTTCCTGCAAGTCCTATAGATGTCCCTATAAGAGAACCTATTATTCCTATAATACTCGCTTCTGCTAACAAGAGTCGATATACTTTCCGCTTAGATTCTCCCAAGGCTAATCGAATCCCAAATTCTTTATATCGTCTAAGGCCACCTATGAGTCCAGTATTCCACAAGACAATAGACATGGCAAAGACAAAAATGAATATAAATAAGGATACCACAGTTTGAGAATAATCAAGGGTAGAGCCAAGGTTATTTTGCTGTTTTAAGGTGAGCATTACGGGTGCGTACTCATCCTCGCTTTTGTCGTATTGAGCATTGAATGTTGTTGCAATTTCGCTTGCTCTAGTATCATCGTAAATTTCAAAAGGTAAATAACCTAGAAGTTCTCCACTGCCATCTTGCATGTCTAATACGCGCTGAGCATCTGTTATATCAATTACGAATGCGCCTTTATCCATTGCTGGCATACCGAATTTTACTGTTCCGATTAAAATGAACTTGTAGAAAACCATACTGCCTTCCATACTTGAGCCAAAAAAGGTCAGCTCTTCACCTAAATCGACCTCAAGTTTTTGAGCAAAAAATTCACTTAATACTACTTCACCTGGGTTTTGAGGTAAACGTCCTCTAACTAAAGCCTTATCTAAATTTAGACGCGCTCCTTCACCCGAATTTGGATTTAAAAGGTTTACCGCCAAGCCCATTCCTGGTCCTTGACTTTTGGTGTCTCCGTTTTGATCAGGGACATCTAAGATTCCTCCAAAACGAATTCGAGGGGTCCATAGCACATCTGGAAATTGGGTTTGTAAAGAAGCCGTAAGTTCCTCAAGTCCCAAGAGGGCCAAATCATTTGGGATTTGATCTTTGTTTTCTGCATAAGGTTTAGTCATGACTTTAAGGTGCCCTGTATCGAGTTTTGCATTTTGATCTACGATATCTGAAAGTGCACCTGTTACATATCCAGTGGTTAAAACCGTCAAAGTCACCCCTATGCTGATAATGACAATGGGAATCAAACTTTTACTTCGATCTCTTAGAATACCCTTAATTAAAAATGAAATCATTGTATTTTTCCTTTAAGGGCCGAGACCGGATTAATTTTTGCGATTTTTCGGGCAGGTAAAAAACTCACTATTGTAGAGGCCAGTACAACGAGAATTACAGTTCCTATGACAAGTGAAAAGCCATATATAGGGAAAATACGCTCGGCAATAGCCAAGCCCACTTCTTGGTCTGCTTCGGCCACAGGGATTCCAATTTTCTTGATGAAGATGAAAAAGGGAGTTCCGTATAAACTGGCCAGAAAAAGTGCGAGAATACTGTACATACTGCCTTCTACCGTAAAGAGGCCTACCACTTTACGCCTAGTCATTCCCAGGGCCACATAAGTACCTATTTCTTTTTGCCTTCTGAAGATTGAAAGCACCTGAGTATCAAATATAGCCAGTAGCGCAATGGCTAGTAATAAAATGTACATGATTGAAGAACTGATTTTTTTGGTGGCTATAATCTCTTCAATGGTGCTCAGTAATTCTTTTTGGCTGTAGAAATTCCATAGTGTTGATTCAAGTGGAGCAGAGGCCTCATTTAAGACCAAAAGTGTCGCTTCGTTGACTTGAGCAGTCATTTGCCATAAATCATTGATGTTCATCCAAATTTGACCGTCGTCAATGGTCGGTACATTAGAATCAAAAATGGCTGATATATATATTGTATTGGCGTCATAAGTTCCGTTGACATCCCTCCAACGCAGCAGAACTTCATCACCAACATTGAGTTTTGAGGAGGCCGCAAAGCGTTTTCCTATAATGACAGGATATTGGTTTTCTTGTGCGTTTAAATGAGAGGTGGGCAGTAGTAGTGTTTGTTGGTCTGCAGCAATTCCTTTTAAAACGATGTTCATCATTCGCCCTTCAGGATAAATTGAAGCCTGATGAATGAGAATCGGTGTCAGGTCAGGACGATTCTCTGGAATTGGCGCATGGCTATCTAAAATGGTGTAGGGATCATAAGGGTCGTAGTCTTTGTGACGAAGCTGCCCATAGCCGTATTCCCATTCTATGGTATCTTTTTTGGCCTGTGCATTCCAGCCGTCCATTACCCCGTTTAAAAAGATGATGATGACAAAAGAAAACGAGAGTACGATCACATTAAGTATCGTGCGCAAGCCTGCTCCGTAGATGTTTTTAAATGCTAATTTGAGGGCGAGTTTCATGCGAATTTAGGATTTGAAATTTCCTCATCATTTTCAATGCGACCGTCTCTAAGGTGGATAATTCTATTGAGGTAGCCCATTACTTTTTCGTCATGGGTAGAGAAAATAAAACTCGTTCCCAATTCTCGATTTAGGGTCTTCATGGTTTTTAAAATACCATGAGCGTTTTCAGCATCTAAATTAGCTGTGGGTTCATCGGCCAGTAAAAGTTCTGGTTTTTTAACCATTGCTCTTGCGATGGCCACTCTTTGGCTCTCTCCACCGGATAATTTATTCGGCTTTTTAGCTGCTTTATCTGCCAACCCAACCCATTCAAGGGCCTGCATTACCGCTTTTTTTCGTTCACTTGAGCTTTTTTTCTGCAGCAGCAATGCAAATTCTACATTCTCAAAAACGGTGTAGACCGGTAAAAGATTAAAGACTTGAAAAATGAAACCTATATGGTAGTTTCTAAGGTCTGCACTGCTCTGGTGTGATAGACTTGAAATGTCATGCCCCAAGACTGTTGCAGAACCTGTAGTGGGTTGATCGAGTGAACCTAAAATATTGAGCAAGGTGGTTTTTCCTGATCCACTTGGCCCAACAATACCTGAGAATTCACCTTTGAAAAACTGAGTCGTTAGGTTTTTTAAAGCAAAAAAGGAATTGTCAGCTACGGGATAGCTCTTGCTTAAATCTTTAAGTTCTATGATTAGGTTTTCTTTCATATTCAATGATTGTAAATCAATAGTAGTTGTAGGCCAGGTCCTGAAAAGGTATATAAAATTTCATTTTGTTGTGCAGCCTCGAATTGATTGGAGTTGTAATAAGCGATAAGATAAGCACTAATTTTATTGAACTGTTCTTGATAGTTCAACACCAGAGAATTTTGATTGGTAGACCACTGGTGGTAGACTAAAAAGCTAATGGAATTAAATAGGCCTAAAGGATAATTTGCATTAATCGCAGAAACATGTGAAGCTTGGTTTTCAAAGGCGTGTTCAGCTCCAAAACTACTGATTAAATGTTCGCCTATCAGGTGTAATCCATTTCCGATGCCAAAGGTGTAATCAGCTCCTAGCGTGCTCAAAAATTGATGTTTAAATAGGCCTATGGATTGGGTGCGTTGAATGTAGGTAGATTCGGTCCAAAGTCCAATGCCTAAATCCCATTTTGCATCTAAACCCAAGCGATATTCTGGACTCTCACCGAAGTAATCAATAAGGTTGTTTTCTGTGAAATCAGTGGTTCGATAGTGGTAGGTTAGTCCCCACTCTCCCTTGGGTACTAAAAATTGAAAACGCCCACCCCATTCTGTTTTTGTTTTAGAGGAATTGAAGAGGTCGAAACCTCGGGGTTTTTGATTTCCGTATAAACTCCACAACCAAAGATTAGTATTGTTTTTAAAATAATACCGTATGAGCAGCCCGTAAACCCCATTAGTGAGTGCAAGTGGATCTCTGGGATCGATTTGGTTAAACCATTGTAACGGTCGAAGTAGAGATGCTGCGCCAAAGTCAATTTTTTGAAGACCCAATCGAAATTCCCATTCTTTGTTGAGGTATCTGATCCAAGCTCTATAAGGGGCTAGATCGGTATTGATTTGTGCCGTGGAGTTCAGTGATTTAAAGGCGCTTGCATTAGCGGCTACTTGAATACTCCAAGATTGAAGACTGTCTTGGGCTGACTCAAAGTTGAATTCTGGTAGGTATCGCCCACCCCAAAACAAGGAACTATTTTCTTGTAAACCTTGATTGGCTTGAAGTTGAATCTGTCCATCAAATTCTATACGTTGAGCGTTTAAAGCCGTTGAACTCAAAAACGCGCTGAGCATAAAACCGATAAAACCATACTTTAGCCTTAAGCCTTTATGTTTTACCTGTTTTAATTTCAAATCTTAGTTGTTTAAATAACGATATCGCCTTCGAATGAGGTTTGTTGCTTTTCGCTGTAAGGGTTGTGCAAAGGCTTCAAACATTTCTTGAGGTGGGGGCGGAAGCAACTCTCGTTCTCGAGTTAATCGGAGTTCTTCTTTGTTCAAGGCGCGCTTGTCACCCTTGTAGGTTGCCCACTCATTAATCCAAGCATAAGTGCTGGGAATTTTTTGTTGTAGCAAAACCTCCTCTGTATTTGGATTGACAACAACAACATCTAAAAGACCACCGCTTTCTATGGTCTTGCTAAAAATTCTCAGATCTGCTTCTACTGTGCCGTATACATCGAATGTATTGCCAAGACTGTCTTTGGCTTCTCCGATTCTCACGCTGTCTTTTGAGACCGTTTCTCGTGTTTCTTTGAGATATACTTGTCCGACGTAGTAGTCGTCAAAAGAGAGTTCAACGACTTCGTCAGGCATTCGCCTTTGGTTTCGCAATTCTTCAACATCATAAAATTGTGCAAATTCAAAATTCATGTTGTTTAGGCGCTGGAGCAGCTGTCTAGAAAACAGTCGACTGTTGACCTCTAAGCCTTTACTTCTCACAGGTATTTTTGTGATGCCGATTATTTCAGTACCCATGGCTCTAGCCTGACCGATGTAATTGTCAATGTTGAGGTAATCAACCTTGTACGATTTGGCCTTTACAAAATAGCGAAAAGCTTGTCTGGCTGCTTCTTTGTTTTGTTGTTCGAGCTGCAGTTGACCTTCTTCGACATACACCTGGGCACCTATGTTTAAGGCTTCGTTTAATTCGCTTTGGTAATTGACGAGTTCTACCTCGGTTAAACATCCTGGGCATTGCATTAATTCTGTATACAAGCGCTGCATTTGGGTATATTCTCGAATGATATTATCCCACTTGAAGCGATCTTGACTCGCCTTATAATCCATTACTTTTCGCTCTGCCAATTGAACAGCAAGGGTATAGGCTGATTTAAGAACGGCTTTTTCTTTTTTGTTGGATGCCTTTTTGCGAAGTTTTTTAATACTGATTTCAACAGCCGCTGCATAGTTTCCCTTTTCAAATTGATTTTTAGAACTTTTACAGGCTCCTAAAAAAACGACAAAGAGCAGAAGATATAATGACTTTTTAAGCATAATTAGGTTGTTATTTCTTGTAAGATACAATCTAAAATCTGAAAATCCATCTCAACAATACCCTTGTTCTTATTTTGAATTTCTTAATTTCAATGCCCTACATCAACAATGAAAGCAAATGAAGTCTTACTTTTCTTTTCTTATTATTCTTGTTTTAATACTGCAATCTTGCGCTGAATCTGTATCAAGAAAACAGGACACTTATGTATTGAGCAATGTCAATTTAATTGATCCCATAGATGGCTTGGCGTCAAACAAGTCGCTTTTGATTGAAGAGGGTAAAATAATTCAAATTGTCGAGGCTAATGACAACAGCACTTTTGATGGCTATTTGCGTTACGATCTCACAGGTAAATTTTTGATTCCTGGTTTGTGGGATGCGCATGTGCATTACGCGTTTAATGATTCGCTGAGGTCTTCAATGAACAGGCTATTTTTGGCACACGGAATAACAAGTGTAAGAGATACAGGCGGTCCCATGGAAATTGTAGGTGAGGTCAAAAAACACACCACAGCACACAGCACAACATCCCCAAATGTATTTTTTGCTGGCCCTTTAATTGATGGTACACCCAATGTGTACAACAATTCAAGTCCGGCCTATCCATTACTTTCTATAGAAAATAAAGATGAAGAAGAAATCATACATAATACTGCAGGTTTGATTGCTTCAGAGGTCGATTTTTTGAAAGCTTATGAAATGCTGACTGAGAAACAATTCAAGAGCCTGACAAAAATTGCCAAAGAACATAAACTCAAAGTCACAGGACATATTCCGTTGAGCATGAATTTGTTTTCAGCGGTAGAGGCAGGATTAAACGGTATGGAGCATTTGAGAAACTTAGAAATGACTGCAGCCTCTAATGCTGAAGAGTTGCAAGAAGAACGTCTTGCACTGCTCGAGAACAAAGACGATTTAAGTGGAGGACTTTTGAGATCATCAATTCACCAAAAACAGCGAATTCCAGCGATTAAAGCTGAAGATACTGAGCGTTTTAAAAGAGTGGCCAAATTACTTGAAGAAAAGCAAGTGTTTCAAACCCCAACCTTAGTTCTTTACAGGAATTACGCAATCAAGGCGTTTAAAGACCCCTCTTTTTTGAAGGAGTTAAATAAATTACCTGAATTTGTGCGCAATGAATGGACTTCGCAATTAGCACTTATCGATACGACTACTGATAAAACCTACTCGAATTGGATGTTGAATACCGTAAAGAAACTAAGGACATACGATATACCCTTTATGGCTGGTACAGATACGCCTATAGGTTTTTTGATTCCGGGTAGAAGTCTGCATCGAGAATTAGAACTTTTTGTGATGACAGGATTTTCAAATTTAGAAGCCCTTCAAGCGGCAACAATTAATCCAGCGTCGTTCTTTGGGCTTGAACACGAACTCGGACGAGTGAAAGAGGGCTTTCGGGCCGATTTGCTTATTCTCGATGCCAACCCTCTTGACGACATCAAAAACACTCAAAAAAGTTATGCGCTCGTTAAAAATGGCCGATTTTATTCGAAAGAAGAATTGAATGCGATGCTGAATTTGAAGTAAATTACATTCGTACTTAGGTGTTAAAACATGCCTTTTGTTTTGATATCGTCTATGAGGCGTTCTAAAAATTCAATATCATTTTCAACCCCGTAGAGTTTGTAAATTTCATTTCTGCGGCGATCACTCAATAACTTTAAAAGTTCAAAGTCTTTGTGTTTATCAAAGATGAGGTCGAAGTTTAAACTTTCTTCAATGAGGGCTTTTTCGTGAAACCAAGCGCGAATGCCCTCAGAAATTTTTTGGTTGCTGCTGTAGTAGTTTCTATTGATGAGTGAACCCACAACTTCAATTTCATTTCTCAATTCTTTGCGTTCAATTTTAAGAATTAATCCCGAGTTTTTGAGTGAATTGAAATACATGTTTTTTGCTGAAAATCCGTAAGAATTTGAAAGGATGAATTCAATTCTTTCATTGATATCGTAAAGGTTGTCTTGATGGTATTTTTTGATTTTCTGTGATGAAATTCCACTCCAATTTGAGGTGGTGCTATCTGAGACTGCAATAACAGATTTTAGCGATCCTCGAAGCGAAAGGAGCGAAAAGTAGTTCTGCTCTAATTCATATAAAAGGTTGTTTTCAAGTATCTCAAGCTCAGCTTGTTCTTTGTTGAATTGAATGTATCGTTCTACCGCAAAAGAGCCCAATATGGAAATGAAAATAGCTATGGCATTAAAAACGGTCTCCTTTTTTAGAAATGAAGTATACATGGTTTTTATCGATAGATTGCTCCTCTAAGATAACACTAGTTCTTTGACTCTGCTGAAAACAAACAGTTTAGCGCTTTTATTCTTCTATAAATGGATAATTATATCTAATTTAAATTTATGAGAATGAATGCTTTTATAGCTTTATCCGTGTTTTTTTTAATGAGCTCCTGTCAAAAGCAGAAGGAAGAAACTCCAAATGTTATCGTCATTCTTTTGGATGATCTAGGATATGTCGACGTCGGTTTTAACGGTGCTAAAGATATTTTAACTCCTCACATTGATGAGTTGGCTGAGCAAAGTGTTGTTTTTGATAACGCCTATGTGTCTTATCCTGTGTGCTCACCGAGCCGCGCAGGTTTGTTAACGGGTCGATACCAAGATCACTTCGGTTATGGTCTCAATGTGCTATTTGCTCCTAAGGATGAACATATGGGATTGCCCAAAACTGAATTCACCCTAGCCGACCTATTTAAAACTAAAAATTATACCACATCAGCCATTGGAAAATGGCATTTAGGTGCGCATGAATCTCTTCGTCCGCGACAACGGGGCTTTGATGAGTTTTTTGGATTTTTAAGTGGTGGACATCGCTATTTTCCGCACGAATGGATTTTAGAAGACGAAACAGCGGTAAAAAGTCAGTACGATGCGTACAAAACAAAATTGCTTAAAAATGGCAGTAGAGTGGAGGAAAACGAATATCTAACTGACGCACTCTCAAGAGAAGCCGTTGACTTTATCGGACGTAATTCGAATCAACCCTTTTTTCTTTACCTCTCTTACAATGCACCTCATAGTCCTTTGCAAGCAACTCAAAAGTATCTCGACCGTTACGAACATTTACCTAAAGGCAAACGTAAAACTTATGCAGCAATGGTCAGTGCTGTAGACGACGGGGTAGGTGCTATAGTAAATGCTTTAAAAGAACATCAAATCAAAGAGAACACCATCATTTATTTTTTATCTGATAATGGAGGTTCTAAGTTTAACGGATCTCAAAATACGCCACTGCGCGGTCATAAAGGCGAACTGTTTGAGGGAGGAATTAAAGTGCCTTTTTTTATGCATTGGCCAACAAAATTAGAAGGAGGGCGACGCTATCAAGAACCCATTATTGCACTGGATATATTCGCTACACTTAAATCTATAGTACATCCTGACCTTAGTCTTCCTAATGAAATTCAAGGAACGAATTTAATGCCTTATTTGACGGGTATTAACGAGCAAGCGCCACATCCATTTCTTTTCTGGAGAAACAACGGTCATCAGCCCCCACTTGAAAACGGAACTCGCCCGAGATACATCACTTGGTCGGTGAGAACACCTGACACTAAACTTCTGATACGCAAAAGTGATACGATGTTATTTGATATGAAGTATGATCCCTCTGAGACGAATAACCTCAAAGATTCATTAAGTCGAGAAGTAGAGTTGCTCGATCATGAAATTCAAAAGTGGAATGCTTTTAATGTAGATCCTGTTTTTATGGGTCTAAAAGACAATAAACGCTACAATGAATTGCACCCTGATCGTTTTACTCAAAACGATTAATACAGAAAGCCGCGATTTTTATTGAATTTTTAGTAGGGTATAATTCCCTTGAGGTGTTTATGTAATAAATGCTAAACTTAAAAACGCTATGAAACTGTCCCAAATCTTCCTTTTTATTACCGTACTCTCATTTTTCGCCTGTGACAAAGGAGAGGAATTAACTCCAGACGAAGCACCCGGGAGTACTATGCTACTCATTGGTAATAGTTTTTTTAGACCCTATGCGACTAATCTTGAAAATGTAGCCTTAGATGCTGGTTTTAGTAACCACAATGCTAATGTTGTATTTCGTGGTGGCGAGAACGGTCGTCCTATCAACTTTTGGAACGATTCAAACAGTGCAGAACATCAGGAAATTAAAGCCGTTCTCGATGCAGGTGGAATCGAGATTTTTGGAATGACCGCTGGTGCAGGTATAGAGAATAACACTATTGATGGTCATCGTTCATGGATAGCCTACGCATTACAAAACAACCCTGAGGTAAGTATTTTTATCGCAATACCACCTATTGACTTTCCTGCAGGAGAAACCAACGGACCTCGACCAGATTGGCAGACATTCGCTGAAGAAAATGGCTTTAATAACGTAACAGAATTGTACGACTATTACGTAAATGATATTGTACACAAACAAATAGTAGACCCATTGCGAGTTGAATTTCCTTCTACTAAAATATTTACCATTCCAACAGGTTGGGCTGCATTGAATTTAGCTGAAATGAATCAAGAAGGTTTGCTTTTAGACGAAATCGAAATGTTTGGCCCAAAACCCACTTCTATCTTCACCGATGAAAAAGGTCATCAAGGACAAATTGTAATCGAAACAGGTACATTAGTGTGGCTTGAGGCCATCTATAATGTTGATCTTAATACCAATAGCTACGAAACAGGATTTACCACTGACCTGCATTCAATAGCTAACGAAATCAGCAGCAATCACGATTCCAATTATAAATAAAACTTCTAGTTAGAAGATACAGCTGTTCTAAACTTCATAAAACCACCTTTTTTGGCCTTTGACAAGCGATGGATTAAAACATCTACAAGCCCAGTAGAAGGGGTGAGGATTCCCGCCTTATGTGAAGATGCACTGTGATCGTC
>JBMYMD010000021.1:0-23671 GCA_049596955.1 Flavobacteriaceae bacterium
GTATTCCGGAAAAGCCTTAACCTCTTTTGGCAATACTGCAGAATACCTTGCTGGAACCCCTTCAGGTATAAATTGTGTATTGTAATTCAGGGTTCTCATGTGCTGTGTTCCAATTGAAATGGGGTGCATACCTGTGATTATAGCAGATCTGCTTGGAGCGCAAACTCCAGCCGCAGTGTATGCTTTGTTATACTGTATACCATCAGCTCTTAATGCATCTAAATTTGGGGTGCGTACATGTGTGTCTCCATATGAATTCAAATAAGGAGAAATGTCTTCACAAACAATCCAAACGATATTGGGATTTTGCTGCTGTGCCAGAATTCCCAGAAAACAGCATAGAAAGCTTAGGGTGAGGATGTTTCTTTTATTCATTAGGCTGTATTTTTCACGATTAAATCTTAAATTAAACAAAATTCTTTAGTCCTAACCCAATGATAAATAAGAAGTTGCTTTTCTTTTTGATGCTATTCGGCTCTTTTTTAACTAATACTTTTGCTCAAAACACCAATCAGAGCCCTCCAAATTTTATCGTCATTTTTGCGGACGATTTAGGTTATGGAGACCTCAGTTCTTTTGGTCATCCAAGTATACACACCCCTCACCTTGATCAAATGGCTGTCGAGGGTCAACAGTGGACTAATTTTTATGTGGGAGCTTCAGTGTGCACGCCAAGTCGAGCTGCACTGATGACGGGTCGTTTACCCGTTCGAAATGGCCTTATGAGCAATAAGTCAAGAGTTTTTTTTCCAGATTCAAAAAACGGAATTCCTGCTTCAGAGATTACCATTGCTGAACAATTGAAAAAAGCAGGCTATGCCACCCATATGATAGGTAAATGGCATCTCGGACATCGCGAAGCCTACTTGCCTATAAACCACGGTTTTGATTCTTATTTTGGAATACCCTATTCCAATGATATGGATTATGTTGTACGTGAAGATTTAAAATCCACCTATTGGGATTTATGGAAAGTGCACTACGACAAACTTAAAACAGAGGATTTTAATGTTCCTCTATTAAGAGACAAAGAAGTTATCGAGCGTCCGGCAAATCAGTATACTATTGTAAATAGATACACAGACGAGGCCATTAAAATAATCGAGCAGCATCAGACAGACGGTCAGCCTTTTTTCTTGTATTTGGCGCACAATTTACCTCATGTTCCGCTTTTCGTGTCTGAACAAAATAAAGGGAAAAGTAAAAATGGATTGTACGGTGACGTCGTTGAAGAAATTGACCTCAATATTGGTAGAATTATCAGCGCCTTAAAAGAAAAGCAAATGCATAAAAACACCATTGTGGTTTTTACTTCTGACAATGGTCCTTGGTTACAGACAGACCTCTCTGGTGGTACAGCTGGAATGCTCAGAGATGGAAAGGGAAGTACTTTTGAAGGAGGCGTTCGTGAGCCCACTATATTTTGGGGCCCTGGTCACGTGAAACCTGGTCGAATAAACCAAATTGGCAGCACCATGGACCTATTTGCGACTTTTAGCGCAATGGCAGGAGTGGCTCTTCCAGAGGATAGAGTTTTAGACAGTTATGATTTGTCTCCAGTTTTAATGAAGCGCTTGGAAGGTGAACGCGATAAGCTTTTTTATTATCGAGAGCGAGAATTATACGCCCTTAGATTAGGTGCATTCAAAGCCCATTTCATTACAAAAGGCGGGTATGGAGAGTTCCCGAGAACTATTCACAATCCACCCCTGCTGTACAATTTAGATGAAGATCCAGCAGAGCGATTCAATATTGCTGAACTGCATCCAGAGATTTTACTAGAGATAGAAGCTGCGGTAGATGAACATCAAAAAAACATGAGTATGCCAAAGGATTTACTCGTAGAAAGAGATCCGAAGTATATACGTAACTAAACAGTAAAAACCGATTCAATGAATAAAAACCATTTCATCTTAATGCTCTGCGCTTTTGCCTTTGTTGCTTGTAGCGCTCCTAAGGAAGATCAAGCACCGCCAAACATCGTATTTATAATGTCTGATGATCATGCCTATCAGGCTATTTCTGCCTATTCAGACAAACTGATTGAAACACCAAATATTGACCGAATAGCTGAACAAGGAATGCTCTTTACCAATGCGAGTGTGACCAACTCCATTTGTGCTCCGAGTAGGGCAACCATTCTAACCGGAAAGCATACACATCTCAATGGCAAGGTTGATAACCATTTTGCTTTTGACGATAGTAATGTAACCTTTCCACAAATACTGCAAGAAAACGGGTACCAAACCGCTATGTTTGGTAAATTACATTTTGGGAATAATCCAAAGGGTTTTGATGAATTCAAAATTTTACCTGGTCAAGGGGCCTATTGGAATCCTGATTTTATTACAAAACACGAGGGTGAGATTCAGGTAGAAGGTTATGCCACAGATATCATTACAGATTTTACTATAGATTGGTTACAAAACGATCGCAAAGAAGAACAGCCCTTTTTACTCATGTATCTGCATAAGGCACCGCACAGGGCTTGGTATATGGCAGAGCGTCATTACGATGAATTTTTAAATCGACAGTTCGAAGAACCTGAGACCCTTTTTGAAGATTACAGTACTATGGGAAAAGCAGCGGCTGAGGCCGAGATGAACATACTGAATCACATGGGTTGGACAGGAGATAACAAATTAAAAACTCAAACCATAGAAGACTTAAATATTGATCCTATAAGTTTTGAGAAAATACGATACGAACGCATGATGCAGCGAATGACTGATGCGCAAAGGGAAGCTTTTGATAAAGCTTACACCCCAGTGAATGAAGAATTCATAAAGGCCTATCCCGGTATGAGCGATGAGGATAAAATGAGATGGAAGTACCAGCGATACATGCAAGATTATTTGGGAACTATAAAAGCTGTAGATGAAAATGTGGGTAGAGTTCTCGATTATCTTGAGGAAAATGACCTTATGGAAAACACCATAATTGTTTACACCTCAGATCAGGGTTTCTATTTGGGAGAGCACGGATGGTTTGACAAGCGATTCGCCTATAATGAATCGTTTAAAACACCCCTTTTGGTTTCTTGGAAGAATCACGTTAATCCGGGAAGTGTTTCTGATGAAATGGTTCAAAACCTTGATTTCGCTCAGACCTTTTTAGACGCTGCCCAAATTCAGGCTCCAGAAGACATGCAGGGAGAGAGTCTATTGCCACTATTAAAGCAAGAGGAGGGATGGAATAGAGAAGAAGTGTATTACCACTACTATGAATATCCTGCTGAGCATATGGTAAATAGACACTACGCCTTAGTCAATAAGGAGTATAAATTAATCCATTACTATTTTGCCACAGATGAATGGGTGCTTATCGATCGGATGAAAGATCCTTTAGAACAGCAGAATTTTTACAATGATCCTGCCTACAGTGCTATAAGAGAAACACTACATCAAAAATTGAAAGACCTCAGGGTGAAATACAAAGACAGTGATGAACTCAGTAATAAGTATATCGATGATTTCTTGATAAGTGCAGCAGAAGGTAAAGTTTGGGGACTCTCTAAAGAGCGTGCAAAAGAAATAATCGAAGAGCGCAATTCTACCAAAAAATAAGTATCCTTATAAGAGCAAATCAATTCGCTATAGCATGAAAAAATTCGGAATCCTTTTTTTAAAGATCATTTCTGTGATCTTATTATTAGGTCTAATCGTGGGATTAGGAGGTTGGACCTATTTCAAATCAAACCTTTTGAATTTTGAAAAAGACTACGACGAAAAAACCACCTTTAACACCCTGGCTTCTTACGGAGAATCTATCTTAGATCGAAATTCAAACGGTCGTGTAGATGTTTATGAAGACCACAGAAGAAGCCTTGACGAGCGTGTAGAAGATGTGTTTTCGCAGATGACCGAGGATGAAAAGTTACACTTGTTAAAAGGTTCAGGTTTGTCTTCTGCTATGGGTATGAACGAATCTGGAGAAGGAATAGCGGGTGCGGTAGGAACAATCGTTCCTACACCGAGATTGGGCTTGCCCACTATTTACCTTTCAGATGGGCCGGCAGGATTGCGAATTGAACCTACCCGCGAAGGCGATTCATTAACTTACTACTGCACCGCCTTTCCTATCGCGAGCTTATTGTCATCTACTTGGAACACCACTTTGGTAGAAGGTGTTGGAAATGCAATGGGACAAGAGGCCCTTGAGTATGGTATCGACGTTATTTTAGGTCCGGGGGCCAATATCATGAGACACCCCTTCAACGGAAGAAACTTTGAGTATTTTTCTGAAGATCCGCTATTGTCGGGTAAGATGGGAGCTGCAATGGTTAAGGGAATTCAGTCTAATGGCGTTGGAACTTCAGTCAAGCATTTTGTAGCCAATACCCAAGAGACTAATCGCAACTGGAATGATGCGCGTATTTCTGAACGAGCACTTCGAGAAATATATTTAAGAGGATTTGAAATTATTGTCAAAGATGCAGCTCCATGGACGCTGATGTCTTCTTACAACAGAATCAATGGGCTTCACGTTGCACAAGACGGTAGACTCCTTACTGATATTTTGAGAGGAGAGTGGGGGTTTGAAGGTCTGGTGATGTCCGATTGGTTTGGAGGAATCAATGCGGTAGATATGATTAACGCAGGTAATGATTTGTTGGAGCCAGGTACGAAATGGCAGTGGAAGGCCCTCAAAGAAGGTTATGCCAATGGCAAACTCAATAAAGAAGCAGTAGATACATCGGTCAAGCGAATCTTAAGGTTGATTTTAGGGTCAAAAAAAATGCAATCCTACGAATTTTCAAATCAGCCCGATTTGGAAAAACACGCCCAACTTACCCGTCAGGCTGCTACCGAAGGAATGGTACTCCTTAAAAACGACGATCAAACCCTTCCCATAAAAGACGATGAAAATCTGGCCTTACTCGGGGTGGCATCTTATGCTTTTATTGCCGGTGGAACGGGTTCAGGAGACGTAAATGAGGCTTACTCTATTTCATTAGAGCAAGGGATGGAATACGCCAATGCAGAACAGAACCTTCAATTAGAAGAAGGTTTTCGCTATCCAAATATCACTCAAAACATAAAGGCTAAAGAATTATTTGATGCGCACAAAATGGAAAATTCAGAAGCCTTTATACAACCTCAGGGTTTTGAGGCGATGATCAATCCTTTTAATCCTCCACAACGCTCATATTCTACAGAAGAATTAGAAGATATGGCCACTGAAGCAACTATGGCTGTGATCACCATAGGTCGTAATAGTGGAGAAGGGGTAGATCGAGTATCGAAAGATGATTTTGAATTGACTTCAATTGAAAGAGATTTAATCGAAAAAGCTTCGGCTGCCTTTCATGCACGCAATAAAAAAGTAGTTGTGGTGCTCAACGTTGGAGGTGTGATCGAAACCAATTCTTGGAAACACTTGCCTGACGCTATTTTGTTGGCTTGGCAGGGAGGGCAAGAAGGTGGAAACTCGGTGGTAGATTTATTATTGGGTAAACAGTCACCAAGTGGCAGATTGCCAATGACATTTCCATTAGATGTGGCACATCACGGGTCTCATAAAAATTTCCCTACTCAAGGCGTGGAGATGGATCTCAGCGCCATGCTCTTAAAAACAGAAACACCAGAAGAGGAGTATCAATCAACCATAGACTATACAAATTACGACGAGGGTATTTTCGTAGGATACAGGCATTTTGACAATGAAAATATTGAAGTCTCTTATCCGTTTGGCTATGGGTTGTCGTATACACGTTTTTCTTACGGTGAGCCAGAGATTCGAGTTGAAAATGACACGATTAAAGCGATGATGACCATTAAAAATACAGGTGATTTTTCAGGAAAAGAGGTCATTCAGGTGTATGCTTCTAAACTGAATTCCACCGTGGAGCGCGCCCCTCAAGAATTAGTAAGCTTCGCAAAGACCAAAGAATTAGCTCGAGGTGAGCAGACGAGTTTGTCCTTTGCTATTCCCTTATCGAATCTCTACTATTGGGATGAGTCAAAGTCAGACTGGAACTTCGAATCTGGATTGTACGACTTAAAGTTTGGCACATCTTCTAGAGATGTCAAGGCGATTATGCGCATGGCTTTAGAAGCAGAAACTAAGCCTTGATTTTTGCTGACCATTCTCGCATTATTGCAAGGAGTGCTGTTTCATCTAAAGCACAAAGTTTACCTTCAGAAAGCAAGGGTTCACCGTTAACCCATGAATCGGTCACTGCAGTTCCACTTGAGGTATAGACCAATGAGGATTCTGGATGGTAGACAGGATTGTTTTCAATTTTGTTTAAATCAACGGCGATAAGATCTGCTTTTTTACCTTTTTCTAAACTCCCAATGCTTTTTTCAAGACCCAGCGTTTTTGCGCCTTCAATGGTGACCATACGAAGTGCTTGATGGGCGGATAGGGCTCGTGGATCTGAACTTTTAATTTTGGCCAGTAGAGAAGCCAGTCTTAATTCTGCAAATAAATCGAGCATATTGTTACTAGCCGCTCCATCAGTGCCTAAGCCAACGGTTACCCCTTGGTCAACAAAATCTTGAACGGGGCAGACTCCCGAGGCTAATTTGGTGTTTGAACTTGGGCAGTGAATCACTTTTGTGCCAGAGCTCACAATTGCTGCTAGGTCGTCCTGGTCGATTTGTGTCATGTGTACCGTTTGCAGTTTGGGCCCTAAAAGATCTAAATCTTCTAAACGTTTAATTGGGCGAACGCCATACTCTGCAATAGAGTCAATGATTTCTTTTTCACTTTCGTGCAGGTGAATTTGAATTTCTAAATCGTTTTTTTCTGCAGCTTCAATCACAGCAAAAATGGTTTGATCAGAAACGGAGTAAGGTGCATGAGGTCCTAAACTAAAATCCAGTAATTCGTGTTTTTTGAAGTCTTCATAGACCATCAGACCTTTTTCTAAGTGCATCTCAGAATTTGTGGCCCATTGGTTAGAGAACTCCATAACCGGAAAAGACAACACAGCTCTCATGCCTGTGTCCAGTGCTGCTTTAGCCGCCGCGTTGGGAAAGAAGTACATATCGCTAAAACAGGTGGTACCGCTTTTAAGCATTTCGGCAATGGCAATTGTAGTTCCTTGATATACAAAGTCGTAGTCAACCCATTTGGCTTCTGCAGGCCAGATGTGTTTTTGCAACCAATCGCTCAGTAAATAGTCATCGGCATATCCTCTGAGAAGGGTCATTGCAGAATGACAGTGCGTGTTGACCAGCCCAGGCATAAGAATGCTTTCTGAGAAACTTTGGTGCTGGGCTTTAGGGTGTTTTTCACGCCCTTCACTGCTTTTAATAATTTCCTGAATGACTCCGTTTTTGATCACCACGCAGTGATTTTCAAAGACCGTGTCTACGGGAATAATGGGTAAAATGTATTTAGCGTGTAAAACACGGGTGTTGTTTGTCATAAAGATTTAAAAAAGCCCGCGTAAAGCGGGCTTGTATTTTAGAGGTTGGCTAATTCCCAACCGTTTCTATAAGGTTTGGTTACGAATTGATTGGCTTCATCAAAATTGGTCACTTTCATGGCGTTACCATCCCAATACAATTTGCGTCTTCCGTAATAATCAAATCCTCTACCGTTTTCTCTTGCTCGTCTGAGTTGATGAGAACGAATTGCGAGATTACCCATGAGTACGGTCTCGGTAAATGGTCCTGCGTAGTCAAACGATGAGGTGAGTGCCTTGTGCTCAGCCGAGTCAAAACCTGCTTTTACGGCTTCGGTCCAAGACTGATTGTGCTTAAGGTCTAGATTTTCTTGGAAGCTGGTGTCGTAATGAATCATTTCTTCTCCCTCTCTAAACAATTTAGGATGGTTTCCGTAGGTGTCAACGGTAATGATTCCTTTGCTACCGAACATCATGACGCCACTTGAATCTGGACGGAAATTTTGTTCAACCAGTAAATCTGGAATTGCGGGTTGAATTCCTCCATCAGTCCATTCAAAAACAACCCCCTCTCTATTGAGCTCGTCCGCTGGAAAATCAATAGTTACGCGTGTTGAAATTGGGCAGCCTTCTGGGGTGTAATCTGGAGTCCACATTTGTGAGTAAACATCAGCTACACTGGATTGAACTCCTGATGGATATCCTAGTCCTAAGGCTTTGTAGGGCGCGTCGAATAAGTGACATCCCATATCTCCGAGTGCTCCTGTTCCGTATTCCCAAAATCCTCTCCAGTCAAAGGGGTGTAAACCAGGGGTGTACTTTCGGCTTTTAGCCGGACCAATCCATAAGTCCCATGCGATATCTTCTGGTCTTTGAGAAGCATCCTCTTTTTTAATGTTCACTCCTTGGGGCCAAACGGGTCTATTCGTCCATACATTAACTTTAGAGATGGTACCTACTTTATTGCTTTTTACCCATTCAATGACTTTATTCACTCCCTGGTTCGATCCACCTTGATTTCCCATTTGAGTTACTACTTTTTGAGCACGAGCAGTTTCGGTAAGTAATCTAGCTTCTGCAATAGTATGTGTTAACGGCTTTTGTACGTAAACGGCCTTTCCTCTCATCATTGCGTCATAGGCTATAAGCGCATGCGTGTGATCAGGTGTTGAAATGGTCACCGCGTCTATGCCTTTTTCTTTCTCAAGCATTTCTCTATAATCGTAATAGAATTTCGCTTTTTTGTGAGCTTTAATTGAGTCACCTGCACGTTTAGGGTCTATGTCACATAGCGCTACGACTCTGTTTACTCCAGCGTTGTAGGCGTTGCGTAAATCTGAACTTCCTTTACCTCCTGAACCTACTGCTGCAATACCGAGTTGGTCACTTGGTGCTATAAATCCTGGGCCTCCCAGAACATTTCTCGGGACAATAAAAAAACCCGCACTAGCAGCGGCTGATTTTTTGATAAAACTTCGTCTTGAATTGAGTTTAGCCATCTATTTTTCTTCTTGTTAGTTAGTCTTTTAAAAGTATAAAAACATTTAATTTAAAGCTAATATGAAGAAATAAACTTCTGAAATTCATTGCCAGAAAAAATTTTTAAGAAAAAAATGAGTTTTTTGGTAGGGTATTTCAGGGTAAAGGTGTTTAATTATAATAAACTTAAAACTCATATGAAAAATTTTTCCAAGTCGATTTTTTTGATAAGCCTTGTGCTTGTAGCCTCATGCCAGGTAGACAATCTAGAAGAATTAGAACTAGACCCTCAAGGCGATGAAAATCCCTTAAACCCAAGTTCAAAAACAGTAGCAGAGCTCAGAGGAGTTTTAACTGCTCAAGATATTGATCAAGATGGAATCAATGATTATGCTGATGCTGATACCAATGGTGATGGATCTCTAGATAATGGAACAGATACTGATGGGGATGGTATAAATGACGATGCCGACGCTGATGCGGATGGTGATGGCGTACTTGATGAAGGAGCTATTGACACTGACGGTGATGGCATTAAAAACACACATGATGATGACATCGATGGTGACGGTCTTCAAAACGATGAGGATGATGACATTGATGGCGATGGAATCGCCAATGAAATTGATAATGATATGGACGGTGACGGTTATTCAAATGAGGAAGACGAAGACGAAGATGGTGACGGATTTTTGAACAACGAAGAATCACAAAATACGAGTTTGAATGCACTAAACGATGCAGTAGCACAAGCAATTCAAGCGTATTTAGATGAAAACTATCCAAATTTAGATGTGCGCTACATTAAAATCTATCCAACTTTCATCAAAGTAAAACTTTCGAATCGTATAGAGCTTTATTTTGATTATGATGGGCAAATTCTCTATGTAGACGATCACGGTCATAGAGGAAGTGGAGAAGAAATCACCTTCGATGACTTAGATCCAGAAGTTGCGCAACGCATTCAAGATTATATCGCCAATAATCACCCCGATGATATGGTAGATAAACTTGAGCGCTATGGCGAACTTGCCATCAAAGTAAAACTTGAGTCAGAATTACGTTTATTTTTTGATGGCGAAGGAAACTTTCTGGGAGCTTATGATGGAGATTTTGATTATAGAGAAGACAACAGAAGAGTTGTGGTGGTCGAATTAGAAGAGCTCGACGAGGCTGTGGCAGCCAATATCACAGCCTTCCTGAATGAGAATCACCCAGAGTCTGAGATTAAAAGAATTTTAAAACTGAATGATTATTTGCGGGTAAAACTAAATCCTCGTAAGATTTTATACTTTGATTTAGAAGGTAATTTCATTCGCTACGGAGGTTCGTATCGCAACGGCCATGAAGAGATTTCTTTTGATGATTTAGATGAAGGAGTCAGAAAGCGAATCACCGATTACTTGATTGAAAACTATCCAGATAATTATATCACTGATGTTGAAATCAAATTCAATTTTATTATCGGAATTAAATTAGATAATGATGATGTATTATTTTTTGATCGCAGAGGAAATTTAATTCAAGAGTACGATGGATGGGATTTTGATGACGATCGCTACAATGGTGATGATGAAGAAGACGATGATGACTATTACTATGGAGACGATGAAACCATGGCCGAGTTCGCAGCATTTTTAAGCTCGACAAACTGGAGCGTCTCCAGCTATATCGATGACGGTACAGATGATACGTCTGATTTTGAAAATTATGTATTGAGCTTTGGTGAAGAAGGTGTTTTGACGGCTGTGATTAATGATACAACTACAGAAGGAACATGGTCTGTAAGCATGTCTTCATCTGCTGAGTTAGAATTGATCATTGATTTAGGTGAAGCCGAGCCTCTTGATGAATTGACTGATTCATGGGATGTTACTGGATTAACAGAAAACACAGTTGAACTCGAAGATGTAAGTGGAGGAGACGGTTCAGTAGATACTTTAGTGATACAACGAATAGAATAATAATAGATTGACATTTTAGTTTTAGGTTCTCAGACTTATATGGTCTGAATTGAAAAAGTTGTGGGAAGGGCCTTTGGGTACTTCCCATAAATTTCAAAAAGTGAATGTGATATATGGGATTATGTAATAAAACATATTTTGAGGGGATTTACAGAGACTACTCTGATGAGCTGTATCGCTTTTTGGTATATAAGTTTGGAAACCCTTCTATGGCTGAGGATGTCACCCAGAATGTCTTTTTGAATCTGTGGAAGAACTGTGCTAAATACTCTGATGTAAACATAAAATCACTTTTATACACTATGGGTAGAAACGACAGTTTAAATGTACTTCGCAAAGAGGAGAATAAACGAAAGTTTGTCGCCCAGGTTGACGGTTCAAAACAGGTGTATTCCCCAGAGTTTGAAATGGAAACCAAAGAATTTCAAGTCCGAATCAATGAGGTGCTCGGCCTTATGAAACCTTTGGAACGACAAGCTTTTTTGCTAAGTCGTATCGAGAAAAAAACTTATAAAGAAATTGCTGAAATTATGGAGGTTTCAGTTAAAACTATTGAAAAAAGAATTCACAACGCACTGGTTTTGATACGCAGTGAAATCGTTGAAGCAAAAAAATACGTATGAAAAAGGGAGAATACGTTTTAGCCAAATGGCTTTCAGGGGAAGTGTCCGATCAACAACTCAAAGATCAGGTGGGTGATGATCATGTTGAATCCTATCGAGTGATTCTAAATGAATTAGAATCACTCGCTGCCCCTGAGCGTGACCAAAAACGAAAAGATGAATTCTTTAAGCTTCTAGATCAACCTAAAAAAGCTGTTAGAAAGTCGAAAATTATGGTTTTAAGGCCTTTGGCTATAGCCGCTTCTTTGTTGCTTTTGTTGGGCCTTTTTGACGGATTACAAAAAACGACACACACCTCTACAAATAGTCTACAAATGGTAGTACTCCCCGATGATTCAAGGATAACTTTAGAACCTAATTCTAGTTTTTCCTATAACAAAGTGCTTTATGCATTTAGAAGAACGCTTGACTTAAAGGGGAATGCGTTTTTTGAGATTGAAAAAGGATCTGATTTTCGTGTGCAATCTAATCTTGGTTCGGTAGAAGTGCTCGGAACCTCATTTAGGGTATTTGAACGAAAAGGTATCTTTAACGTTCAATGTTTTAGTGGAACTGTTCGGGTAAATACAAATGAGACTCGAGGGATAATTAAAAAAGGAGAGCAGTTTGGTAATCAGGTAAAAAAAGTTCAGATTCACCAATTAAAAGATCACATAGCTGCCATCGAGCATTTTGACAACGTGCCTTTAAAAACAGTATTAGCTGAGTTAAGCGCTATATTTTCTATAGACATTCAATTTGACGATACAAACCCTTTATTTGAGGAAGGATTTAGCGGTACTATTAATTCTAATGACCTTGACTTATCTTTGAATATCGTTATGCGTCCATTTGAGTTGAATTATGAGAAAACCCAACAAAGCATCATTGTTTTGCCGAATTAAATGGGTTTTTTATGTTTTCTTTTTACTGGGAATATCATCTAGCATACTTGCTCAATCTGATCGTGTTCCTTTAAAAGAAATTCTCAACGAAATCTCTTTGCAATTCGATGTATCTCTGTCATATCGAGCTCAAATTGTAGAGGATATATTTGTTCTGAATCCGACTAAGTTTAGTGATATTAAAGCCGCCCAAGACTGGCTTAATCGAAATACTGAATTAGGATTTTATCATTTAGATTCACGGTATTATTACATTACAGCCAAACGAAATGTTTGGAGCCTATGTGGCCGAATCGTAGACGACTTCACCTACGCGCCCTTAGCAAACGTAAGATTGAATTACAATCAAAAAAGTACTTTTACCGATGAGGACGGATTTTTTCAAATGGATGTTTTTACAAGCACACCACTAATTACATTTAGTCATCCAGAATACCCGGCAATGAGTCTAGGTTTTAACCGTTCTTTAAATTGTGAAACCTTGTATTTCTCTAGGGAAGTTATTGCTTTAAACGAGGTAAAGCTCACCTATCAACTAAAGGGAATTCAAAAATCATCCCAGCGTTATTTTACCTTCAACCGCAATGACGAAATCATTACACCTGGTTCTATACAGAATGATGTGTTTAAAATGGCGGAAACCATTCCAGGGGTAACAAACGCTGATGATGCTACAGGTAATTTATACATCCAAGGAAATGCGCCTGACCACAATGCTATTTATTGGAATGGAATTCGAATGTTCAAAAGATCTCATGTTTTTGGTGGAATTTCAGTTGTCAATCCGTTTTCAATAGACCAAGTAAAATTGATAAAAAACGGCTTATCGCCAAGATGGGGTGATCACATAGGAGGTCAATTACAAATGGTTACTCAAGTTCCTAAAGAAGACGCCTCAGCGCGTGTAGGTGTGAATTTATTGGATTTTGAATTTGGAACACGACTTTCTATTTCTGACAAATGGTTTGCACGTTTGAGTTTTAGGCATAGTAACCCTTTCAGCAGTGCACAATTTGCAGCACCTTATATAGATAAGATTAAGCAAGGTAGCAGTGTAACTGAGCAAAACAACAGCTTTGATTTTTTGAATTACAGTGATTATCAGGTCTCTTTAGAGCATCAAATCAATCTTAAGCATAAATTGAGTTTCCATCATTTCAATGCCATTGACGAATTACAATACAGTTTTGATCAGGTCAACTCTGAAGTTCAAGAACAATTTGAATCTTCAAATTACGGATGGTCGCTACAGTGGAAATCTGAAAACAAAAAGTACAGCACTTTTACCTCTCTTTCACAGAGTATCTTTTCTTCTCGGTTTAATCAAATTGAAAACAATACGATAACTTCAGCGCAGGAGGAATTCGTTAACCAAAGAGGAAACAGCTTAAATTACACCTCATTTGAAACATCTTTGGAGTATCCGATAAAAGAAAGTCTCATTTTTCATACGGGATTAGACTATAATCGAAAACAAATTTTCGAGAAAGAGTCTCAATCTTTCAGGGAAGAAAAAACGGATCGTCAAGAGCAATACGATACGCAGATGCTCGCCCTGTTTGTTGATGCTTCTTATTTGTTAACACCGGAGATACAGCTAGAAACTGGTCTTCGTTTACAGAAATACAATACACAAGAGACCTTGCTTTTGGAGCCTAGAATACGATTTCAATATCGATTGGGTAATCGACTTACTTTTCACAGCATATATGAACAAAAAAGTCAAAATGCCTTTCAGATACAAGAGGCTATTTCTCAATCATTGGAGAATCAAAATCAAATTTGGGTAGGTGCTAATGGTACAAATTATCCCATTTTGCGTTCTGAGAAATGGGCCTTAAATGCAAATTATAATTTTGAAAGTACACTTGTTGATTTGGAGTTTTTTACCTCTAAAAATTCAGGATTGAACGCCTCTTTATTTGGATTTTTAAATACGGATTTAGAAACCTTTACTGATGGAAAATTTCGTGCAAATGGAATCAATACCCTATTGAGACAGCGTTTTACATCTGGAACAGCTTGGATCAGCTACACCTATCTCGATGCAGAGCAGTCATTGGCTTCTAATCAATGGTTTCCTGCAAATTTTAGTATTCGCAACCAAGTGAGTTTAGGAGGACAATACGAGTTCAACACTTACACCTTGGGATTAAATGCGGTGTTTAGAAATGGTATTCCGTATTCTGCGCCTTCTGGAGTTGATGTAAATCCGAATAATCCAAGCGATTACACCTTTACCTATGACGAAGGTTTCAATCAAAGAACACTCAAAAACTACAAGCGCTTAGATTTTTTTATGAATAAAAAACTGCCTTTTGAATCCCTTGATGCTAACCTGCGATTCTCTGTTCAAAACTTGTTTTCAACCGAGAATATCATCGCCAGAAAATACACCTTTGATCCCATCAATCAGGCACTTGATATTGCCGATCGATTCTCGGCAGCACCTGTGATTAATGTAGGATTCTTTTTGGCGTTTTAAAATGTTTACCTTGCGCTTTATGAATGCAATCGACCAACTTATTTCTCTTTTACTGCCCTATACCGAATGGGCCATGCTTTTTTTATTATTAGGAGGGGGACTCTATCTCGCCATTTCTTCTGGATTCAAGCCCTATCTCTATTTTAAACACGCGATTGACATCACTCGAGGAAAGTACGATAAAGAAGGTGCAACCGGTGAAGTATCGCATTGGCAAGCACTTTCGTCGGCCATTGCTGCGACTGTAGGCCTTGGAAATATATCAGGTGTAGCCATAGCCATTTACTTAGGTGGCCCCGGTGTTATTTTTTGGATATGGGTAACGGCTGTGTTAGGAATGGTTATTAAATATTACTCCTGTTCTTTAGCTGTTATGTTTCGCGCAATAGATGCTTCTGGAACTGCCCAGGGAGGTCCAATGTACTATATGAATGCCGGTCTAAAACAATTCGGAAGACCCCTAGCCGTCTTTTATTCTATTTTCGGTATGATTGGCTTTTTAGCCATTTTTCAAGCCAATCAATTCACACAAACCTTTATGACGGTAGTCAGTCCTAATGAAACCGTAGCTAGCTTTGGAGATTTTGGATGGAAATTAATCATTGGATTGGTGCTCGCTGGATTAACATCTCTGGTCATTTTTGGTGGGATACAAAAAATTGCCAAGGTCGCTTCTCGGATTGTACCGACCATGGTTCTCATATATTTTGTAGCGGTGTTATTTGTGCTGCTTTCAAATTTAGGTGCTATTCTACCTTCATTTAAACTGATCATCACAGAGGCCTTTAATTTTGAAACCGCTATTCAAGGTGGAATTTGGGGTGTGGTCATTTTGGGTGCACGAAGAGCCATGTTTTCTAACGAAGCAGGATTGGGTTCTGCGCCTATGTATCACGGACAGTCTAAAACTGACGAACCCATACAAGAGGGATTGGTGGCTATGCTAGGACCTTTCATCGATACCATTGTTGTATGTACGATTACGGCCTTAGTTATCTTATTAAGCGGAGCATATTTAGAGACAGAGACTAATGGAATACTCATGACTTTAATCGCTTTTAAAAAGACTTTATTTGGATTCGGTGATGTCATTTTAATGATAGTCGTGTCGGCCTTTGCACTATCAACGATTTTCACCTATAGTTATTTTGGAGTAAAGAGTTTAAGCTATTTGACTCGAAGTGCAAAGGTGGGTAAATACTTCAATTATTTTTATATCATAACTATTGTAATAGCAGCAATCGCGTCTGTAGACTTAGTGGTTAATCTAATGGACTTGGCCTATTCTTTAATGCTCATACCCAATATGATTGCCGTATTATTGCTTTCTCCAAAAGTGAACGCTGCGGCAAAATCTTATTTCAATCGTTTTAAGGCTAATGAGTTGTAGTTGAATGCACAGAGCTGGGTTTATAAATATTATCGGGAATCCCAATGTAGGTAAATCTACGCTAATGAATGTTTTAGTAGGTGAGCGACTCTCGATTATCACAGCTAAGGCACAAACCACTCGGCATCGTATTCTTGGAATTGTCAATGAGCCTGAAGTTCAAATGATTTTTTCAGATACACCTGGAATTATTCAACCTGCCTATGAATTGCAGTCTTCTATGATGGATTTTGTAAAAACGGCCATTGAGGATGCGGATGTCATCGTGTACATGGTTGAAATAGGAGAGAAGCAGCTCAAAGACGCTCTATTTTTTAAAAAATTACAAGAGACCAAAACCCCTGTGGTCTTATTGCTGAATAAAATTGACTTGACCGATCAGCTCACCTTAGAAGAAGCAGTTTCGTATTGGAAAACACAGCTTCCCGCAGCAGAAATCTATCCCATCTCGGCCATTGAAAAATTCCAAACAGATTTGGTTTATCAGCGATTGAAAGAATTATTACCTGAGTCGCCCGCTTATTTTCCAAAAGATCAGCTCACCGATAAACCAGAACGATTTTTTGTCAATGAAAAGGTTCGAGAGAAGATATTATTGCATTACAAAAAAGAAGTTCCTTATGCCGTTGAAATAGTCACGGAAAGTTTTGAAGAAGATCCAAAGATAATTCGAATTCGGGCTGTAATTATGGTAGAGCGCGAAACCCAAAAAGGAATTCTCATAGGACACAAAGGGAGTAAACTCAAAAGAGTAGGGACTGAAGCCAGAGAAGATTTAGAGCTCTTTTTTCAAAAGAAAATCCACCTAGAACTCTTTGTTAAGGTAAATAAAGATTGGCGTTCTAACAGCAATCAGCTCAAGCGTTTTGGCTATCAGCAATAAGGCAATTTTTGTCTTCAGAGGTTAAATTGATTATTGATAACTTTGCCGCCTAGATCAGATCGAGTATGAGTGCCATTGTTGCCATAGTAGGTAGACCCAATGTCGGAAAATCCACCTTGTTTAATAGACTTATTCAAAGGCGTGAAGCTATTGTTGACGCGGTCAGTGGAGTTACACGTGATCGTCATTATGGCAAAAGTGATTGGAACGGAAAAGAATTCACGGTTATAGATACTGGAGGTTATGTCATTGGCTCAGATGATATTTTCGAAAAAGAAATTGACCAGCAAGTAGAACTTGCGATTGACGAGGCAGATGTCATCATTTTTATGGTGGATGTCGAGTCGGGCATCACTGGAATGGATGAGGATGTTGCCAAACTGCTAAGACGTGTTGATAAGCCTGTTTTTGTTGCAGTCAATAAGGTAGATAACTCGATGCGAGAGGCTGAGGCTGTTGAGTTTTACGCTTTGGGATTAGGTGATTACTACAGCCTTTCTAGTATTAACGGTAGCGGAACCGGAGAACTACTTGATGCTTTGGTTGAAAAGCTTCCTGAAGAGACTGAAGCTGAAAACGACCTTCCGCGATTTGCGGTAGTCGGGCGACCTAATGCTGGAAAATCATCCTTTATAAATGCACTTATTGGAGAAGACCGCTACATTGTTACCGATATCGCTGGAACCACTAGAGATGCCATAGATACCAAGTACAATCGTTTTGGTTTTGAATTTAATCTAGTCGATACAGCAGGTATTCGAAGAAAGGCTAAGGTCAAAGACGATCTCGAATTTTATTCGGTAATGCGCTCTGTTCGGGCGATAGAAAACGCCGATGTATGTCTGTTGATTTTGGATGCTACAAGAGGTTTTGACGGTCAGGTTCAAAATATCTTTTGGCTTGCTCACCGCAATAATAAAGGCGTGGTTATTTTGGTCAACAAATGGGATTTAGTTGAAAAAAATACGCATTCGGTTAAGGAATATACTACTGCCATAAAAAAAGCTATTGAGCCGTTTACGGATGTTCCGATTGTCTTTATGTCGGTTACTGAAAAACAACGTATTTATAAAGCCATAGAAACCGCTGTGCAGGTTTATGAGAATCGTTCTAAAAAAATCAAGACCAAAGCCCTGAATGATTATCTGCTTCCTTTAATTGAAAAGTTTCCTCCTCCGGCGACAAAAGGAAAATACATTAAAATCAAGTTTTGTACGCAGCTGCCGACGCCCTATCCGCAGTTTGCATTTTTCTGCAATTTGCCGCAGTACATCAGAGATCCTTACAAACGTTTTTTAGAAAATAAAATTCGGTCTGAGTACGATTTTAGTGGGGTACCGATGAGTTTGTTTATGCGTAAAAAGTAAAGGGCCTTACCAACCTCCTGAGGCTCCACCTCCACCTCCAAAGCCGCCTCCGAAGCCGCCTCCGAAGCCGCCACCGAATCCGCCAGAACCAGATCCTCCACTTCTTCCTAAGCTACTGAGAATAAAAGCGTCAGTGAGTGGGTCATAGCCCCTTCTTCGCCCTCTAGGGCCGCCTCTTCCTCCTCGACTGGCCAGAAAAATAAATACTACGATAAACAGAAAGACATACACAAAAAAGCCCTTCAGATCATCAGTATTGCTCGATTGGTACGAACTGTCAAATGAACCACTGAGTACCTCAAAGATTGCTTCAACCCCCGAATCAAGACCTCCATAGTAATCACCGTTTTTAAATTCTGGTATTATACGTTGTTCAATGATTCTTTTACTCAAAGCATCGGTTAGTATAGATTCGACTCCGTAGCCCGTATTGATACCTACTTTTCGATCTTGATCGGCGACTAAGATTAAAATTCCGTTGTCTACACCTTTTTGACCGATTCCCCACGTACTGAGCCAATTTGCTCCTAAAAAATTAATTTCTTCACCATTAGTGCTCGATATGTTGACCACTACAATTTGGGTTGAAGTGCTATCTGCATATTGAATTAATTTTCGTTCTAAGGCAGCCTCTTCAGCGGCTGAAAGAATATCAGCATAATCGTAAAGCGAGGTTTGTAAGGAGGGTTTCTCGGGAATTTCAAATTGTGCTGCTGAGAAATTCAAGCAGATCAGAGCCAAAATGGCCGTAAAAATGTAGTTTGTTTTAGGCCTTTGAAATGCTATCATCAAGTTCGTTTTTATCGTCGCTTTGGTAGGGAAAATACTTTTTTAGTGCTTGTCCTGAGGCCGAAATACCATCGATTAACCCCTTTTTGAAATCACCTTGTTTAAAGG
This sequence comes from Flavobacteriaceae bacterium, assembly GCA_049596955.1. Taxonomy (GTDB): domain Bacteria; phylum Bacteroidota; class Bacteroidia; order Flavobacteriales; family Flavobacteriaceae; genus UBA3478. The sequence continues at coordinate 19,330 of JBMYMD010000021.1, forward strand.
CTGATTGCATGAGATCTCGAATGTCCTCCCAGAAATTAGCCTCAACGGCCTGGTTGATACCTTGGTCGCCGTAAATGCTGAATTTTTTGTCTTCATGGGCCAGGTAAAAGAGTACTCCGTTACGCGCTTCTGTTTCGTGCATTTGAAGCATTTGAAATACTTCAATGGCGCGCTGAGTCGTTTCTTTAGCGCCACAGCTGGCTTCAACGTGAACTCGTATTTCTCCTGAAGTTTGTCTTTCAGCCTCTTGTATAGCCGTTACAATTTCTTGTTCGTCTTGAGCGCTAAAAAGAGTTTGAGCTTCGGCCATTTTTAAAAATTAAATTCAACCTCTGGCGCATCTTCGGCACCTTGATCTGCACTAAATAAGGCTAGTGCTTCGAAATTTCCCCATGAGGCGATAAACTTCATCGGGATTTTTTGAATACTAATGTTGTAATCACCGGCTAGATTGTTAAATCTGTTGCGCTCCACGTTGATTCTGTTTTCAGTTCCCTCAAGCTGAGATTGCAATTCTAAAAAGTTTTGATTGGCTTTGAGTTCTGGATAGCGTTCTACGCTCACTAAAAGTCGAGATAAGGCCGAGGTCAATTCACCTTGGGCTTGTTGAAATTGTGCGAGCTGAGCTGAATTCGCCGCATTGATGTCAATTGTCGTACTGGTGGCTTTGGCTCGAGCTTCAATCACTTCGGTTAGGGTACTTCGTTCAAATTCGGCGGCACCTTGTACGGTTTTCACTAAATTTCCAATTAGATCAGATCTGCGTTGGTAAGAACTCTCAACATTCGCCCATTGTTTTGTGGCTTCTCCTTTCATTTCTACCAATTGATTGGTACTAGAGACATACCACGATACTCCAAGAAATCCAATTATTCCGATAACGATAAGTACGATTAATCCTTTTTTCATCTTTTACTTTATTTCTGTAATTCTTCTTTTATATCTAAGAGCTCTGCTTTTAAACCTTTTAGTTTTTCCAGAAGCTGTTTTTTATTTTTTAATTTCTGATGATTGGTGCTCAATTCTTGTTTAGCCCCTTCAAGTGTAAATCCTCGTTCTTTGACCAGGTTAAAAATGAGTTCAATGTATTCAACATCTGTAGGGGTATACCTGCGATCACCTTTTGAATTTTTTTTGGGATTTAGTTTGCTGAACTCTTTTTCCCAAAAACGAATTAGAGAGGAATTAACGCCAAAAGCCTCGGCGACTTCTCCAATAGTGTAATATCTTTTTTCTGGCAGGTTAACAATCGGCATTAATCTAAGGCCTCATTTGCAACTTCAGCTCTGTTGCGTAATTTTTCATAATCTTTAGCACTAAGCGTTCCAGCATAAAAGTTCAAAGGATTAATGGCACGGCCATTCTTTCGAACCTCATAATGAAGATGAGGTCCTCTAGAGCGTCCTGTATTACCTACAAATCCAATGATGTCTCCTCTTCGAACTCGTTGACCTCTACGCACATTGTATTTACTCAAGTGTGCATATAGTGTTACATATCCATAGCCATGGTCTATTCGTATATGATTACCATAACCAGCGGCTCTAGAATCTCGTCTTGTCACCTTTCCGTCTCCAGTGGCATAGATAGGTGTTCCTGTTCGGGCAGAAAAGTCCATGCCGTCATGAAACTTTCGAACTTTAGTAAAGGGATCAGTTCGATATCCATATCCTGAAGCCATCCTTCTCAGATCTTCATTTTTAACAGGTTGTATGGCAGGAATAGCTTTGAGCAATTCTTCTTTGCGAAGTGCATTGTCTTTGATGTCATCGAGTGATTTTGAATGCACAGAAATGGCCTTCTCTAAAAGTTCTACTTTTTTGACTGTTTCTTCTATGAGATCAGAATTTGCATAACCTTGATATTTTTCATAGCGATTTACTCCTCCAAAACCTGCGTAAAAATTTTCCTCAGAAATAGGATCCATTTCAAAAATCCTACGGTAAATCTCGGCATCTCGTTCTCTTAAATTTTCAACAGCCTGTTCTATTCGAATAGATCTTTCTTTCAATGACTCATAATCTTGCTTATAATTTTCATTCTCATACTCAAGTCTGATTTCTTCAGGAGTTTTGATGTATTCTGCTTTATTGGCGAGTAAGAAAAAAAGAAAGCCTGTTACCGCTGAACTCAGGATGAACCCAAAAGTTCTCAAGTATTTCCTGCTCTTATTATAAGTGACTTCTCTGTAGGATAAGCTATCGGGGTCGTAATAAAAATGTGGTTGTTTACCCATGTTTAGTTTTTAGCTTTAGATGCAAATTCATTTAAAAATGAACTACTTCAAATTTACTAAAAATTGTTGAGTTGCTATGCCGATGTTTATTTGCTCTTTATAAAGGATGAAAAGCTCGAAGAACTGCAAGGGTATTCAATTAAAATCTTTCTAATTGTTCTATTTTTGACCTGTTTAAGAAACAAGAGCAACTGGAATTGAAATTACACCACATGAATTCAAAGGAAATACGACAGACTTTTTTGGACTTTTTCAGCAAAAAGCAACACCAGATAGTTCCTTCAGCCCCAATGGTGATGAAGAATGATCCTACTCTTTTGTTTACAAATGCAGGAATGAACCAGTTTAAAGAATACTTTTTAGGTAATTCTAAAGCTGAAGTTAAAAGAGTTGCAGATACTCAAAAATGTCTCAGAGTTAGTGGTAAACACAACGACCTTGAAGAGGTAGGAAAAGACACCTATCACCATACGATGTTTGAAATGCTAGGAAACTGGAGTTTCGGAGATTATTTTAAGAAAGAAGCCATTGAATGGGCCTGGGAACTGCTCACAGAAGTATATCAAATCCCTCAGGAGAATTTGTATGTAACTGTTTTTGAAGGAAGTGCAGATGAGGACGGTTTATCACTTGATCAAGAGGCATTTGACTTGTGGAAAGCAATAGTTCCTGAGTCACAAATTTTACTCGGAAATAAAAAGGACAATTTTTGGGAAATGGGTGAACAAGGTCCTTGTGGGCCCTGTTCAGAAATACATATCGACCTGAGAAGCCCAGAAGAAAAAAAGCAAATACCAGGTGCAGATTTGGTCAATAAAGATCATCCTCAAGTGGTGGAGATTTGGAATTTGGTCTTCATGCAATACAATCGAAAAGCAGACCGTAGTCTAGAGCCTCTGCCTGAAAAACACGTAGATACAGGAATGGGCTTTGAGCGTCTTTGTATGGTTTTACAATCAAAAACCTCCAATTATGATACCGATGTTTTTACTCCATTAATCTCGGAACTCGAACGAATCTCATCTAAAAAATACGGTAATGAAGAAACCACAGATGTTGCGATTCGAGTGATTGTTGATCACCTCCGGGCCGTTTCATTCGCTATAGCAGATGGACAATTGCCAAGTAATAATGGCGCTGGATATGTCATTAGACGAATTTTGAGAAGAGCGATTCGCTATGGATTTACTTTCTTAAATCTCACCGAAGCTTTTGTCTTTAAATTGGTAGATGTTCTGATCAAAGAGTTGGGAGGCTTTTATACCGAATTGCAAAAACAAGAACAATTGATTGTTCAAGTGATAAAAGAAGAAGAGCAGTCTTTTTTAAGAACTTTGGAACAGGGCTTAAAACTATTAGATAAAATCACCAAAAACTCAACAACTGAGGTTATATCTGGAGCTACCGTTTTCGAATTGTATGACACCTATGGTTTTCCGGTGGATTTGACTGCCTTGATTCTAGAAGAAAAAGGGTTAAAATACGATCATGCTGCTTTTCAAGAGGAGCTTAAAAAGCAAAAGGAGCGTTCGAGATCTGCAGCCGCAACAAGCACAACAGATTGGGTCAGTGTTCATCAAGGACAATTTGAATCTTTCGTAGGTTATGATGCTCTACAACTGAAATCAAAATTGATCAAATACAGAGCGATCACCTCTAACAAGAATGAAATGACCTACCAACTTGTATTTAAGTCAACGCCCTTTTATCCCGAAGGTGGAGGTCAAATAGGAGATCGCGGATTTATTGAAAATGACAAAGGAGAACAAATACAAGTAATTGCAACCAAGAAGGAGAATAATGAAATTCTTCATTTTGTAAAAAAATTGCCAACACATCTAGATGTAGACTTCACTTTAAAAGTAGATGCGGTAAAACGAAGAAATACCTGTTCGAATCACACGGCAACGCACCTCTTACACCATGCCCTTAGAAATGTGCTCGGTTCTCACGTTGAGCAAAGAGGATCTTCGGTTAACGAAAACGGTCTACGCTTTGATTTTTCGCATTTTTCTAAAGTACAAACTGAAGAACTTATCGAAATTGAAAAGAGTGTGAATGCTATGATTTCTGAAGCTATAGAACTTGTTGAAGAGCGTGAAATCA
>JBMYMD010000022.1:0-20894 GCA_049596955.1 Flavobacteriaceae bacterium
GTACAACACGATCGTCGTGATCACCTGTTGTTACTAAGGTCGCCGGGTATGATGTGCCCTCGTTTACATTGTGTACAGGTGAATAGTTTTTAAGGTATTCAAACATTTCTGGGCTGTCTTCTGAGGTTCCGTAATCGTAAGACCAACCTGCTCCTGCGGTGAATTTATGATACCTCAGCATGTCTAATACACCCACGGCCGGTAGTGCAACTTGAAATAAATCAGGTCGCTGTGTCATAGTGGCTCCTACTAAAAGTCCACCATTTGACCCTCCACGAATAGCGAGGTATTCTTTTGAGGTAAAATTATTGTCAATCAGGTATTCCGCCGCCGAAATAAAATCGTCGAATACGTTTTGTTTCTTCATTTGTGTTCCAGCGATATGCCAGTTCTTACCGTATTCGCCTCCACCTCTTAGATTGGGTACAGCATAAACCCCGCCTTGTTCCATCCATACGGCGTTGGTTACGCTAAAGGATGGGGTTAGGCTAATGTTAAATCCACCATAGCCGTATAAAATGGTTGGGTTTTTACCGTTCAGTTCTATACCTTTTTTATAGGTGATGATCATAGGCACTTTTGTGCCGTCTTTAGAGGTGTAAAAAACTTGCTCTGACTCGTACTGACTCTCATCAAAATCAATGTCTGGCGACCAGTATTTCTCACTAAGGCCCGTGTTTGGATTAAAGGTGTAGGTCGATTCAGGCGTATAGTAATTTCTAAAGCTGTAATACAAGATCTCATCTTCAGATTTACCAGATAAACCGCTAAAACTTCCTAAACCGGGAAGTTCTATTTCTCTGACTAAACTTCCGTCGTAGTTGTATTGATAGACTTTAGAAATGGCATCGATCATGTATTCTGCAAAGATGAATCCGCCGCCTTTAGAAGGACTCAGCACATTTTCGGTTTCAGAAATGACATCGGTCCAATTTGAAGGGCTTAGTTTTGGATAATCTGCCTTTACGATTCTTTTATTGGCTGCTTGATAGTCCGTAACAAAGTAAAAGCTGTTTCCTTTTTGATCGAGCATAGAGACATCGGAATCTTCATCTGCTACAATGGTTTCAATCGGTCCATTGGTTTTGAGGTTTTTAATCATCAATTTATTTCCCGATGTGGTATTCGAGGCTGAAATAATTAGAAAAGCGCTGTCGTCGGTAACTCTTGCACCGATGTAGCGATGTTTTTCTGATGGCTTTGCGCCAAATAATACCTTGTCGTTCTTTTGATTGTCTTTGAGCTTGTGGTAATACAATTTGTGCTGGTCGGTTTTGGCACTCAGCTCACTTCCTTCGGGCTTGTCGTAGCTGGAGTAAAATACACCCTCATTTTTGTACCAGCTGACCCCAGAAAATTTGATATTGGTTAGGGTATCTCCTATTTGTTCTTTAGAATAGGCATCGATAATGATTACTTTTCTCCAGTCACTTCCACCTTCTGAAATGCTATAGGCTGCTAGAGTACCATCTTCGGTAAAACTGAGACCAGCAAGAGACACTGTGCCATTTTCACTGAATTTGTTAGGGTCTAAGAAGACCTCTTCTTCATCTGAAGACTCGTGTTTTCTGTACACTACATATTGGTTTTGTAAACCGTCGTTTTTGTAGTAGTAGGTATAGTCACCTCTATCAAATGGAGCGCCTTGCTTTTCGTAGTTCCAAATTGAGGTGAGCCTGGATTTTAAATCTTCTCGGAAAGTAATTTGATCGAGATATCCATAGGTTGTTTTGTTTTGATTGGTGACCCACGCCTTGGTTTCTTCACTGCGATCGTCTTCGAGCCAGCGATAAGGATCTTTGACAGTTTGTCCGAAGTAATCGTTAACGGTATCTACTTGTTTGGTAGAGGGATAGCTTGGAAGATCTTGCGTTGTTTGTGTTGCACATCCACCTAATAGCAGCAGTAGCGCAGAAAGTTTAGCGTATTTCATGTTTCAAAAAATTGTTGAAACAAGATACAAACTATTCACAGATCTTTTCTCGAACGAGGTACTCAGCTATTTGAACGGCATTGGTCGCGGCTCCTTTTCTCAAATTATCGGCAACAATCCACATGTTTAGTGTACGCTCCTGAGATTCATCTCTTCTCAAACGCCCAACAAAAACTTCATCTTTTTGATGCGCGGTAGCAGGCATTGGATATAAATTCTTGCTCGGGTCGTCGACAACTTTAACGCCGGGCATATTAGAAAGCAGTTCCCGTACTTCTCCTAACTCAAATTCTTGTTCAAAACTAACGTTGACTGATTCTGAGTGTCCTCCTGCGGTAGGAATACGAACGGCAGTAGCATTCACCCTAAAGCTGTTGTCGTCCAGAATTTTTAAAGGCTCGTTTGCCAGTTTCATCTCTTCTTTGGTAAAACCGTTTTCAAGAAAGACATCACAATGCGGTAGCGCATTTCTATGGATCGGATGCGGATATGCTTTTTCGCCTTCCACTCCGTTCATTTCATCTTCCATTTGTTGAACAGCCTTTACTCCTGTTCCTGACACCGATTGATAGGTAGAAATCACTACGCGTTTCATTTGATAGGCTTTGTGCAACGGATATAAAGCCATTACAAGTTGAATGGTTGAACAGTTGGGGTTGGCAATGATATAATCGTCTGTATTTAAGACTGAACCATTGATTTCTGGAACGATGAGTTTATGGTCAGGATGCATTCTCCATGCAGAGGAATTATCGATCACGCGAGTTCCTATAGCGGCGAATTTAGGCGCCCATTCTAAAGAGGTGTCTCCACCTGCTGAAAAAATAGCGATGTCAGGCTTTTGTTGAATAGCATCTTCCATGCTGATAATTGAAACCTCTTTTCCTTGAAAGGAAACTTTTTTACCTACCGAGCGTGCAGAGGCTACAGCGATGAATTCGTCAATTTTAAAATTCCGCTCCTTGAGTACTTTGAGCATAACTTGACCTACCATTCCGGTAACACCTATAACTGCTAATTTCATCTTCTTAAAATTTCGGCAAATATAACTAGGGAGTGCTTCTGTAAAAAATACAAATTGTTAGTTTTCTAACAATATAAACTCTCGCTCCACCCTTGAGCCAATGGCGCAGAGCAATTCATACGAAATCGTCCCAATAGATTTAGCGCTCAGATCTGCGTTGTGCTGGTCGTCAAAAATACTGACCCAGTCTCCGGCTTTGATTGAGATAGGTGAAACATCGACCATTAACATATCCATACAAATGTTTCCTAATATGGGTAATGCGGTACTTTTAAAAAAGACTTGATTTTGTTTTTGCCCGAATTTTCTGTCGATACCATCCGCGTGTCCAATGGCAACTGTGGCTACAGTCATATCTTGACTCGCTTGAAATCCAAAATTATAACCTACGTATTCTCCTTTTGAAACTTGAAATACCTGAGTCACTTTTGCCTTGAGCGAAGCAACAACCTTTAAGTCAGGGTCAATCTGTTGCAGATTCGAGTAGCCGTGAAGGGCAATGCCTGATCGCACCATGTCGTATTGCTTATGCGCTAAGCTGAATATTCCTGAACTATTGAGCAAATGCTTTTTAAAAACTTGGTTTAATTCAACTTCAATACTGTGACATACCTCTTCAAATGCTTCGGCCTGTTGCTCGCTGAAAGACAATTGAGCTAAGTCGTCTGAGGCGGCTAGATGTGACATAAGCCAGGTTAATCGAAGCTTGTTTTGATTTTGGAGCAGGGTAACAACTTCAGGAACCTCTTCTTTTCTTATGCCCAATCGGTTAAGCCCCGTGTTGATGTTGAGGTGTATGTTTAGATGGGCTTTATCTGATGCCGTGAGGTAATCGCTATAAGACCTCAACTGCTCAAGACTGTAAATAGCGGCTTCTAAATCATAGGCAATTAAGGTTTCAATGTCCTCTTGTTGGGGATGAAAAACCAGTATGGGAAGTTTAATTCCTGCGGCTCTCAAGGCAATGGCTTCTTGACTGTAAGCTACAGCTAAATAATCTGCTCCTAATGCTTCAAGGGTTTGACTCCAAATAACGGCATCATTGCCATAAGCATTGGCCTTGACAATTGCCATGAATTTAGTCGTAGAATGCAATTGACTTTTTAAATGTGAAAAGTTGTGAGCTAGTGCATTGAGATCAATTTGAAGCTTGGCTTGACTCATCGGTTTCCACAGATTTGGCATCGTTCATGGCTTTGTAAAAGGCCGAACGACTAAGGGGTTCATACTCTTGGGTTTCACCTAGCATGACAATTTGGTCTTCATTGGATTTGCGATAACTAAAATTCGCTAGATTCCCTGTTCTGGTGCATACAGCATGCACTTTAGTTACATATTCGGCGGTAGCCATCAGCGCAGGCATGGGGCCAAAAGGATTTCCTTTAAAATCCATGTCTAGTCCTGCTACGATTACTCTCTTTCCTCTATTGGCAAGGTCATTACACACATTGACGATTTCATGATCGAAAAATTGAGCTTCATCAATGCCAACGACATCACATCGATCAGCGAGAAGCCTGATGTTTGCCGCTGCCGGAACTGGAGTGGATCTAATGTGATTGGCATCGTGAGAAACAACGTGCTCTTCGTCATATCGAACGTCTAAAATGGGCTTGAATATTTCTATATTTTGTTTGGCGAACTGCGCTCTTTTAAGGCGTCTAATGAGTTCTTCTGTTTTTCCTGAGAACATCGAACCGGTGATGACTTCTATCCATCCGGAGTCTTGTTGGGGGTTGAGATGATGCTCTAAAAACATGGTTGATTTTTGTTGAAATTCAAATGTACTAAGAATTGAATTGTATTTATGGTGTTTAAGGGGCATTCCCTTCGTATCTTTAAAAGAAAAAAGTAAAATGAGAAAGGAATTAATCAAACGCGTTTTTGGGATTGATTTGGCCCATCGTTTTGAGAAGGTTGCAAAAAACGTCCTCAAAGCGGGAAAAAACATCCCTGAAATTAACCCCAACAAAGAGCGCATTTTTACCCCTGGTATGGACACCATTAAAAATATGGTGGCTGAGATGGAAGCGTAAACCTTAACTTTGGGGCACTAAATCGGATCAGTTGATGAAGGGTAAATTATATGTTGTTCCTACGCCCATAGGAAATTTAGAAGACATCACCTTGAGAGCCATACGTATTCTCTCTGAAGTGGATTTGATTTTAGCCGAAGACACTAGGGTCAGCCGTAAACTACTGAGTCAATACAAGATTGAAACTGCCCTAGAAAGTCACCACCAAAACAACGAGCACGCTACCGTTTCTAAACAAATTGAGAAGATGAAGCAAGGGCTATCGCTAGCTCTTATATCTGATGCGGGGACACCTGCCATTTCAGATCCAGGATTTTTGTTGGTACGAGAAACGGTCAAAGCAGGAATTGAAGTCGACTGTTTACCAGGACCTACAGCTTTAATTGTGGCTTTAGTGAATTCTGGAATTCCAACGGAGCGATTTGTTTTCGAAGGTTTTTTACCCCCCAAAAAAGGAAGACAAAAAAAATTACAACAAATTAGCGATGAAGAGCGAACCATCGTTTTTTATGAATCTCCTCATAAATTAAATAAAACCTTGGCGCAATTAGCCGAGCACATTGAAGAAGACAGAACGATTGCTGTATGTCGAGAGATGACCAAAAAATTTGAAGAAACGATTAGAGGAACGCTGAAAGAAGTTCAACAACATTTTGAAGAAAACAGCCCTAAAGGAGAATTTGTCATCGTACTTTCGGGAAAGAAATAAATTAACTTAGAACTAAAATAAAATCTATGTCAACAAAAGTCACCACAGTTTGGAAAGAGGGAATGTTATTTGAATCTGTTAATCCTACTGGAGACTCGCTTTACATTAACGACGGAACCCAATTGAATGATAAGGATGTGTACTCTCCCAAAGCCTTAATGCTTTCTTCACTAGCCGGTTGTTCAGGTCTAGATGTGGTTTCTCTTTTTAAAAAAATGAAGTTAGAAGTCGGAGAATTTAGAATCGACATCAAGTCTGAGCTTACCGAAGAACATCCTAGATTTTACGATAAGACTAGAGTGGAGTATCATTTTCACGGGTCAAATTTGCATGAAGAAAAACTTCAGAAATGTGTAAACCTTTCTGTAGAGCGTTATTGCGGTGTTATGGAGATGTTTCGTCGCTTCTCTGAGATGGAAATTGTTACGGTATTTCATCATTCAAATTAAAATGAATGAGATGGACGCTTGACTGCACAACTGCTCAAGATGAGCTCGAGCAATTACACCTATCTCTAAATCGAGACCCACAAAGACCAGTAGACCTTTTGGTGTCTCAATTGCTATTAAATCGTGGGATAAAATCTTGGGAAGAAGCCAAAACATTTTTTAGGCCTGAACTTGAGTATTTACACGACCCTTTTTTAATGAAAGGAATGCACAGTGCCGTAGAGCGTATTGTGCAAGCTATTGAAAAAAAGGAACGTATTTTGATTTACGGCGATTACGACGTTGATGGAACCACTGCCGTAAGTCTTGTTTACGAATTTTTAAGTCAGTACAGCAGCCAATTGATGTACTATATTCCCGATCGATATACAGAGGGCTACGGTATTTCTCTTCATGGAATTGAATTTGCCAAGGACCACGAAATAAGCCTCATCATTGCCCTAGACTGTGGCATCAAAGACTACCAAGCTATAGCTTTGGCCAATTCTTACCACATCGACACTGTGGTTTGTGATCATCACCAGCCCTCGAAACAACTTCCAGAAGCATTTGCTATTCTAAATCCAAAACAAGAAGATTGTAAGTATCCGTATAAGGAACTCTGTGGTTGCGGCGTTGGATTTAAATTGATTCAAGCCCTTTCTTTAAAATGGGACCTTTCTATTGAAGAGCTTTGTCCTTATTTGGATTTTGTCGCTTTGGCTATAGGAGCTGATATGGTTCCTTTAGATGGTGAAAACCGAATTTTAGCCTATTGGGGGATGCTTCAAATACAAAAAGGAGAACGCATTGCATTTAGAACCCTTCTCGGTGATCAAAAAGAACTCGATGAACTCTCCTTGACGGATTTGAATTTTTCTCTGGCTCCAAAAATTAATGCAGCGGGAAGAATGAAACACGCTGAACAGGCCGTGTCTTTGATGCTGGTCAATAACGAAGAACAAGCTGTAGACCTGGCCGACCAGATAAAAAAGTACAATTTGGAGCGAAGGGCTCTAGATCAGTCGATTACCCAACAGGCGTTAAAACAAATTGCCGATAGTGGTACAGAGGAAAGTGCGACAACAGTAGTATACAATCCTAATTGGCACAAGGGTGTGGTCGGAATTGTTGCTTCAAAATTGATAGCGGAATTTTACAGGCCTACCATAGTACTCACAAAGGCGTCTGAAGGAGAAATAGCGGGTTCAGCACGTTCTGTAAAAGGTTATGATTTGTATGCAGCGATTGACGCCTGTTCTTCTACCTTAATTCAATTTGGAGGGCATCAGTATGCTGCTGGATTGCGCTTAAAAGAAGAAAACCTAATCGAGTTTAAAGATGCCTTTGAAGCGCATGTTGCTCAAACTATACCAACCGAGCAACAAGAAGCAGAGTTGATTTACGAAGCAGAATTAGCTATTAGCGAAATCGAGCCTAAGTTATTGCGTATTCTCAACCGCTATCGTCCTTACGGACCAAAAAACCCTCAACCCCTGTTTATAAGCAAAGGCATAAAAGTTCAGGGGCCTGTTCGATGTATCGGTAAAGATCAAACGCATTTAAAATTCAATGTAGCACATTGTGAAGCTATCGGTTTTTCAATGACTGATAAAAAAGAGCTTTTAAACGGGGCTGTTGATTTGGCCTATCACATCGAAGAAAACAATTTTCGCAATCAACGAAAACTACAGTTGAGACTTATCGACATCAAACCTTCAATGCGCTAATCGTAATAGGGTAATTCGGTCTTGGAGTCTAAAGCTTTAAGTTGAATTTTACCGCTCTCAAAAACTGCATAGGTATTGTACTGAATCCAATCTCCTAAATTGAGGTATTTCGAAGACGCATTTAATTGTATGGTCATGGGGAGATGTCTGTGTCCGTAAATAAAGTAGTCAAAGTGCTCGCTTTTTAAAACCTTTAGAGAATATTGCACTAACCATTCTTCTTCTTTACCCAAAAAGGTGATGTCGGCATCTCCGGAGATGAGTTTGTTATTCAAGGAGAGGTATTGGGCTAATCGCACGCCTAAATCGGGGTGTAAGGCTCTAAAGAGGCGTTTGCAGATAGGATTTAGAAATATTTTTTTCATGAATTTGTAGCCTTGATCTCCAGGGCCTAATCCATCTCCGTGCGCGAGGTATACACGAGATTCATTAATCGATAACTGTTGAGGTTGGTGAAAGACCGGTATATCGAATTCTGTTGGAAAGTAATCTCTCATCCATAGATCGTGATTACCCACAAAAAGGTATACATTGATGCCAGCATCTCTGAGTTCGGCTAGCTTTCCTAAAACTCTGACAAAACCCTTCGGAACGACTTTTTTGTATTCAAACCAAAAATCGAAAAGGTCTCCAACGATAAAAAGACTGTGGCAATCACTCTTGATTTCATCCAACCACTTGACAAAGGTTTTTTCACGTTCACGAGAGCTTTTAGGGTCAGGCGCCCCGAAATGCTGATCACTGGTGAAGTATACTTTTTGGTCTTGTGGAAGCTTAATGTCAATCATGATTTATTGCGGTATGGCGCAAGGGCTACGGTTGTTTGTTCGGATAAAACGAGCTTCCCAGATTCAGCTGCCCTATGAAGCATCTGCTCATCAAAATGTTCTGTTCCTTTCCAAATACTGTTTTTAAGTGCGCTGAGCGCTTCTGGATTGAGTTCGCCTAAGAATTGTATTTTTTGATTGAACAAGGTGTTTAATTCGTTTTCGTCTTTGGCCACTTCAGAAAACAATCCTTTATCAAGTGCCCAGTGCGAACCGTGAAAGACGGTAGGGTCAAAACTCAGTTTTGAAAAATGAGCAATACCAATTTTATGAATGATGACAGGTGCGATCACTAATGGGGCGATGCCAATTTGAATTTCTGACAACTTGATTTCAGCTGCATTGGATGCAATGACAACGTCTGAAGCAGCAATAATTCCTACACCACCACCAACAGCTTTGCCTTGTACTTTGGTTACAATGGGTTTTGAGCAGTTTTTCATGGCACAAAGAAGTTTTGCGAAACCACTAAAAAAGGTTTTACCCTCTTTTGCATTTGTGATTTGCAATAACTCTTTGAAATTAGCTCCTGCGCAGAAGGCTCCGCTTCCTTCACTGTTTAAGGCGATTACAGAAATGTCTTGACGCTCATTCAAATCATTAAAATGCTGGCTCAGTTGCTGTAGCATCTCACTGCTCATTGCATTTCCAGCTGGATTGTGAAAGCTCAATTGTGCAATACGACCGTCTTGTTTGAGTTGTACAGTTTGATTACCCATATTACAAAAATACACTTAAGGTATTAGATTCTACGAATGTATAGTTTAAAGTAAAAATAAGGAAAGAGCGCTCGAATGACCATCCACACCCCTATTGCATACCAGACCGCCATTAAATTGAACCCAAATGAATCAAAGAGGTAAAACGCTGGTAGAAATCCTATCAAACTTGCCGTCAACAGTGTGTTTCGTAAAAAGGCTGCTTCACCCAATCCTTTGTAAAATCCGTCATAGACAAAGGCAATTGCGCTAATAGGGAAGCTAATCAAGACTACAGGAAACACCTTGTCGAATTGCTTTAAGACCTCTATTTCTTCGGTAAATACATAGCCGATATAGGGAGCAGCAATAAATCCAAACAGCGTTAAAATCACTCCTAATGTAAAAGCGTATTTCACTATTAGACGGTTGAGGTGAACCAAGCCCTTAGCGTCTTTTGCGCCTAGTAACTTTCCACTTAAGGCATTTGCAGAATCGCCATATCCATCAATAAAAAAGGCAGCAAATAACCATAGGTTAATTCCTATGGTGTGGGCGCTTAAGGAAATCGTGCCGTATTTTGCCGCTTCTTTCACGGCAAAGAGTAAGGTTAAATTTAGGGTGAGGCTTCTCAAAAATAAATTGGTCATCAATTGAAGCACCTGTTTGATCTTGGGATGAATGGGCCACCTTAAGATAAGGGTAATTGCAGGATGCTTTTTTCGAATGTAATAATAGGTGCAGGCGGCCATTATAATTTGAGCCAAGAGACTTGCAATGGCAGCACCTTCGAGCCCCATAGATGAGATTAGTCCATGAATTCCAAAAACAAAAACAAGGTCAAGAACAATGTTTATTGCGGTTCCTATAAGCGATACAATCATTGGCGAAACGGTATCTTGTAGACCTCGACACACTCCAAAAAGAGTAAAACAAAAGAGTGTAAAAGGCATACCTAATATTCGAATTTGAAGGTAGGTCGTGCCCAGTTCTAAGACCTCACCTGTGGTATTTAGTAATATCAAGATATTTCGGGCTAGTGGCAAACAAACGGCTATTATAAGTAGACTTAAACCAATATTAAAGAATAAGGTTTGTCCGGTAAGGGTTTTTATGGCTTTTAAATTATGAGCTCCTTTGTGCTGGGAGACTACAGCGCCCAGGGCAGATCGCGTCTGTCCTAAAACCCAAATTAAAGTGGACAAGAAAGCACCAACGGCTCCTGCTGCAGCTAAGGCCGCAGCACCTTGTTCAGGAATCCTACCCACAATTGCGGTGTCTGTCAATGACAGCAGGGGTTCTGATATTCCTGAAATGGTTGCAGGAATGGCCAATTGATGGATGATTTTAAAATTAACGTCTCTCATTAAAGAACGAGTTCAAAACAATAAAAAGGGAATTCACTTTGCCGGTGAAAATAAATTTCCTCAAGTTGAATGTAACCCCTACTCTTATAAAATTTTAAGTTTCTTGGATTCTGAGAAAAGGTGTCTAAGCGAATAGAGGTGACGTTTTGATCTTTGCATTTGTTTTCGGCAAAATCTAGTAAAGACCTGGCATAGCCATTTTTTTGATAAGCTGGATCTACACAAAGACGATGAATATACCTATTATGCTCATTAGGGGTTAGCCATTTTACTTCTTTGTATTCTTCATCCATGAAAGTTGAAATGACAATCGCTCCGATGACAACTTCTTCCTTCTCAATCACAAAGAGTTCAGAGCGATTCAGGTCTTTTTCGAAGGCTTCTTTTGATGGATAGTGTTCATTCCATTGAAAAATTCCCTGACTAATCATGTGTTGTGCACAGGATTTTGCAATGGCTGTGATGCGATTTAAATCTGCGGATTGCCCCGCTCTTATAACTGTCATTTCAATGTCAAAGATACTATGAAGACAGGGCTTCAAATAGTAAATTTTAAGAAGAGTGTCAATGTATTTAAAAAAGTAAAGGCATCCAGAGGATGCCCTTAATTACGAGCCCCAACAAGTGGGGCTCTATTAATTAGCTGGCACAAAATTAATTATTTTTTAATCTTGACCTTAGAATCTTTACTTAATTGTAAAATTTTAAGACCGACAGAAGGTTCGTCCTTTAAAAAGTAAGCCCTAAATTTTCAACAAAAATTACCAAGTGCGAATGCCTGCTATTTACTATATTGCACCCTCTTTGGGGGATTAGCTCAGTTGGCTAGAGCGCTTGCCTGGCAGGCAAGAGGCCACCGGTTCGAATCCGGTATTCTCCACGACCAAGAAAGTCTTGGGCAGTAATGCTTGAGACTTTTTTAATAACCAGCAGCTTGTCCGTCTTTTCTGCTTTCAGAGGCTCCGTGGTAAACTCCGTTTTCGTCATCCCACATAATGGCTTGGTATCCGCCAAAGACGCCTCTTGCGTAGCCGACTTTGTGTCCTTTATCCATCAGACCTCTTACGGTAGAATAGGGTATGCCAGATTCAATTCGAATCAGCCCCGTATTTTCTGTCACTCTTCCCATTGGACTTGCGCCGCCAGAGTGATCCCAGCGAGGAGCATCTCCAGCCTCTTGTAAGTTCATGCCAAAATCGACCAGATTCATAACAATTTGAGTATGGCCCATGGGTTGAAAATCTCCCCCCATGACTCCAAAGCTTACCCAAGGTTTCCCATCTTTGGTAATGAAGGCGGGAATGATGGTGTGAAATGGACGTTTGTTTGGTTCAAAGGTATTGGCTTGGTTGGGTTGTAGACTGAACAATTCACCGCGATCTTGTAACATAAATCCAAGTTCTGGTGGTGCCATTCCTGAGCCCATGCCTCTATAATTACTTTGAATCAAAGAAATCATTGTACCTGATTTATCAGCAACGGTCATGTAAATGGTTTCTCCTGCAGAGATTTGACCTGCCTCATAGGTGGCTGCACGATCTCCGATTTGAGCTCTGCGTTTATCAGCGTATGCTGGATCTAATAATTCCTCTACTGGGACATCATAAAAATCCATGTCTGCGTAGTATTTGGCCCTATCTTCAAAGGCTAATTTTTTGGCTTCTGTAAAGAGGTGCAAATGTTCTGCACTTCCAAAAGGGATGTTTGAAAAGTCAAATCCGTCCAAGATTTGTAGCATTTGAAGGGCAGCCATTCCTTGTCCATTAGGAGGCAATTCCCAAACGTCGTATCCTCTGTAATTAACTGAAACGGGTTCTACCCATTCAGACTTGTGATTGGCCAAGTCTTTTTTAGAGAGAAAGCCTCCCTGTTCTTTAAAAAAAGCATCAATGGTCTTTGCAATTTTTCCTTTGTAAAAAGCATCTCTTCCTTTTTCGGCAATCAGTCTGTAGGTGCTTGCCAGGTATGGATTTTTATAAACCTCACCTTCTTTGGGTAGTTTTCCACCGTTTTGATCAATATAGGTTTCTTTGATATTTGGAAACCCCTTGGATTGAAAAAAAGGCACGGTTCGATTCAGGTACCAGGCAATAAGCTCAGTGAGGGGGAATCCATTCTCGGCATAAGCGATTGCTGGAGCTAAGATTTCAGTCATGGGTTTTGACCCAAATTTTGAATGCAGTTCAAACCAACCGTCTACAGCACCTGGAACACTTACGGGCAGGGGTCCGTGGGATGGAATTTTACTTATCCCATTTTCTTTGAAATAGTCTAAAGTAAGGGCTGAGGGCGAACGTCCGCTGGCATTTAAACCGTGTAATTTTTGTGATTTTGAATCCCAGACTATGGCAAACAGGTCACCTCCGATTCCGCAACCAGTGGGCTCCATAAGTCCTAAAGCGGCATTGGCTGCAATGGCTGCATCAATGGCATTTCCGCCATTTTTTAAAACGTCTAATCCAATTTGGGTCGCCAAAGGATGACTTGTGGCTACCATTCCGTTTTGGGCGAGAACCTCTGATCGCGTGGCAAACAATTCACCAGTTATGCGGTCCTGAGCAGCGGTAAAAGGTATGATACTTACTAAAAGAAGTCCGAGAATATTCTTTTTCATAGTTATGGGTTTTTTGATGAAATCATTTCAATTTGAGCGGCTGAAACCATATCATTTAGTTTAGTTACAGATTCGCTCATGAGTTTGTCAAGTGCTGTGAGCTCTGTCTGAAGCTCTGCAGAGATTTCCTTAAAAAAGGCCTGCGCTTGATCGGTTGGAGGATAATCGCCGCGCTGCGAATCGGCTAACAAAAAGGCGATGCGATTGTTAATACGGATTCCGTAGTTCAAAGGGTCTTGTCTACTTTGATTTTTGGTCATATGAATGTTGTTTTCGATACGACTTAACTCTTTTTCGAAGTTGCTGATATAAGCCAAAAGGGCTGTATTATTTTGCGCTTTTTGTTTGAGGTAGTCCAGGTCTTTTTGAACCCGACGAATCTCGATTATGGCATTGTTTGCTCGGCTTACTTCATCTCTTACGCTTATTAAGAAATCGAATTGCGCCTTGTAATCTTCATCAGTATTGGACAATCTAGGATCTTTCACAATTTGGAGGGGTTGCTCGATAACCTCACCATTGTAATTTAATCGGATCGTATATTCCCCCGGGACAGCCTTAGGTCCTACATTAGGCGAAGAGTAAAAGACCATTCCTTTAAAAGCTTGAAAACCTGGATATCTCATATTCCAAACCAATCTGTTTGAACCTGATTTTACTTTCAAGGGTATGTCTGCATTAGGGTTTAAGCGATTAGACTTGGCTTTGTTTGAAAAGCGTTGAATGAGTTCACCGTCTTTTTCTCTAATTTCAACACTTACTTTATCGCCTTCTTTGAGGTCTTTGATGTAGTAATTTAAAATGGCACCGTTGGGATGGTTTTCTCCAACCAATTTATAATTGGTGCGCCCCCAACTGCCTGACTGTTGCATGCGATAGGCTTGGTCGGGTTTATAGAGTTGAAAAGAGGCGTTTTCTAAATCTTTGCTCAATTGATGAAGTGGGGTAAGATCATCAATCATCCAAAAACTACGGCCATGTGTGGCAGCGATTAAATCATTGTCTCGAACGTGAAGGTCTCGAATGGAGGTGATTGGAAGATTCAGTTGAAATGAATTCCAACTTTTTCCGTCGTCAAAAGAAACATACATACCCCATTCGGTTCCTGCATAGAGCAATCCTTCTCGAGTAAGATCGGAACGTATAGCTCTAGTGTAATGATTTGATGGAATGCCAGCGGTTATGGTTTCCCAGGTCTTGCCGTAATCTGTGGTTTTGTACAAATAGGGGGTGTAGTCACCAAACTTGTATGAGGTAGCTGCAACATAGGCTGTTCCCTTTTGAAAAGGACTCGGGTCAATGCAGTTGATCATATTTAATTTTGGACTCATTGAGGCTGGGGGAGTAACATTCTCCCATGATTCTCCATTGTTTTTACTCACATGAATTAATCCATCATCACTTCCCACCCAGATGACTCCTTCTTCAACGGGAGATTCATTTATGGCAAACAGATTAGAGTAAAACTCAGCACCTGTATTGTCTTGTGTTATGGGCCCTCCTGAAGATTTGATGGTCTCGGGAATAGCTCTAGTCAAATCAGGTGAAATGGTTTTCCAGCTTTGTCCTCCATTGGTGGTTTGATGTAAGTAGTTGGAGCCGGCATATAATTTGTTAGAATCGTGAATACTAAATTTTACAGGAAAATTCCAGTTGAAACGATACTTCATTACTTCTGCTCCTGACCCTGCAGGATTGTCAGGCCAAACATTGACTGAACGAGTTTGATCTGTACTGTGGTCCTTGCGCATCATGTACCCTTTGTAGGTTCCGCCATAGACGATTTCATTGTTCTTTGGATCAGGTGCTAAATGAGCACTTTCACCTCCAGCGGTGGACTCCCAGTGACTCTCTCCAATGCTCGAACCCGATGTTCTGTGTGCAATTCTAATGGTACTATTGTCTTGTTGAGCACCATATATACGATACGGAAAAGCGTTGTCGGTAGTCACTCTATAAAACTGAGCAGTGGGCTGGTTGTGATAGGTGGTCCAATTGTTTCCGCTGTCGTTGGAAATTTGTGCTCCACCATCATCGGCAATAGCCAAGCGATTATTGTTGTTAGGATCTATCCATAAGTCGTGGTGATCACCGTGCGGGGCATTTTTTAGGGTAAATGTTTTACCTCCATCCGTTGAAACACCATAGCTCACATTCATCACATAGACCTTTTCTTTGTTTTGAGTGTCTGCATAAATCCTGCTGTAATACCAGGCTCTTTGACGTAAGGCTCTATTTTCATTTACTTTCTGCCAGCTTTGTCCGGCATCGTCTGATCTAAAAACCCCTCCATTTGCAGCCTCAATAATTGCCCATACGCGATTGGAATCCACAGGAGAAACCGTAACGCCAACAATTCCCCAGGGGCCACTAGGAAGACCAGAATGAGTCGAGATATCAGTCCATGTATCACCTCCATCAAAACTTTTATAGAGTTTGCTATCTGGGCCACCACTGTCCATGCGATAACCATTTCGTTTCATCTCCCAGGTTGCAGCGTACATTATTCTTGCATTATTTGGATCTAAAACCAGATCTCCTGCACCTGCTTTGTCGCTTTCGTAAAGGATTTTTTCCCAGTTTTGCCCACCGTCTTTAGAGCGATAAACCCCTCTTGTCTCATTGGGTTTCCACAAGTTTCCAATTGCGGCAACATAAACTAAATCAGGGTTTTCAGGGTGAATTCTAATTCTTGAGATGTGCTCAGAATCTTTTAGTCCAATAAAATTCCAAGTTTTTCCTGCGTCTAAACTTTTCCATAAGCCTTTTCCAGAGGATACATTACCTCTCAAGGTCTGTTCGCCTTCTCCAACATAGATGATATTTGGGTCTGACTCTGATACGGCTACTGCGCCAATGGACCCTCCAAAATATCCATCTGAGATGCAAAACCAAGTGTTACCCGCATCTTCTGTTTTCCAGACTCCTCCACCGGCAGTTCCCATATAATATACATTAGGATTGTTTAGTACTCCTGTTACTGTTCCTGCTCGACCTCCACGAAACGGCCCTACGAGCCTCCACTCCATGGCGTTGTAATAGTCTTCAGCGTAAGAGATTTGAACTTGTTTCTTGTTTTTTTTGCGTTGTGCATTGACTTCTGTAGTTTGAAATCCGAGCACACAAAAAGCGAATAGAAAAAGATATGGTTTCATAATTTGAATTGTTAGTGTAAACAAATTAGTAATAAATACGAAAAATAAGTAGTGTTTTTAGCTGCTTTTAGTATTCATACTCCATGTTTTTAACAAGCGGAATATGTTCGTTTAACAGTTCATCTGTGATATGATAAATAGCTGTTTCGAGTTCTTCAAAATCAGCGGCAGTAATTTCTGTGCGGTAAGACCTATGTCCTGTTTTTATTCTCAATGGAATAAACTCATCGTTTCTAGAACTAATAATTTGGGCGTTCATTGGAAGTTTACAGCCTGAATCTTTGTGATACATATAGGCATACATAAGTAACTGAAAAGCTTTTTGCTTGCTAGGTAAAGTTAATTGCGCTCTATAATCTTCATCTAAATTGAGTTCAGTTTGAGTCGTCGCTCCGGTTTTGTAATCGATAATTTGAACGACACCTGAGTTTTGCTCCACCCGGTCAATGGTTCCCTTTAGATGAATCACTGTATTTTCTTGCCTTGAGTTTAGTGCTACAAGCAATTTTTCTTCTAATCCAAGAAGTATGGGTTCTTCATTTTCGACACGTTTTTTATCGAGATCAATGAGTTGAGTCAAGTATTTGAGCAAGACATTTCGAACGAGTATTCCTTTACCTTTAGTAAACTCGAAGCCTTTTGCCTCCTCCTGACAAGCCTCATCTAGGTATTGCGTCAGTACTTTTTTGCTTTTAGATAGATTATGAGGGGTTAAGGTGCTGTTTAACATGGGTTGATAAGCTTTTTCAACCGCAAGGTGTAACAAGGTTCCGAATAGATTGGCGGGTATGTGGTCTTCTATTTTTTCAGTTTCATTTACACCGACTAGGTATTTTTTGTAATAGCTCAGCGGATCTTTGATATAGGTGCTCAATGCGCTTGGAGAAACACCCTTCTTAAAATGGGCCTTAATTTGGTCAATAATTGAGGGCGTTTTTTGAATTTCAAAATGTGAGTTATCTACGCTGCCCAGTTTGAGAAAAGAAGCTTCCTCTCGCACTAGGTGTTTATAATGCGAATCGTTTTTGAGTTGATAGATAAACCGGCTCGGCTCTCCTCCTTCTAAAACTTCTGGTTCGGTGTTGAAGATGAGGTGCACTTTTTTTGCACTGTCAATGAGTCGGTAGAAATGATAGGTGAAAATGGCATCTTTTTCTTTGAATGTAGGAAGGCCAAATTGTTTTTTGACTTCAAAATTTATAAAACCAGAGGACGTTTTTCCTTTAGGCAAAAAGCCCTCATTTAAACTGCTAATTAATACTTCTTCAAAATGTAAGTTTCGACTTTCTAATATTCCCATGACCTGAAAGTCTTCAAAAGGGTTAGAGACGAAATCGATTTTTTTGATTAAAATAACCTCTTTAAGTAAGATGGTAAGAGCGTCAAGATCTGAATCTAAAAAGGTGTGGTTTTGAATGAGGTCATTTAGCTCTTGAAAAACATCTTCAAACAACTCCTTTTGTGGTGACGGAAGGTGTCTGCTCAAATCGCACAGATTTTGAACTGCTTTACTGGCTGTGACAGAAACGGTAATTAGTTCACCAAAACTTTGTGAAAAGTTGTTTATTTCTTCAAAAGTCAGATAAGGATATTGTCTGCTAATGGCGAAGTCAAAAAGTGATTTGAGGTCAAAACACTCATCGATAAGAGGATGTCTTATCAGTGGCAGAATTAGGTGTAATGCATATTTTGAATCATCCTTGGTTTTTCGAATTAAATTCAAATAATTTACACAGAGTTCAACAAATAATTCAAGACTTAGAGGTTGTCCTAATGTCACGTTTACGCCTGAAATCGATTCGAAGTCTATGGAATGAACCAGATAATCCAGTAATTTTTCATCTGACAATACTAAGGCCTTGTTTGTCACATGAGTTGGATTTTTTATAAGCGAGGCTATCAATTGACTTTGACCTTGGTTTTTAGCAGCTCCCCATAGAACAATTTGTTCTGTTGTTTTGTAGGTTTTGAAGGTAGGAGCTATTTTTTTGTCTTTGAGAAACTCCCATTCTTGAATGTATTGTCTTATAAAAAAAGAGGCGTCATGCAGAGAATCTTCTAGCAGTACTTCACTAATATCCCAAAAGATGAAGTTGTCTGGTCGGTTGACAATAATTTTTACCATATCTTTTTCGATAGTACTAAAGGCGTTGAATCCAGCAAACACAAAACGGCTATGGCCATCGTTGAGGTAGGGGTTTAATTTATTAAAGGCTTCTCTAAAATAGTGACCTTGATAAGCCTTTTTTTCACGATGCATGTATTGTTTGAGATCGCTATAAATTTTTTGAAGTTGCTCGAGGAATTTCTGATGTGATTTGATAAACTCACTTCGCTCTCCTTCTGAAAATCTTAGATTAATTGCATTGAGATCCAAGAGTTGCTCGAATAAAAGATTCGCCTCTGAAGTATATAAATCTATTTCATTAAAGTCTTGCAGCGCAGATTTTGACCAGGCGTAGAAGTTAGAAAACGTTTCTTTGTAATCGTTGTTTTCTTTTAATTTTTGATAGATAATAGAACTGGCTTCGAAATGATCTAATTTTTGATATCCGCTTATTTCTAAAAACAACTCATCTATCGTTTTTGCTTGAATACTGAAGATGGGTTTTTGATAAAATTGTGCTATTTCTCTTTCCAACCAACGTATACTTCTTCGACTGGGCATTATAAAGGTAAACCCATCAAGACCACCGTAGTGTTTGTCGATTTCGTTAATTAAAGCACGTTGAAAGTTGGCCATAAAAAAGCACTCTGTATTAAAGAGTGCTTTAAATTAAACATTAATTCTCAATGTAATCAGAAGTATTAATCGTAGAGTGGTTTGATTTCGACTCTTCTATTTTTTCGTCTACCATCCATGTACATATTTGTCGCAATTGGGTAGCGTTCTCCCATGCCCTTGGCAATCAAGTTTTGTGCAGGAACACCAAGTTTTATTAATTCTTTGACAATCGCAACTGCTCTGCGGTCAGACAATTTTTGATTTTCTTCATAAGTTCCTCTACTGTCTGTATGGGCTTCAATGACAAAAATTGTTGAGGTATATGTTTTGATTTTCGCAGCAATTTGAACCAATAGTTCTTGTGACTCTGGATAAAGTGTAAGGGTGTCTACGATAAAGTTTAAGCCATTGGTAAAAGATTTCATTGCTGCTGCGTCTGCTGCTCCAAACTCTGGACATCCGCTGTTTTCTGCTGAACCAGCTTCATTTGGACAATTGTCTAGGTTGTCGAAGACACCATCGTTGTCGCTGTCTGTTTGCGGGCAACCGCTATTAGATTCAGGTCCTGGTTTATACGGGCACTGGTCTTTTTCGTCTTGTATTCCGTCTTTATCAGCATCAGGACATCCTTGTGCTGATTTGTTGCCTGGCTTTGTAGGACATTTGTCTTCAGGGTCTGCAATACCGTCACCATCGGTATCTGGACAACCGTTAAGTTCTTTAGCTCCAGCAACAGTTGGGCACTTGTCTTCTGCATCAGCGACACCGTCATTATCGGTATCAGGACAACCGTTTAGTTCTGCTTTACCAGGAATCTCAGGACATTGGTCTTCTGTATCAGGTACGCCGTCGTTGTCTTGATCTTTTTTCTTTGTTTTTACGACTAATCCTAGATTGTGTTGAAAATAATTGTTGAAGGATGTATTTGGATTTTGTTTGTAGTCACTTCTATACGATAAACCAAATCGGTCAGTAAACCACAAATTAAGCCCCATACCAAAGTTTAAATGACTGTAAGCAGTCTGATCGATGTTTGTCATTCCTATTCCAAAGCCTACAAAAGGATCAATTGTTGAGGCCTGAAAGGGATTGAAATTAAGGCTTACATCTGTATTGATAAACCCCAATTCAGAATTGGAAGAAATATCGGCAATGACGTTTTTATCAATTTTATTCAGTGATGCAGAAACTCCGAGCTTAAAACCAAAACCTAAATGCTTAGATGCCCTAACGTACAGGGCTCTATTGGAAAAATTAAAATCATCTGTATTGAAGAAATCGTCTTGAAAATTTTCTGACTCAAAAATCCCCGTAGATGAAAAACGATCGTTTTTAAGATTAAAATCTATGAAATTTACTCCTGAGCTCAGCGTCCAATACGAGTCATTTTCTTGGGCGATTACATGATTTAAAAATAAGCAGGACAGTATCAGAAATGTTTTTTTGTAAATCATATGCAGCGTAAAAATCCATCTAATTTAAGTTTTTTCTTACACTCTTGAAATGATTTTTAGAACAAGACCGTTCTTTTCGCAGTACACATAAAAAAAGCTCTCCAGATTAAAGAGAGCTTTGTTAGGATTTTTTAAATAAAGTTAGAAGTATTAATCGTAGAGTGGTTTGATTTCGACTCTTCTATTTTTTCGTC
>JBMYMD010000023.1:0-19901 GCA_049596955.1 Flavobacteriaceae bacterium
CTCAGAGACGATGGTAGTATTCCAGAAGACAATCCTTTTGTGAACGAAGAAGGTTCAAGAGCTGCGATTTTCAGTTACGGACACCGAAATCTCCAAGGGTTAATTTACCATCCCGTTTACAAAACCATCTGGGAGCATGAGCATGGGCCGAGAGGTGGTGATGAGTTAAATGAAGTCAAAAAAGGAGCCAATTACGGCTGGCCAGTGATAACCTACGGTATAAATTATAGCGGAACAAGCATAACCGACGAAACCGAAAAGCAGGGCATGGAACAACCCTTATACTATTGGGTTCCCTCTATTGCTCCTTCAGGAATGGCCTATGTAGATTCAGACATCTACCCAGATTGGAAGGGTAATATTTTAATAGGATCTTTATCATTTCAATATCTTGAACGATTGGTCATGAAGAATAAAAAAATGGCTAAGCGCGAAAAACTACTCGAAGAAATAGGTCGTGTTCGCGATGTAGAGCAAGGCCCCGATGGTTACATTTATGTATCGGTTGAAGGTAAGGGAATTTTAAAGCTGGTTCCTAAGGCTTAGCGTTAATCGCTGCGCGAACAGATCCGTGTTTTTCTAATAAAACAGCAGCCTCTTCCATCGAAATATTGAGGGCTTCAGAAATGTAGCGACTTCCGCGTTCAACGAGTTTATTGTTACTCAGTTGCATATCTACCATTTTATTACCCTTGATGCGACCGTATTTTATCATGAGGGAGGTTGAAATCATATTTAAAACCAGTTTCTGAGCAGTGCCGCTTTTCATGCGTGTACTCCCTGTTACGTATTCTGGTCCGACGACAATTTCCATTGGGTACTCACAAGCATTAGAAAGAGGAGAATTTGCATTATTGGTAATACATGCGGTGAGTACACCATTTTTTCGAGCATCCTCTATTCCACCGATTACATAGGGAGTTGTTCCTGATGCTGCAATTCCAACTAAAATATCACCCTTTTGAATTTGATGGGCTTGTAAATCAATCCATGCCTGCTTTGGGTTGTCTTCGGCAAATTCCACTGCCTTTCGAATTGCAGAGTCTCCACCAGCAATAATTCCAATAACCCGTTCGTGTGGCATTCCGAAGGTAGGTGGTATTTCTGAAGCATCCACTACTCCAAGTCGGCCTGAGGTTCCAGCTCCGATATAAAACAAACGACCGCCTTCTTTAAAACGTTTAAAAGCTTCGTCTACAAACGCTTCTATTTTAGAAATTTCTTTTTGAACAGCAAGGGCTACCTTCTGATCTTCTGCATTGATTTCTTGCAAAAGTTCTAAGGTAGATTTAGTCTCAAGACTGTCGTAAAGTGAGGAGGATTCTGTGGTTTTCATGCTCAAACTTAAGCTTTTAAACTATTTGAACGCCCATTGTTTTAAAAGATTTTAAAAGGCCGTCATCCGGATGTAATTCAGTAACCATAAAATCAATTTCATTAATACTACAGGTGGTATAGCGATGATTCGAATGCAATTTTTCACTGATGCACAAGAGCGCCACTTTTTTAAAAGAACCCAGCAAGGCTTTTTTAAGTTCTACAATTTCATAGTCAAATTCGGTCAATCCAGTATGAGGATCTACATAACCTGTGCCGATAAACCCAAGATCTACCCGAATATCTTTCATTTGACGAACAACCGCGCTTCCCAAACAAATATTCGTTTCTCGTGAAAGGTTTCCTCCCACTACAATGGTTTGGATCTTTGGTTTATTCTGAAGTTCTAAGGCTACTGATAAACTAATGGTAAATACAGTTAAACTCAAATGAGCCGGAATTTGTCTAGCCAGTTCTAGACAAGAGGTTCCTCCATCAATGAAAATGACAGCATCATTTTTTAACAGTGAAGTTGCCTTTTGCGCTATAGCCGTTTTTTCATGTAAGGCATAAATTTTATTTCGCGAAGGGCTAAGAGAAGAAAAAGCAACAGAAATTGCTCCTCCGTGTACCTTTTTTAAACTGCCCAGAGCATCTAATTCTTTTATATCTCTTCGGATGGTGTCAACACTCACATCTAAATTAGTAGCTAAATCGGTCATCAATACACGATTGTGTAATGCCACCTCGTTGAGTATCTTTTTAAAACGTTCTTCTTTTAACACTGCATTCAAATTTTGTCAATTATTGCAAAAAAAAGCATATAACATGCAATATTTTTCAAATTTAATCATTTAATGACATTAAAAACGGCAAAAAGTAGTATTTTTCGGCAAATAAATGCAAACTAACTAATATGACTCATCTCATTGATTCCGCCGCAGCCGAAACGCGTAAATTTGAAAAGATTTCAACTTCGATATTCGAAGATTCGAACAAAGCTTCCTATGACGTAGCAAAAGAAATTGTAGATACTATGCTTCAAAAGCAAAGACAAGGGAAAAACTTTGTCCTTGGTTTGGCAACTGGTTCTACCCCAATAAAGGTCTATGAGTACCTTGTAGAGTTTCATCAAAAACAGAATGTGAGTTTTTATAATGTCATCACATTTAACTTAGATGAGTACTACCCCATGACACCTGAATCGATTCATTCTTATGTTCGATTTATGAATGAACACCTTTTCGATCATTTGGACATCAAAAAAGAAAACATCCACATTCCTGATGGAACACTTAAAGGCGCGGAAAATATAAGAGCCTTTTGCGAAGAGTACGAGCAAAGAATTGAAGCATTTGGAGGAATTGATTTGCAAGTTTTAGGAATTGGCCGAACAGGTCACATCGGATTCAATGAACCTGGATCTATACTGAGCAGTAAAACGAGAATGGTTCGTCTTGATCGGGTGACAAAATTAGATGCAGCCAGTGATTTCTTTGGTTTAGAACACGTACCCCAACGTGCTATAACTATGGGAGTTGGAACAATAATGGCTGCCAAAAAAGTCATTTTAATGGCCTGGGGAGAAGGCAAGTCAAAAATTGTAAAAGAAGCTGTCGAAGGAGCAATTCGAGAAACAATACCTGCAACATTTTTGCAACAGCATCAAAACTGTAACTATGTTTTAGATGAGGCCGCAGCATCTCAATTGACCCGAATAGAAACACCTTGGCTTGTTGGCGATTGTAATTGGAGCGATAAATTGATTAAAAAAGCCTGTATATGGCTATCAGAGACCACCAAAAAGGCCGTCTTAAAATTGACCAATGAAGATTATAATGAATACGGAATGGGTAACCTCATTGCAGAATACGGATCAGCTGAACAGATCAACCTAAAAGTATTCAATACCCTTCAACGCACTATAACGGGCTGGCCTGGAGGAAAACCAAATGCCGATGACAGCAAGCGACCTGAACGGGCTACGCCATTTCCGAAAACCAGTTTGATTTTTAGTCCACATCCTGATGATGATGTCATCTCAATGGGGGGAACCTTACTCAGATTAGTCGATCAGGGTCATGAAGTTCATGTTGCCTATCAAACCTCAGGTAATATCGCTGTTTTCGACGATGAAGTTATTCGCTTTTTAGATTTCGCAAAAGAAGTACAACCTTCTAAAGAAATGGAATCAAAAATCGAAACAGTTCGCGCCTTTTTAGCCAGCAAAAAAGCTGGTGAAATCGACAGCCCTGAAATTCAGCAATTAAAAGGAATGATTCGAAAAGGTGAAGCTCTCGCCGCCTGTCGATACTGTGGGGTTAAAGAAGAGCACGCACACTTTCAAAACCTACCATTCTACGAAACAGGGACTGTAAAGAAAAAACCTTTCAGTCAAGAAGATATTGACATAACGATTGATTTATTGCAAAAAGTTCAGCCCCATCAAATTTATGCTGCTGGAGATTTGTCAGATCCTCACGGAACGCACCGCGTCTGTCTTTCTATCATCTTTGAAGCCTTAAAACAAGTGAAAGAGGCCAAGGCGAAATGGCTTGAGGATTGCTACGTTTGGCTATATCGCGGAGCATGGCAAGAATGGGATATCGCAGACATGGAAATGGCTATACCTATTGGACCACGGGATATGACTCGAAAAATCAATGCCATTTTTAAACACCAATCCCAAAAAGACGCTGCAATGTTTCCAGGAAATGATGAGCGCGAATTTTGGCAACGAGCTGAGGATCGAAATAAAGACACCGCACATAAATACAATTTATTAGGAATGGCTGAATATGAAGCCATGGAAGGTTTTGTTCGATACCACTTTTAAGCTTACTTTAAGGGTATGAATTTTCGCAAAAACCCTTCAATTTGGGTACCTCTACTCTACTTCACGCAAGGACTACCCTATGTATTGGTAGTTAGTGTTTCTGTTATCCTCTACAAAAGATTAGGGCTTTCGAATGCTGAAATCGGATTGTATACCTCATGGCTCTATCTACCGTGGGTTTTGAAACCTCTTTGGAGCCCCATTGTCGATTTGTGGTATCAGAAAAAGTCTTGGTATGTCAGTATGCAAATGATTATCGCTGCTTGTTTTATCATTGCAGGATTACTCATTCCTACCCAGTGGTTTTTGGTCAGTACTTTGGCCTGTTTTTGGATGGTTGCTTTTGCTTCTGCGACTAATGATATCGCCACTGATGGCTATTATCTCATGGCCCTATCGCAACGTGAACAGTCATTATTTGTTGGGATTCGTTCGCTATTTTACCGATTCGCTATGCTCACAGGGCAAGGTGGATTAGTCGTTTTAGCTGGATACTTTGAAATGAAATACGGAGATAATGCGAAAGCCTGGTCTTTGACAATGCTCATCAGCGGCATTTTAATGGCCGTATTGGCTCTTAAAAATTGGTGGTTCACTCCTGCAATTGAAGAGGACAAAAGCAGTTCATCTACAAGTTTTTTAGCGGTTTTTAAGTCTTTCTTTGAAAAGAAACAAATCCTCTATGCACTTGCTTTTATATTGACCTATAGATTAGGTGAATCTCAATTGGTAAAAATGGCTTCTCCTTTTATGCTGGATGATAAAACAGCAGGAGGTCTAGCCCTTAGCACACAGACGATAGGAAGTATTTACGGTACATTAGGAGTTATCGCCTTGTCTACTGGAGGTATTTTAGGTGGTATTGTCATTTCAAAACACGGTTTAAAGCGTTGGATGTTTCCCATGCTAATCAGTTTAAATCTTCCTAATCTGTGCTACCTCCTACTCGCCTACTTTCAAATTGACAATTTATTCTGGATATCGACAACGGTCATTCTCGAGCAGTTCGGCTATGGTTTTGGTTTTGCAGCATTTTTAATTTACCTGATGTTTCTCGCAGAAGGCCCCACAAAAACTGCACATTACGCTATAGCCACCGGAGTGATGGCCTTGGGTATGATGTTACCCGGTATGCTGTCTGGATATATTCAAGAAGTATTGGGATACGAATTGTTTTTTGTTTGGGTGCTGCTCTGTGCGATTCCAGCCTTTCTCATTGCAAGAAAGTTGAAATATCCCGAAACCTATGGCAGAAAATCGGACTAAAACTACCCTATGACATCACAGAGAAAGAAAATAGGGCAAAGTTTTATGCCCGCAGCATTTATTCATGACTCCGAGGAGTACATGAATTATCTCGAAGAACTCATTACAGATTATCATATAGGAGGCCTTTGTTTCTTTCATTCAAGACAAAGTGCAGCCGCCAATAAAGCCGATCAAAAATCGAATGATTTTGAACATGAAAATGAGCTGCAACTCTTACGAGAAAAGATTGAACACTTTCAAAGCATAAGTAAAACTCCACTTCTTATAAGCATCGATGCTGAATGGGGACTTGCCATGCGCGTTCGAAACTTAAAACTACTGCCTTATGCAGCTGCTTTGGGAACATTAGACGATTTAACAGATATTGAACAAACCGGATACCTATGCGGAAAAGAATGCGCTGAAATTGGAATTCACATGAATTTTGCACCCGTGGTTGATGTCAATAGTAATCCTAACAATCCTGTTATAGGTTTTAGAGCATTTGGAAATAACCCTGAACGAATAAGCCTCCAAGCCCAAGCTTTTATGAATGGAATGCGAGCAGCGGGGGTCATGCCTTGTTTAAAACATTTTCCCGGTCACGGTGATACCGATTTAGATTCTCATCATCACCTCCCTTTAATTCAGAAATCTATAGCTGAGTTTGAAGCATCTGATTGGATTCCGTATCGAAAATTAATCGATGAGAATACCGAAGCCGTCATGATTGCGCATCTACTTGCACCAGCTATAGACCAAGAAAATCCATCTTCGCTATCACAACAAAACATTGCGCTCTTAAAATCAAGATTAGACTTTAAGGGAACCGTTTTCTCTGATGCCTTGAACATGAAGGCTTTGAAAATAAACAATACAAAGACTAATGCACAATTGTGCCTTGAGGCCTATGTGGCGGGCTGCGATTTCTTGTGTTTTGCTGAAGATATTCCCGAGGCGATAAATCTGATTTCAAAATGTGATAAAGAGCTCATTAACTCCAGATATCAAAAGGTTCAAAGGTTAAGAGAACAATATTCAGCCATGGAACAGCACAAAGAACTACGCAACTATAATATTGATGATTATCATACTCAAATCGCCTCGAAACTTATAGTCTTGATCGAAGGAGAATCCACCTGGAGACCAGATTCGAATAGCACTTTTAGTTTAAAATATTTTGGTGCAATTCCTGAATTTTTTGAACAAGAATTGAAAAACGCACATAAGCTTGAAGACACTTCTCCTAAAAAGATTCTATGCATTCAACCTCCACAATTAAGACCAGCTCACAATTTTGGGTTTGACCAAACAGAGATTGAAGAGATTAATGAACAAATTCAGCAAAATCCACACTGCATCATCATTTTCGGAAATCCTTACTTTGTTCACCACTTGAAAAAAAGCAAAGATATTACCGTACTTTGTACCTTTCTAGCTCAAAAAGAGTATCAAGTCGCTTGTGCAAAATACTTTATTCATCCAAGAACATTGGGGAAATTTAATTTTTAACTGTGCTAAATGAATAGCTTCTGTGTCTTAGGATTAATGTCAGGAACCTCACTTGATGGTTTGGATATAGCCGCTGTTGAATTTACCAACACAAACGACAGTTGGCAATACAAATTAATAGCAGCTGAAACAGTCAGCTATCCCAAATCGCTTTTAAATCGGCTTAAAGTCGCTGTTGACCTGTCGGTTGAAGAACACCAAATTTTGGATGTAGATTTTGGTAAGTTCATCGGTGATTGCGTCTTTGATTTTAAAACCAAACATTTAATCGATATTGACTTCGTCTGCAGTCATGGGCACACCTCACATCATCAGCCGCATCAAGGAATAACTCAACAATTAGGAGACGCAAAAGCCATCTATCAAAAATGTAAAATCCCCGTAATCAACAATTTTAGAGCTTTAGATGTTTCTCTTGGCGGACAAGGAGCACCTTTGGTCCCCATTGGAGATGAACTCTTATTCGCAGAATACGACTTCTGCTTGAACTTAGGAGGAATAAGTAATATTTCATATGTACATGTAGGTCATCGAATCGCTTTTGACATCGGTATGGCCAATATGCCTCTAAATTACCTCGCAAATAAATTGCAAAAAGAATACGATAAGGATGGTGAAATTGCTTTTGCAGGAAAAGTAAATGCAGGTTTATTAAACTTGTTAAATGAACTTGATTATTACACCCTAAATCCCCCTAAATCATTGGGTATAGAATGGTTCAAATCTCATTTTCGCCCTGTTTTGGATGCATTTGACTGCAGCCTTGAAGACAAAATGTCAACTGTAATTGAACACAATTCTCACCAAATATTCAAAGTGATTTCAGAAATTTGTAAAACAAAAACGGCACCTAAAGTATTAATTACTGGAGGAGGAATTAAAAATCCCGCCTTTAAATCAAGTCTTACAAAGCACCTAGAAAGATGCACAGAGGTGATAATTCCCAATAAGGAATTAGTCGATTATAAGGAAGCTTTAATTTTCGCTTTTATGGGTGTTTTGAGATTTAAGGGAGCACAAAATGTATTAGCTTCTGTGACAGGAGCAAAACGCAACTCAAGCTCTGGAGATTTATATGGTTTTAATTCATAAATATCGAACATGTATACGGTAGGAATCGTAGGTGGGTCAGCAAGTGGAAAAACAACCTTTGTCAAGTCGTTGAGTGACTTGCTGCCTGAAGGAAAATTTCAAATTATTTCTCAAGACGATTACTATAAAGATTTGTCTCATTTGACTCGTGAAGATCGAAAAGCAGTAAACTTTGATCATCCCGACGCTATAGATTTTGATTTGCTCGTATACCATATTCAAGCTTTAAACTCAGGAAAAACCATTGAGCAACCAACTTATGATTTTAAAATCGAGACAAGAGCTGCAAAAAGCAAACGTATCGAACCTACTCCCCTTTTAATTCTTGAGGGAATTTTACTCATGCAAAATCAAAAATTAAAAGAAAGTGTAGATTTTTGGATTTATTTAGACACCGATGACGATATTAGGTTGATAAGGCGCTTAGAAAGAGACATGAAAGAAAGAGGGCATCAGTTCGACTTTAGCATTCAACGCTATTTAACTCAAGTAAAGCCCATGTACGAATCCTTTGTTTACCCTCAAAAAAAACAGAGTAACTTAGTCATCTCCACCAATACATTTAATTCAGGTGTAATTGAAGAAATCAGCATAAGTTTGACCTCAAAAATTAGTGAAAATGCGTCCTAAGCTATCTAAATCTGCGTTGAAATTTATAACAAATACCTATGTCATTTTTTCTTTTCTGGCCTTTTTGTATTTGTTTTTTATTCACCCCAACTCATTTATGCATCAATTACAATTAAATAGAAACATTGAAAGCTTAGAACTTGAAAAAAAGTTCCTCGAAGAAGAAATAGCTAAAAACAGAGCGCTTTTGGATACACTCAAATCTAGTAAAGCCAAAGAGGCATTTGCTCGTGAGCAATATTACTTTAAAAAAGATAACGAAGAGGTCTTTATAATTGAATATCAAGACACTATAAGATAAGCTCCTCCGCTTTATTAACAATTGACTTAATTTTTGCACAGATTTGTTAACAATTAGTGCTTTTCCTTCCTTCAAAAACATGCATTAAATTGTATTTTAGCCCAGCATATAGGTTCATTTTATGGGAAAAATCATTGCGATTGCAAATCAAAAAGGAGGAGTAGGAAAAACAACAACCTCTGTAAATTTAGCAGCCGGCTTAGGAGCACTTGAAAAGAAAGTATTACTAATTGATGCTGACCCTCAAGCTAATGCCACTTCTGGTCTTGGTATTGACGTAGATCAAATTGACAAAGGAACCTATCAATTACTAGAGCACGAATTAAGTGCTGATGATGTCATTCTTGAAACGAACTCCCCAAATGTCAAAATCATACCTGCGCATATAGACTTAGTGGCTACAGAAATTGAGTTAGTCGATAAAGAAGAACGAGAATACATGCTCAAAACTGCTTTGAATGAGGTCAAAAAAGAATACGATTTCATCATTATCGATTGTGCACCCTCTTTAGGTTTGTTGACACTTAATGCTCTTACCGCAAGTGATTCAGTGATCATACCTATACAATGTGAGTACTTCGCACTCGAGGGACTGGGCAAATTACTCAATACCGTGAAGAGTGTTCAAAAACTCTACAACAAATCACTTGATATTGAAGGTATGTTACTCACTATGTTTGATTCAAGACTAAGGTTGTCCAATCAGGTGGTTGAAGAAGTCAGAAAGCACTTTACAGAAATGGTTTTTGAAACGATAATTCAACGAAATATAAAACTTTCTGAAGCACCTAGTTTTGGAGAGAGTATCATAAGTTACGACCTAAGCAGTAAAGGAGCTGAAAACTACCTGAAACTCGCTCAAGAAATAATAGATAAACAGTAAAAAATTAGTATGCCAAGCAAAAAAACAAAAAAACAAGTTTTGGGAAGAGGCATTTCTGCCTTAATGAAAGAACCCCTAAAAGAAATTAAGTCTGCAAAAGACAAGGGGGCTGAAAAAATTATTGGCAGCATTATAGATTTACCGCTTGACGATATCTCTGTAAACCCCTATCAACCACGCTTGCATTTCAATGAAGAAATGCTTGAAGAGTTGGCCACTTCAATCAAAGAATTGGGAATTATACAGCCCATCACAGTTCGAAAAACAGATTTGAATGAATTTCAATTGGTTTCAGGTGAGCGTAGATTTCGGGCTGCGAAAAAAGCAGGTTTAGAAACGATACCTGCCTATGTAAGACTCGCCAATGACCAAGAGCTATTGGAAATGGCTCTTGTGGAAAACATCCAACGTCAAGAATTAGACCCTATTGAAATCGCTCTATCATACAAGCGACTCATAGACGAAATACAAATTACACAAGAAAAATTGAGTGAACGCGTTGGTAAAAAGCGCTCTACAATTACAAATTACCTTCGCTTATTAAAATTGCATCCAAGTGTTCAAAATGCAATGAGAGAAGGTAAATGCAGCATGGGTCACGGCAGAGCTTTAATCTCTATTGAAGACGAAACCTATCAATTGGACTTATTGAACGAAATCATCGCAAAAGGTCTTTCTGTAAGAGCCGTTGAAGACCGAGTCCGAAATTATTTGAATAGAGGTGTAAAGCCTGAGTCTGAATCTAAAGAGGTCATGAAAATTTTCGGTGCAGACGAATTCATTAGAAATTTTGAGAAAAAAATAGGAAGATCGATTTCAATTAAAGCACTCAATTCTGGAAGAGGTCAAATCGTTATTCCATTTCAATCTGAGGAAGACTTTTTAGAAATTAAAAACGAATTGCTTGGCGAATAGAGGGTTACTTTGTCTGTTATGGGTTCTACTGAGTCATCTTGCCTTTGGTCAAAACAATGACATGCCTGTTCCGACTGAACCTCAAGTCGAAAAATCAACCTCCAAGAAAGACAAAAAAGAACAAAAAATCCTTAAAAGAGAAAGACGGAGAGCTGCAGCTAGAAATAAAGCACTCAATCCTCTTGCACCGAGTAAAGCAGCATTTTATTCAGCTGTTTTTCCAGGATTAGGTCAAATCTATAACAAGCGTTATTGGAAAGCACCTTTGGTTTACGGTGCTTTGGGCACTGGTATCTACGCTTACACTTTTAACCAAAAACAATATTTAAGATATCGAAATGCCTTTAAAATTCGCAGACTTGGATTTACAACAGATGAGTTCTACGACATCAATAAAGATGGTTCAGGGCCAGATATTTCAGATCGAGGTCTTCAAGATGCTCAAAAATCAATTCAAAGTCAGCGAGATTTATCGCTACTTATAGCAATAGGACTATATGTGCTTAACATAATCGATGCCAATGTTGATGCTCATTTAAAACAATACAATATCAGTAATACCCTGAGTGCGGATTATCGTCCATTTTTAGAACAGAATGATTTGGGAATCACCCAGGTAGGAGTAAAAATGAAACTTTCTTTTTAATGAATATCGGGCTATTAGGATATGGAAAAATGGGGCAACTTGTAGAAAAGATTGCCAAACAACGAGGGCATAATTGCCCCGTTATTATTGACAAAGGAACAGGCCCTATAGATTATACGAAGTTCGAGGTAGCTATTAACTTCAGTACACCAGAGAGTGCATTTGATTTAATTTCTAACTGTCTTGACCATGGAATCCCTGTAATTTCAGGTACTACAGGATGGCTCGATCGTTATCCAAAAATCATTACCCAATGTCAGGAGCGAGAAGGAAGTTTTCTGTATGCATCTAATTTTTCATTAGGCGTAAATCTTTTTTTTGCCCTTAATGAACAACTCTCACGGTTGATAAGCCCAACAGGACAATACCAACCTGCAATAAAAGAAATCCATCACATACATAAATTAGACGCTCCAAGCGGAACAGCCATAAGTCTCGCTGAACCGATAATTCGAGATTTTAAATTAGAAAATTACAGCAGTACACCAAAAGAAAAACACCTTTACATCGAATCAGAACGTGTGGGAGAAGTTCCAGGAACGCATACCATCAACTACCAAAGTGAGGTCGATGTAATTCAAATTAGCCATGAGGCAAAAAACCGTAACGGTTTTGCTTTAGGTGCTGTCATAGCAGCAGAATGGATTAAAGACAAAAAAGGAGTCTTTAGCATGAAAGATGTATTGTCTATTTAAGACACAGCATACTTTGTTTTATCTTTACAAGTGACTAAAATTATTGACTTATGAATTTATTCCAGTGGTTTGTTTTTTTTATAGGACTTCAACTCATTCATTTCCTTGCCACTTATAAATTGTATGTTAAAGCCGGGCACGAAGCATGGAAAGCAGCAGTACCTGTCTATAATGCCGTTATTTTAATGAAAATAATAAGGCGATCTCCTTATTGGGTTATTCTACTCTTCGTACCAATAATAAACCTCATCATGTTTCCAGTTGTTTGGGTAGAATTGTTGCGAAATTTTGGTCGAACAAAGCCGTACGAAGCCTATGCCGTTGTTTTTAGCCTTGGATTTTATCTGTTTTTGATAGGGCATGACCAAGAAAGTATCTATCAGACAGAGGCTGATTTAAAGAAACAGAAGAAAACATCGGAATGGATAAGTTCTATTCTCTTTGCAGTGGTGGCCGCAACTATTGTACACACTTATTTTATGCAACCCTATGCCATTCCAACGGGTTCACTTGAGCGCACCTTGCGAATTGGTGATTTTTTATTGGTTTCCAAATTTCATTACGGAGCGCGTGTTCCAATGACTACTGTGGCAGCTCCAATGGTACACGACACCCTACCGATAGTCAGAACGAGATCTTATCTCAAAAAACCTCAACTCCCCTATTTACGACTTCCAGGATTCCAGTCGGTTAAGAAAAATGATATTGTAGTATTTAGTTGGCCTGCAGATACCGTGCGCCAATTTTTTGTCGCAGAGAAGGGTGTAAAAAAACCTATTGACAAAAAATCAAATTACGTCAAACGCTGTGTAGGAACTCCTGGCGACACCCTTGAGATTATTGATGGATTTGTTCACATCAATGGAAAACAATTACAGCTAAGTGATCGTGCTAAGCCCATGTATGACCATACGGTTTATGCGCGAAAAGGTGTTTCTTCGAGATGGTTAGAAGCGATTGAGGCAGATGGATACACCAGAACCTTTCGCGCCGAACAACTAAATCAAACACAGTACAATGCCATGACCCCTTATCTTCGGGGCATGAGTCAAAATGAAAATTACATTGAATTGGTGACAGCGGCTCAAGGAATACCCTCTTCTGTTCTGCGACAACACAGAATATCACTCAAAGAAATAACAACTCAAGAACGCGAAGTCAATTTGACCAATCAAATGTATCAAAAACTCATAGGTCAAGAAGGTGTAGATTCTGTCATTAAAAAATTACAACCTAAAGGAGTGTTGGGGTACAATATTTTTCCGCAAACACCTGATCAGTACCAATGGAACAATGATCAGTTAGGGCCTTTATTTATTCCTAAACGAGGAAGCAGTATTGCTCTGAATGAAAAAACCTATCCGCTCTACAAAAAAATCATACGAGAATACGAGCACAACACACTTTCCAAAGAAGGTGACTCATTCCTGCTCAATGGTGAAAAAGCAACCTCGTACACCTTTAAAATGGATTATTATTGGATGATGGGAGACAATAGACATCATTCTGAAGACAGCAGAACATGGGGATTTGTTCCAGAAGATCACATTGTTGGAAAACCGGTATTTATTTGGATGAGTTGGGACAATTTCAACCAAGGACTTTTTAGTTGGAAAGGTAGATGGGAAAGGTTCTTTACAACTGTCAATGGCAAGGGAGAGCCCGTTTCTTACTTCTGGACATTTATCATTGTTCTAGGATTGTATTATCTCTACTCTAAATTCGTACACAGAAGGTTCTTTGAATACCTAAAATCAAAATCGAATAAATAAGAATGTCGTGCTTACTGCATCCTACTTATTTCCCTAATGTATTCCATTTTGCAGTTATTCAAGCCTACAAAGGACAAGTAACTTGGGAAGTTCACGATCATTTCCAAAAACAGACTTTTAGAAATCGATGTGAAATATGTGCCGATTCTGGAAAACTTAAACTAAGCGCTCCCATCATACACAAGAAAAAACGAGAGCATCAAAAGTTTTCTGAGATTGAATTAGAGTACAAAACACTGTGGTATCGTATTCATTGGAAAAGTATAACCACTGCATATAGATCCTCACCGTATTTTGAATTCTATGAAGATGAGTTAAATACAATTTTTGAAAAAAAGTACAACACGCTCATGGAACTCAACCTTAATTCGATACGCTTTTTTGCCAAACAACTTAATCTTCAATTAGACGAAACTTATTCCAAACATTTTAATCTAGAAAGTGATGATGACGACTTTCGATTTTTGGTCAATGCAAAGTATAAATTGAAGTTCACTGCTCCACAATACACCCAGGTATTTGGAGATCGCCATGGATTTATTGAAAATGCGAGTATGCTTGATTTGCTTTTTAACCTTGGCCCAAATGCCCAGGATTACTTATCTCAAATCGACATAAAAGCGCTGAAAAATGGGTGACACAGTGGCTACTTCTTACTCTGCTGAAACAAGAAGTCTTTTTCTTCACTGCTGAGTGCTTCATAACCAGACTTACCAATCTTGTCTAATATGGCATCCAATTTTTCTTGCTCGTTCGACACACTGGGATCTGCTGTTTTGTTTTTATTCTTGTAAACTTTTTTAAAGGAAGATTTTTTTGGATTAAAAACTGCCCTCAAAGGCTCGAACACTTTGATCCAAAAATCAGAAAAGCGCATCAAATCGTCTGAGGTATTCTTGATTCGATAGGCCAAAAGATAGCCCGCAAGAGCCCCTCCTAAATGAGCTAAATGCCCTCCTATATTTATTCCTGAACCCAATTGCATGAGATCTAATACTACAAAGAAGACCCCTAATTGCCACAATTTGAAATTAAAGGTAAAGAACCTTAAACCGGTTTGAGGTGCATACACGCACATGAATATTAGCACAGCTGTTACTCCGGCAGAAGAACCGACGAGCATGGCATTTCTTGACGTCAAGGCCGGAAAAGTGTTATATGCAATCAAAAAGAAGGCAGCTCCGACTAATACACCGATTGAAAATAATGCATAGAATCTTCGATCATCGAAAAGGTTTAAGAATAAA
Source organism: Flavobacteriaceae bacterium (assembly GCA_049596955.1). Lineage (GTDB taxonomy): Bacteria > Bacteroidota > Bacteroidia > Flavobacteriales > Flavobacteriaceae > UBA3478. The sequence continues at coordinate 15,095 of JBMYMD010000023.1, forward strand.
CGGCTCGAAAAATGAAGCCAAATCATATTGAAAACAATATGAAAAATGCCTTGATGTACCAGTGCATAGCTCATCAAAGTCCAAGGTTTATAAATCAAACGCCCCAGGTCTCTATCCAATTCTAAAAAAGCTACAGCATTAAATTGAAACAAAACCGATATAACGCTAGAAACAATGTAGAAGAGTACTAGAACAGTGATTAATTTCTCAGCTGCATTAAATAGTTGAAATTTCAATTTAAATTGATTCATTTAATCCCATCTATTGTTATTGAACTGGTTTTTCTTCCAGTACCACATCATAATAAAACCTAACAGTGCTCCTCCTATATGAGCAAAATGAGCTACTCCTGTAGAAGCATTGGATATTCCAAAGTAAAAATCTCCAAGAATGACCAAAGGCACAAAGTATTTGGCTTTAATGGGCACAGGAAAAAACAATAACATCAATCGCGCCTCAGAATACATAAAGGCAAAGGCCACTAAAATTCCATAAATAGCCCCAGAAGCACCCACTGCAGGAATAGCAAAGGAATTGTACAACTTCTCAACCAAGTGATACGGCACCTCATTTCCCAAAACATTATAATCAGCACCATTGCTTGAGGTAAGCGCTTGTATCAAATCAAAACGATTAACTCCAGACTCTACAATAGCGTCAACGGCACTTTGAAAATTGTAATAGTTCACCGCAGTATGCAAAAGCGCAGCACCTAAACCTGCAGAGAAGTAGAAAAAATAAAACTTCTCGCTGCCCCACATTCGCTCAAGAGGACCTCCAAAAGCGACAAGGGCATACATATTGAAAAGGATATGAGCAAAACCTCCATGCATAAACATATGAGAAATCAATTGCCAATATTCAAAATTGGGATTTTCAATAAACCACAATCCCAAATACTCTACCATCACTGGACCATAGGTTTGAGTGACTAAAAAGAGTAAAATATTACCAATAAGAATAAGCCTTACGGCATTGGGAAGGTTCGAAAACATAGCTTAAAACATTTTTTTTGAAATCTCATGCTGAGAAATTCTAATATATATCTTTTTATTGAAAGGACTCAGCAATTGTTCTTTGCATTGATTTAAATCCGTAATTATTTTCTTTCTAGCTTCAAAATTTAGGCTCTCTCCACCACGAATAGCCATGTGCTTGCTGATTGTTTTAGCGGTGATATCCGCAAAAGACAACTGCGCGTTTTGCACCTCATTTTCTTCTAAAGCCTTCATTAAGTCTTCAAACAAAACTTCACACTTAGCTATTGGATAAAAATTAGGTACCGATTGAAGTTCAATTTCGTGGTCAGATTTAGTTTCAAATACAAATCCCATTTCAATTAAATGCCCTTCAATCTCTTTAAACCGTGTTAAATCGTATATATCGTATTTGATCACCACAGGAAACAATAGTGATTGACTTCCACCTTTTTCCAAGGTGATTTTTTTAAGCATGGATTCGTAAATAATTCGTTGATGAGCTCTATACTGATCAATCACAAGTAATTCTCCGGTGCCATCCACAACGACGATGTATTTGTTCGACCAATGTATATGCTGATCTGTATATAATTCGAAGTTCACATTCTCATAGGCTAACTCACCTTGAACCTCATCTTCAACGAAAGAGATACTGCTAAAACTTTCTTCTTGAGTATACAGTTCTCTATTGGCTTTTATTTCGGTTGTAGACGCCTTAGAAAAAGGATTAAAATTGGAGTTTACCTTAATTTGAGGTGTTTCTTCTACATCTGTTGTAATCGTTTTATAAGAGGGTAAAAGATTGGGGTCTAAATCAAATTCTAATGAAGAGTGCACCCCATATTGTCCTAAAGCGTGCTTTATCGCCGTCTTCAAATAAGTAAAAATTAAGTGATTTTCTTCGAACTTGACCTCAGACTTAGTAGGATGAATATTTACATCTACTTTATCCGATGGAACGCGAAGTTCAATAAAATAACCTGGTATACTTTCTCGCAGCAATAAACCTTCAAAAGCGTCTACGACGGCCTTGTGCAAATAGGGACTTCGAATGAATCTATTATTCACAAAAAAATATTGTTGCCCTCTGGTTTTCTTAGCAAATTCGGGTTTAACAATAAAACCGTCTACTTCAACAGCATCAGTAACTTCTTGAATTGGAATAAGTTGAGCGTTGATTTTTTTACTGATTAAATGTTGTATACGTCCTCTCCTATTTTCTGGTTGTAAATCAAAAATAAGTTGATCATTGTGAAAAAACTTAAAGCTGATCTCGGCATGCAATAGAGCGATGCGCGTGAATTCTTCCAAACAGTGTTTGTATTCAACTTGATCACTTTTCAAAAAATTTCTTCGGGCAGGAATATTAAAAAAAAGGTTTTTTATTCTAAGGCTGCTGCCTTTTTTGCACACGCATTCTACAGGCTTATCACTTTCATTACCGGCAATTCGAAAAAGATAACCAGACGGTTCTGAATTGGTATTAGTGCGCAACTCTACCTCGGCAATAGCCGCGATAGAAGCTAAAGCTTCTCCTCTAAAACCATTAGTAGTAAGCTTGAATAAATCCTCAGCTTTTTGAATTTTTGAAGTTGCATGTCTAGTAAATGCAAGTTCAATATCTTCTGCATAGATGCCTGACCCATTATCGACGATATGAATCTCTTGTTTACCTCCTTTTTTTAGGCGCAATTCAATAACATCTGCACCGGAATCTATGGCATTCTCAAGCAATTCCTTTACTACAGACGAAGGGCGTTGAACAACCTCTCCAGCAGCAATTTGATTGGCTACATGTGAACTAAGGGGTTTTATTAAATGCATTTAATCTACAAATATTGAGAGATCAAAATCAATTATCCATAAAAATATAAGGCTTAAAATGGCTATAATTATTGCCATTCTATACCTGACCGAAGGGTCTGAATCTACCCCATAATCGTTCAAAACAGATTGAATTTTCGCCTTTAAACCTCTATTGGCATTTACGGTAGTTCGATATTCATCAAACTTATGCTCTACCTTATAAGGATTTGTTTTACCCTTATAAAACCGAGGTTTATACGAAAACGTCCTGTTTTTCTTCATACGTAAAAATGCAGCCATTGAAAAGATTTTTTATGGTAACCCTAAAGTTAAAAAAACAAACCGAGGACAAAAAAACTTATATACCTATCATTTGAAGAGCTGCTATCGCTGCCTCTTCACCTTTATTTCCATATTTTCCGCCACTTCTAGCTATAGCCTGCTCCAAAGTATCATCAGTAAGCACACAGAAAATAACAGGGATTTCTGCTTTGAGATTGAGTTGAGTTATGCCTTGGGTAACAGATTGACATACGTAGTCAAAATGAGCTGTCTCTCCTCTAATCACACTTCCGATTACTACAATGGCATCTGCGATGTTTTTGCCTAAGACCTTTGCTGCCGCGTAGGTCAATTCAACAGTTCCAGGAACCGAAAAATGAAGCACGTTTGAGGCGGGAATACCTAAAGCAGTGAGCTTATCGTGACACCCTTGTTTTAAATTAGTTGTGATCTGTGGATTCCACTCGGCGGTTATAACAGCTATTTTCGAGCTTTTATCAACCTTTAAGTTACTGGCTAAAGCAGTTAAGTTTCTAGAATCAGTCGCCATTTAAGCTCCTAACATAGCTGCCAGTGCTTCTGCGTATTGTCCTTCTGCAGAATCTGGATACTTAGACTTAATTTCTTCGATATATGATTTAGCCTTTGATTTTTGACCTAATTCTATCGCTAAAACCGCGGCTTTGTATAAAAACTTAGGTGTAGTAAATGAATTGTCAGAATGATCGAAAGCAGCAATGTAATATTCCAAGGCATCTTCATATTGATCGAGCTGTGAAAATGCATCTCCAACTCCGCCCTTAGCTAAAGCTCCCAAAATGGCATCGTCGGACGAAAAGCCGTCCAAATAAGCGATGGCATTTTGGTAATCCTTAAGATTTAGAGATGCCATACCAGCTCCATATTCTGCCATATTTGCAGCTTTAGTTCCAGAATACTCTTCAATAATATCTATGAAACCGTATTTTCCTTCGCCACCGTACAGTGCCAAAGTCAACAACGAATCTTTAGCAGTTCCGTCCTGCAAGGCAAGCTCAAAGTATTGCTGTGGATAATATAGTTCATTGGCCGCTTCAGTCTCTTTAGGTTGTAATACATACTCAGAGTACCCTAGGAAACATATGGTCGATAATGCAACTCCTACAATTGAGGCCAAAATGTATTTCTGATATTTAGCAACCCACTGCTCTGTTTTAGATGCCGTTTCATCCAAGGAACTAAAAACTTCAGCCGTTGTGCTATCTTGATGTTGATTCGCCTGTTCTTGTTTATTTGTTTTCGACTTATATCCTCGTCTCTTATAAGTTGCCATAATTCACAATTTGTCGCGCAAAAATATAATTTTTATCCATAAATGCCTAAAGTCAAGATATGCTTATTTTTACGGTTCGGTTTTGAAATATGCACCTAGAGAAACTAACTTTAATCAACTACAAGAATTTCAAGAACTTCGAAACGCAATTTGATCAAGAAATCAATTGCATTATAGGAGCTAATGGGACGGGTAAATCAACGGTATTAGATGCCGTTTATCATTTGTGCTTTACCAAGGGATATTTCAATCATCTCAGTACACAGAATATTTCACATGGAGAAGATTTTTTTGTTATCGAAGGTGGATTTCAAAAAAATCACAAAGAGATCACTGTAAACATAAGCTTTAAAAAAAATCACAAAAAAGTCGTTAAGCAAAACGGAAAAGTATACACTAAAATAAGCGATCATATTGGTCAACTGCC
>JBMYMD010000024.1:0-19240 GCA_049596955.1 Flavobacteriaceae bacterium
CGATTATATACAAAAAAATATTTCTTTATAATTTTTGGAAAAGATAAATATATTTCGAAAGAGACCTATGTGAATGGACCTCATGATTATCATTTGTTTAAAAAATCTAAAACTTTTTGAAACCCTAGTATATTGGAATCAATATATGCCTGTGGATTTTTAAGGCTGTACCTTACACCTGCTTGAGCTGCGAGATGAATAACCATGTTAATGTTGTACTGGGATATCTTCTGCCATGTTTCAATATCATTAATATCTCCCTTTATGTATTCGAAAGATGTGTTCTTAATAGAAAACAATTGTAAAACACGCGCCTTCTTTAGATTAACATCATAATAATCGTTTTCATTATCAACTCCTACGACATTGTGCCCTTCTTTCAAAAACTTTGATGTAATATGCATTCCTATGAAGCCCGCCGCGCCTGTTATCAATATATACTCTTGATTGCTTGTCATTTCGATAGTTTACGATATAAATTTATTATTTCGCCAAAAACAACTTTCTCTGAAAAGGATAAATGATAAATTTCAAAAGACTTTTGTCCCATTTTTTTTAAATCTTCTTTAAAAAGCTGAGCTATTTTTTTTGAAATAGTTTGTTTGTTTACAATAAACCCATTTTGTCCATCAATTACTAAATGGTCACACCCTGGGTTGTTTGTTGTTATAATCGGCTTGGCACTTGCCATGGCTTCTAATAAAAATCTTGGGGTTCCTTCTCGATAAATAGTTGGTAATATACAAACGTCAGAGCTGCGAACTAGCTCTGCTATTTTGTTATAGTGTCCCTTAAAGATAACAAAGGGTTGACTGGTTATAAAATCTAGATTATCTTTTGTTATGCTATCTTTATTCATAGGATCTAATGAGCCTGCTATAATTAGAGAAAGCTTATTTTGAAGATTTGAGGGTAAGTTCTGAATCGCATTAACAACATCCAAAAGCCCTTTAGATTTAAGTAGTCTTGACGCAAATAGAAGTTTGAGTTTCGTGTGTTTACGGTCATCTGTATTTTTTTCCGGAAAAAAAACAAGCTCGTCAACAGAGCTGCCTCTGATTATTTTAAACAATTTAAGCCCAAGGTCTTTATGGTCGTAATCGTTTTGAGTTATGAATAGAATTTTCAAATAATTATTCATGAATTTATAGCCTGTTTTAGTAAGGTGCTTATAGAATTTCATGGTTAATCCTTTGTTGGTGAAGGCAACTCCAAGGCCTGTTATATGGCCTATTACAACCCTAACTCTTGCCAATCGAGCCGCAAAGCAGCCTATCAGATTGGGTTGAATTCTAAAACAATGTACTACATCAAAATTGTTTTTTTTAAAAATCCGATACAGTTTAAATAGATAATATAATTGGGACAATATTGATTTTTTTCTTACGTCACTTTGCACTGTTATTACTTTAATGCCTTTGTCATTAATCTTTTTTGAAAATCCATCATCAGGAACGATCGCATAAATCTGATGACCATTAGATTGTAGGAAAAGTGATAGTTTTATTCTTGATGAGAAGAAGTCTTTTCCTGTATTTTCAATAATTGCTATTTTCATCTAAGGAATTTTCTGTCACAATACCCCACCACGTTGGCAAGATTAACTACATATTTTACAATGAACCCTCCACCAAAAAAATATATTGGGAAAAAAATCAAAATAGAACGCAAAAATATTTTGTTTTTAATTTTAAACTCGGCCTTGCCCTGTGCATAACTTCTATGTTTTTTGAAAATTTGCTTTAGGTTTTGAGGGTTGTCCCACTTAACATCAACATTTGTATTGTAGCCAATCTTAAAACCATGTTTTAAAGCTCTTAAAATAAAATCTGTGTCTTCTCCGGTTATATACTTAGTGTCATATCCTTTTATTTCCTCCCATACGTTCTTTTGAAAAGCTAAACTTCTCGAACTCGGTATAAAATTTTGCTTAAGATCACTAATTTTAGGGAAGAAGTGTTTAGAATAATTTTGGGCTGTTTTTGATTGTTTATTTCTAGCTGAAAAATAACCTCCAACTATATTTTTTCTAGGCTTAGATTTTATTAATAATTCGCTCATTTCTTTAACATAATTTATTGGATACTCACACCCAAAGTCAAAACATATAATTAAATCATTTTTTGATTTGGAAATGGCAATATTCCTGCCTTCCGCAATAGGACTTGAGCTATGTTTTAAATTGGCCTTTTTTGATCTAAAGACTTTTATGTTTAGTTTGTGATGTTTTTTACTGTAATGTTTGAGCTTCTCAAAGGTTTTATCAGTGCTAAAGCCATCAATAATAATTAATTCATTACAATGTTCTGATTGGTCTATGTATGATTTAATCCAATAATCACAGGATGCTTCCTCATTGTATACCGTAGCTATTCCTGACACCTTCATAAATCTAATATTTTATTATAATCGCTTTGGTCAAGCAGTTTTTCCAATCCTGGTCTCCTGTTATAGTTTTTTAAAAAGTCTAGTATGGCATTTAAGTTTTCTTTGCAGCCCCATGGGTAGCCAAGAATTACTCCCTTATTATTGTGTTTCACATAATCAGAAATGTCTCCTAAGTTTTTACTGACTAAAATCGGAGTGTAGCTAAGTAGATATTCTATTGCCTTAGTTGGGCAGGCCACTTGATTAATTTCGTCTTCATCTCTTAACATTAATAAAAAATCTTGTAGGTTTAAAAACTGTAATAGCTTTTCTTTGGTCACATGAATCACGCTTGTGTCAAACGACACGTTGTTTACATCAATATAATCATAAAACCATTTTTTTTCGTTTGTTGCGATCGTAAGCTTAACTTTTTTTGAGGTGACTGCATTTAGTTTTTCTATAAAATCAAAAAGCTCTGGAATTTTTTGCCAGGTCTGATTATTGCCTACATAAGCTAGTCTTAATTGGTTTGTGTCTTTATGATGTGGATCGGGCACTAAAAGGTTGAGCATTTCAATTTGAGGTATATTTTTAATTACCAATATTTTAGGTTTTACATTCCAATATTTATAATCTAGAACTAATTTTGATTTAAATGCGTTACTTACAACAATAATTTTTTTGAAATACCTTACTGCAACTTTTTCAAAAAAGAGATAAATCTGTTTTCTTATTAAAAAATCCTTTCGAAAAGATGCATCATAAATACTCCCGTGGTAATCAAGTACACATTTATTGTATACAATGGGGTTAAGTAAAACGATTAAGACGAGCCCTATATTCTCTAATAAAATTATTTTATTTTGTTTGTCGAAAGTTTTTAAAAACCCTTTTATAAAGGTTCTAAAAGAGTCAACACAGTAAACTTCGTGATTTACATTGTTGCTCGTATAGTGGCTTGTAATTCGATTAACTCTTACTCTGTAGCCTGAATTTTTTTTGAATGATGGGCCTGTAAAAATTAAAATTTTATTCACCGTGTATGTTTTTTTGTAATGAGATATATACTCCCCAAATGAAAGCGATTACTGGAACCCAATAAAATGAACTTAAAACCGATATAATTAACAAAATCCTAAAAAAAACATTTCCAGTAGTAAATCTAAAAGAGTTGTAAATAAAAATTAAAAACCCAAAGAAGCCAAATTTTATCAATAAATATGAGATAAATGTGTGTGGCTGACTTAGCTTTTTGTTTAGTAATTGCGCTTCGGGAAAGTCTGTCTTATTAAGGTTAAGGGGAAAATCATTTAGCTCGAAAAATCCGCCATACCCTCTTCCTAAAAGAAGTGTGTGGTTTTTAAGGTCCCAAAAGCTTTTTAGCTCGTAAAGCCTTACCAGTGAACTTTTATCTAATACGCTTTCCGGATTGAGCTTGGACTCTCTTAACACAAATGCCATAAAAGTATCTTGCTTCAACTCTTGGGGTTTTATTTTGCTTGTTGTGAGAAAAGCTCCAATAAGAATAGCGCCTAAAACTATAATCCATTTATGTTTCTTTACTTTATCAAAAATTAACCCCGTGAACAAAAAAATATCCGTTGTTGTTGCTGGAACATTAAACAATATTTTGTCTTTCTGGTCTAATTTTACAAGTAATGAAATCGCCACTATAGGAACTAAATATATGTAATTGATGCTGTATTTGAATTTTAACTCTCCAACCGTCAAATCTGAAATAATGTTAACAATAGTCAAAATAACAGTTGAATAGATCAAAATCTTGAGGTGGCTGTGAAAGCTTTTTTTATGTGATTTGTAAAATGTTAGATTTATTCCAAAGAATAATGCTACTAGCCATCTTAAGTCTGAAACAACATAGTTGAGCATAACCATGTTGGCGATTACCCCGCTCAATTGGGACATAACAGAAAGAATCAATAATGTATTAAGAAAAGGATGGGTTTTGACTTTGAAATTTTTATTTACAATTACCAGTAGTCCATAAAAAATCATAGCCGTGGTACTAAAGCTAAATAAGAAAAGTTTTTGAGAGTGAAAAGAGTAGTACTCGAAAGCCCCTCTATATTCAATTGGTAATAAATGTAGCTCTCTAGGGCGAGCGGACAAAAGAATCCCCGAAAAAATTATTGTGATTAAAAAAGAATAGTCTAAGCCATATTTCTTAGTTAATAAAAGTGGTATGAACAAAATTATGACATTTATGACGAGAGATAGGTTATAGTCATAATAGACCACTTCATTTAATATAAAAGCTATTATTGATAAAGTCAGGGCTCTAAATAAATGCATTTTCTCGTTTATCTAGTATAAACAATAATATTATATTTAATAGCCTTAAGGCGCTAAAAATTATTAAAAGATGTGTTAGATGTACCTCCATTAGAAGGCACACAACAAATCCTATTATAAAAAGAATAACATTAATTGTTCTAAGCACTAAAAGTTTTGAAGAGGCTGTTCTAATAAAGTCTAGTTCTACATATTGGGACACAAACCTCAACGATTGAAAAAAAACAGCATAAACAATAATTTGCTCAACCAACACAAACTTGTGATTAAAAACTTTGTTGGTAAAAAAACTCATCGATATTATTACTAAAACAAATACTGCGCTTAGTTTAAGTTTGTGTTTTTTTATAAAAATTATCATGTTGTTCTTATAAGACCTTGTGCTCAACCCGGCTTTTAAATATAATTTTTTCATTACGGCATCGACCAAAATCCCAATTAAATAAGAATAGCTAATTAATGTTATAAACGATGCATACTCGATTTCACCTATTAAATAAATAAAAAAAAGTATTTCAAAACGATCTATTAAAATCAAAAAAATGTTGTTCGGGCCAATTATTTTCATGTGCTTTAAAAGAGAGGTAATTCTTTTTGTTGTTTCTTTAATGGAAAAGCCATTGTTCTGGGTGGTTTTAATTAAAAAAAGTAAAGTAACAACCAACAAACATGTCCCGTATAAAATTGATATAATAATTTTTGTGCTAAGTGAAGGAATTGTTACTATTCCCAAAATCGCAACTAATTTGATAATTGATAAATAAATTTGACTAGAAACCCCTTTATAGTCCTGTTCGTTGGCTATGCAATTTGAATAATAAATTCTTTGGATAAGAAAAAGGCAAACGATAAAAGTTAAATCAAAAAATGATAAATTAAATAGCCCGAGAACATCAATTAAAGAGACTAGAACTAATATTATTATAATTTGTACAATAGAAAATTGTAAATCATTTTGAGTGTCTGAAGAAGTCTGTTTATTAAGTAATATGGCATTACTCCTTCCAAAATCTATAAATGTGAAAATTGTGGCTGCTAAGTTAAAAACGTAGTTGATGTAGTTTATTTGGTCGTATGCGCCAAAGAAGGACAGCATTGATAACGACATAGCTCCAAGAAATGAACTGAAAAAATTTCCATAAAACAATGTTTTAATATCTCTAAATTTGAAATTAATCACCTTTATTGAAAATTTTCTCTTGTGAAGTCTTCAATGATTCTACAATTCTAGCGCAAGCCTTTCCGTCCCCGTAAGGGTTGTGAAGTTCACTCATCAATTGAAAGCGTTCTTTGTTTTCTAGCAGGTCTAACGCTTCATTTACAATCCTTTCTTTGTTTGTCCCAACAAGGATAACTGTTCCTGCTTCTACGGCCTCTGGGCGTTCGGTATTGTCTCGCATTACCAGAACGGGTTTGCCAAGACTAGGGGCTTCTTCTTGAACCCCGCCACTATCTGTAATGATAATTTTGGAGCGATTCATTAACCAAATAAACTCAGGATAAGAAAGGGGAGACATCAATAGTATGTTTTTTGAGTCTTTTAAATGTCTGTTTACAGGCTCTTGAACTTTGGGGTTCAAGTGGACTGGGTAAATGATTTTGACTTCGGGTTTTGCTTTCGCAATCTCTTTTAATGCCTGGCAAATCCGCTCAAAGCCCACTCCGTGGTTCTCTCTTCTGTGTCCTGTGACAAGAATCACTTCTTGGTCTGGTAAAAGGGCTTTTTTAATGCTCTCTATGTTTTCTGTGCTTAAATTTTTAACACGCATTACACTTTCAAAAAGCGCATCAATCACAGTGTTGCCTGTAACTAGAATATCATCTTCTGAAATATTCTCGGCCAATAAATTCTGCTTTGAAGTCTCTGTAGGGGCGAAGTGTAAGTCACAAATGCGCCCAGTTACCTGTCTATTAATTTCCTCTGGAAATGGGGAGTGTTTGTTATGTGTGCGTAGCCCAGCCTCTACATGGCAAACTTTTGCACCCCCATAGAAAGAAGCTATTGAAGCTGCCATAGTCGTGGTGGTGTCTCCGTGAACAAAAACATAATCTGGCGTAAATGCCTCTAAAATGGGTTTTAAAGACTCAATGATGGTCGCAGTAAGCGAATAAAGGTTTTGACCCGGCTTCATAAGGTCTAAATCGTAATCAGAGCTAATTTCAAAAAAATCAAGAACCTGGTCGAGCATTTCTCGATGCTGAGCTGTTACACAAACCTTTGTTTGAAAATCATCAGGGTATTTTTGGAATTCTTTTACCAAGGGGGCCATTTTAATAGCTTCAGGTCTGGTTCCAAAAATGAGTAATATTTTCTTCATTTTAATCTAATCCGTTTCCAACAACCAACTACTACTCTGTATTTTGTCTCCTAGCCCGTCTATCAGTGCAACGCCCTTTTGCTCGCAAACGGCCCGTTCGGGTATGGTGTCGTTGTTTTGGTCGCCCCCATTGGCAAAGGCCAGTTCGTGGGTTTGGCCATAGTCCTCCGCAATTTTGGCAATCGTCTGGCATACCGTTCGGTCTGGGTCTATGGAGAGTATGGCTTTGTCCACCGCTTTGATGTTGGAGACAATCAACATACGCTCTTCCTCGTCTTGGAAAGGCTTACTGCCTTTGAGCGCCCTTTGGTGGTCATTATTGACAATCACAAAAAGTTCGTCGCATAGGGCTTTGGCCATGTTGATATACTCCAAATGACCCTTGTGCAGGGGATTAAAATAACCCGAAACGATGATGGCTTTTTTCTTCATTATTCTACGGTTACCGATTTGGCCAAGTTTCTGGGTTGGTCCACGTTACAGCCGCGCATCACCGCAATGTGATAGGCCAACAATTGCAAAGGGACCGAAGCCAAAATAGGGGTAAGCGCTTCGGTGACATCTGGGATTTCAATCACATGGTCGGCCAAGGCGCGTACCGAAGTGTCGCCTTGGGTCACGACAGCAATAATTTTCCCGTCTCTGGATTTGATTTCTTGTATGTTGCTCACCACTTTTTCGTAGTGTCCTTTTTTGGTGGCCACCACCACGACAGGCATGTTTTTGTCGATCAGCGCAATGGGACCGTGCTTCATCTCCGCAGCCGGATAGCCCTCTGCGTGTATATAGGAAATCTCTTTAAGCTTAAGTGCGCCTTCCAGTGCCACCGGAAAATTGTAGCCCCTGCCCAAATACAAAAAATTGGCCGCGTCTTTATAGATCTCAGCGATCTTTGCAATGGATTTATCCATCTCTAAAACTGTTTCAATCCATTTGGGCAAGGCCTCCATTTGAGAGGTTACACGGTCAAAATCGGCATTTGTCAGCGTGCCGCGCAACTGACCGGTGCGTAGGGCCAGCAACATCAGCAAAGTAATTTGGGTGGTAAATGCTTTGGTCGATGCCACCCCGATTTCTGGACCTGCATGGGTATAAGCGCCTGTGTCGGCGGTACGGGCAATAGAGCTACCCACCACATTGCAAATACCAAAGACAAAAGCCCCTGCTTCTTTGGCCAATTTGATGGCCGCTAAGGTATCGGCCGTCTCTCCCGACTGGGAAATGGCGATGACCACATCCTTTTCATCAATCACCGGATTGCGATAGCGAAACTCTGAGGCATACTCCACCTCCACAGGGATGCGCGCCGCATCTTCAAACAAATATTCGCCCACAAGCCCGGCATGCCAAGAGGTGCCGCAAGCCACGATAATGATGCGATGTGCTTGGCGAAACTTTTCTTCGTGAGTGTCAAAACCAGACAGTTTGATGGTGCGTTCTGCCACATTAAGGCGGCCTCTAAAAGTGTCTATGATGGCGTCGGGCTGCTCATAGATTTCTTTGAGCATAAAATGATCAAAACCGCCCTTTTCTATCTTTTCCAAGCTGAGCTGTAGCTCTTGCACTTGCGGGTCGAGCGGGGTATTGTCCGGAATGGCATACATTTTCAATCCTTTGTTCCGGTTGATGACCGCCATTTCGTTGTCCTCGAGATAGACCGAGCGGTTGGTGTATTCGATAAAAGGCGAAGCGTCAGAGGCTACAAAATATTCGTCTTTGCCAATGCCAATGGCCAAAGGACTGCCCAGTTTGGCTACCACCACTTCTCCCGGGCGGTCTTTATCAAAAACAGCAATCGCATAAGCCCCCACCACTTGGTTAAGGGCAATCTGTACCGCTTTTCCAGTTTTAAGCCCTTGGGTTTGTTGGATGTGCTCAATCAAATTGACCAATACTTCGGTGTCTGTTTCTGAATGGAACACAAAGCCTTTTTCAGACAAATAGGCTTTCAGGGATTCGTAATTCTCTATAATCCCGTTGTGTACCAATACCAGCCTCCCTGAGTTTGAGGCGTGTGGGTGGGCATTGGTGTCACTTGGCACCCCATGCGTGGCCCAGCGGGTATGTCCGATACCCATGGTGCCTGAGGTGTCCGTGTGCTGGTTTTTGACTTGTGTTTCCAAATCCGCCACCTTGCCTTTGGCTTTGACCACATGCAGCCCGCTGTTGAGCAAGGCAATGCCAGCACTGTCATAGCCGCGATACTCCAAGCGTTTAAGCCCCTGTACAATCACAGGGTAGGCAGCGCGGTTTCCAATATATCCTACAATTCCACACATAATTCTATTTATTTGGGGGTTCCGATTTCATAGCTGTTAAATCCGATGGTTCTTAACTGTTGTTGGTCTAAAATTTTTCTTCCGTCAAACACAAAAGCGGGTTTTTCCATTTGCTCGTAAATGATGCTAAAATCCTGCGTTGTAAACGCATCCCACTCCGTAATAACGGCCAAGGCATGGGCTTTCGTACATGCAGCTTGGGCCGAATCGGCTGCGCTTAGGGATTGTAACCTTTGTTCGATGTTGTTTTCCCCACGAGACTCCCATAACAAGCGCAGATCCAGCTGCATGCGCTCCAAGCTTACTTTGGGGTCATAGACCACAATTTCAGCGCCCTCTGATAGCAACTGATCTGCAATATAAATGGCTGCCGACTCGCGGGTGTCATTGGTGTCTTTTTTAAAAGCCCAACCCCAGAAGGCAATCTTTTTTCCGTTTACGGTGTTAAACAATTCTTTTTGAATGCGCGTGGCAAAGCGGTTTTTTTGGTAGTTGTTGATGTCAATTACCCCTTGCCAGTAGTCGGCCACCTCGTCTAAGCCGTAGTGGCGACACAAATAAACCAAATTCAAAATGTCTTTTTGGAAACAACTACCGCCAAAACCCACAGAGGCTTTTAAAAATTTAGACCCAATGCGGCTGTCTTTGCCTACGGCCTGTGCCACTTCCGAGACATCGGCCCCCGTAGCTTCACACAAAGCCGAAATGCTGTTGATCGAACTGATGCGTTGTGCCAAAAAGGCGTTGGAGACCAGTTTGGACAATTCGGATGACCAGATATTGGTGGTGACGATTTTTTCACGCGGTATCCATCGTGCATAAATAGACACCAAGCTTTCTACGGCAGCCGCTCCAGAAGGCGTACTGTCACCGCCAATCAGGACCCGATCCGATTGAAACAAGTCTTCAATGGCGGTGCCTTCAGCCAAAAACTCGGGGTTGGACAGCACCTCATGGGCAATGCCGTTGCCCGACTGGGCAAATATGGTTTGTATGGCCTCGGCCGTACGTACGGGCAAAGTGCTTTTTTCGACCACGATTTTTGGGGTGGTGGCCACTTGGGCAATCCGACGGGCGCACTGCTCTACATAGGTAAGGTCGGCGGCCATGCCCTTGCCCTCGCCATAGGTCTTGGTCGGGGTGTTCACAGCAATAAAAATCATATCTGATTCCGCAATGGCCCTATCGACCTCCGTAGAAAAAAACAAATTTCGGCCTCGGGCTTTGCTAACGACCTCTGCCAATCCAGGTTCATATATGGGCAATTGGTCTAAGTCGGGGTGGTTCCAAGCGGCAATGCGTTCGGGGTTGATGTCTACGACCCTTACTTCAATCTCCGGACACTGACGTGCAATAACCGCCATAGTGGGGCCGCCTACATATCCGGCACCGATACAACAAATCTTAGTTGGCATTTGTTTTTTCTTTGGTTGCAAAATTAGGGATTTTATAGACGAGCATCAGCCCGCCACGATATATCAATACCTCTCCAGAACCATTGAAGGGCCGTATGTCGGGTTGGCCCAAATGATCCACCCTTTCTAAGCCCTTATAGCCCTTATACCATGACTGGGTCAGTCCGGCGCCTATAAAGGCTTCCAAGGCCCATGAGGGGTTCAAGTGTTTTTTATAGCCTACAGTGAACCCATAAAAAGCCACACGCCCAGATTGGTATTCATCATCACCAATAGGGCCGCTTTCTCCTTCGACTTCTTCGTAATAATCAAACAAGATCAAAGATTTGGGTTTTTGAAGGGTAAACATTCCAAATCCAATATGTGGTCCCACAAACCACTGCCCGCGATTGGGCTTTTGATACCAACGGTACTCAAAAAAAGTTTGGTTGATGTGCAAAGGCGCGTCATCAAGCAGGGGCATCTCATCCCAAAAAGAACCCAATACATCGAGTTGAATCGATTGACGCTCTCCTACTGCAAACTCAACCCCTACATTGGGAATCAAAAAAGGTGCGGTCGCCAAGTTGAGCTTTGCTTCGGTTTGTGCAAAGGGAACTTGAAATACCATCAACAAAAAAACCGAAGTCATCCACCGGTCTGTTGAGGTGTTTTTAAAAACCTTTTGTAAAAAAAGCTGTGGTCTCATGGCTATTGTAGGATGTTGGGAGTGAGATAGTAAATCGTTTGTCGTTTGTCTTGCGGGGCTTTTTTACCCACAATGAGCGGTTTGCCCGACAATTGGGTCATCAAAGTGTTTATTGCTTGAATGGCGTCGGTTTTTCGTTTGCTGTTTTGGGAGTAGCTCAGTTGGGCGTTGGCAATCTGTGCCAGCAATACATCGTTGGTTGCCTTCTTTTGGGAAAATAACAGCCTAACAATAGCCTCCTCGTCTGGACGAAGCGCATAGAACGTTCCTTGGCAACGTATGCCGCCTCGTACCAAGGTAGGCGCCTGACGTTTGCGATAATTGATAAGCACAAAAACACAAACAATGACAACGACGACAACCAGGAAGAAGTATGACAAGTAGGTAAACAGGGAGTTGGCATCAAAATAGAGACGTTCGGATCTGGTCGGTGTCACAAAAAAATCTTTGCCAAAAGTTGCCTGTTGTAAACGATTGTCTTTAAGATAATAGAGGGTGTCTCCTACAAAAAAAGGATGGTTGTTTTCCCCAACCATAGAGCCAATTAGATCCTTTTGATAATACTGAATGCGGTTGTTGGAAAAATCAAGCAGCGCGGCTGGTGAGTTGTCTTGGATAGAGCTGAAAAAAAACAATTGTTTCCCTTTTTGCGTGGGGGTACTTTTGTGCAAGTCTACCCCGGCCCTTCCAAGGTTTTGCCACTTGCGATCTGAAAAATTGAAGACCCATAGCTCTTTATTTTGATTGCCCTGTATGCCTGTTTGAGGGTTCACACTCGTGCCTCCCATGACATAAAAATCATTGTCGATCAGTTGGGTCGGACCATTGTAAACTTCGGGGGGGAGGCTGGTTCCGGTTGTAGGATAATATTGCCACTCTTTGGTGGTTAGGTCGAAAAAAGTGAAAAAATTGTTGGCCCGCCAAAAGCCGTAACCCCCATAACGAAACAGGGTGTCATTGCGGACAAACTGCGCGGCTTGGTTTTGTTTTTTATGTGCAAAAGAATGGTCAATACGGCGCGTTGTGTCTGCATTGATCCGATACACCAAGCCCCCAAAGTCTGCTGCCAAATGTAGGGCGCCGTCAAACCAAGCGGGGGTATAAGCAGGATATTGTTCTGGAATGGGGTTCAGTGTAAGGCTATCCATTGTCTTCCCTGAAAGATTCTTTGTAACAATGTGGTTCTGCTCAAAAAAATACACCAAAGAGTCTTGGGTATTGAACCAAACCTTGTGGGTTTGCCCTTGCAGAGCAACCACAAACAGGCACGTAAAAAATAGTCGCGTAAACATAAGACTATTGTGTAGTTGTTTCGGCAAAGATATGTATTTTTGTTCCCATGAGTGCACTGACAGTAAGTCTTTTGTTTGCCTATGGATTGGTGTTTGCTTGGCTTACCATTCCAAGGGTGGCCGAGATCGTACGCAAATACAAAATCTACCGAAAGCCCTCCAACCGTGACCTGCATTGGCGCTTGGTGCCCAAGCTGACCGGCATCGTATTTTATGCCGCTTTTTTGGTGATTTCGTTTGCCTTTATCTCCTACACAGACCCAAGGCGCCTGATATTGTTGTTGTGTGCGGGCGCCATCATAGTTTATGTTGGAGTAAGAGATGATATTTTTGAATTGTCTCCGCTGGCGAAATTGTTGCTGCAGTTGATTGCGATATCATTGTTTGTGTTTGGCGAAGGTCTTGTGGTCTGGAACTTAAATGGTTTTTTAGGAATCTATGAATTGCCTGTGGCTGTGGCCTATGTGTTTACCTATTTTATAGGGGTCTTTATGATCAACGCCTTCAACCTTTGTGACGGGATTGACGGCTTTGCCGGATTGATGGGGGCGGTGATTTCTTTCTGCTACGCCATTATCTTCTATATTACCGAAGACCTGTTGTTTATGGCCTATTGCATAGTGCTTATCGGTTTGTTGGCGGGTTTTTTGCGATTCAATCTGTCCTTTAAAAAGAAAGTCTTTATGGGCGATACCGGCTCGCTGTTTTTGGGGTTTCTGTTTTACCTCTTTACCATGTATTTTGTGACCGACAACAGCATTATCATTGATGGTTTCTTGCCCGACCGAGCTTTGGTTTATGTGGCGGCCATGTGTTTGTTTTTGTTGCCCATGATAGACTCTGGGAGTGTGTTTTTCTTTAGAGCGCTCCAAAAGAAAAGCCCTTTTGCAGCAGATAACAACCACTTGCACCACTTGGCTTTGCGCTATGCCAAAAGCCACCTCAAAGCTTCTTTGTTGCTAGTAGGCTTACTGGTATTGATGATTTTTGTGTTTGCGCGCCTGAGCTTTGTGCTGTCGCCAAAAACCACCATCGCTTTGTTTTTTGGCAGCTTGGTGTTTTGGTTTGGGGTGGTCGCTGTGCTTCGCAGGTTGCCTAAACGCTTGTAACTTCCTGTTTAATCTGAAACACCGTGTCGCGCACCAACACCCAACCAGTGCTCAACACAGCGCCCAAGAAAGTCCAAATAAGCACCATAAGCGTGCGTTTGGGTTTGGAGCGCTCCAAAGGGATATTAACAGGCTCTATGACTGTAAAAATGGGCGTGTCCTTGCTGACCTGTAGCTTGGCCTGCTCCAATTGACCTGCCAATTCTTGAAATACGGAAGACACTATAGAGAAATTGGACTCCAATCGGGTGAGTTTGTTTTGGTATAAGGACGAGGCAATGTTTAAGTTTTGATCCTTAAAACGCGCTATGGAATCTTGTAGGGTCTCAAATTCTACCTTTTTGGCGTCATGTTGTTGTTGAACAAATTTGAGGGTTTCCAGAGCGCTTTGATTTTTATAAGCAATCACCCTTTGCTGCAACAAGTCTGTGGCAGCCTGCGCTACTTGCGCGGAAATCTCGCGGTCATCCGACTCAAAACTTAAAGAGACATAGCCCTCTTTTTCGTTCACTTCAACGACAAGGTTGTTTTTCAAGTGCTCAAAGAGTTTTTTATCCTCTTCTGTGATTTTAAACAGGTCGCCTGTAGGGTTGCTTGTCCCGTCTTCCTTTTTGTTTAGCAAAAGACCCGGCAGGCCTATGGTATATTTTTTAATGGTTCCTAAAACCGACACGCCTCCGCCCTGTCCTTGCAAATAATCGCGCAATGGCTGCGGGTCTTCCCCAACAGGGGTTTCTAACAATGCCACTCTGTAGGGGATGCTTTGAGAAATGTTGGGATACAAAGAAGGGGGGATTTCAGAACCTCCACCCATCAGTCCGCCTAAGTTGATGCCTGCCAAAGAAGCCAGTCCGCTCAGTGAAGAGCTGGGTTGGTCACCAGAAGTTTGGGGCACAAAGCTGCTGCCGGCTGTATAGCGCACAGGTGCCAAGACTGCCAAAACGACGCCTAACAAAAAGGCCGCGGCCGTAAAGCGGACAATCCAACGGCGCGATGCAAATACTTTTTTAAACAATTCGACCAAGTCGATTTCGTCTTCTGCTGCTTCTCTGGGTTGTGTGCTCATATCAATTGTTGATTAGGGTTCTTACCAAAACCGTAAGCGAAGCCACGGCTGTAGTCAGGCTGATGGTTTCCTGAAGGCTCATTTTTTGTCGTTCGGTTTTGGGGGGCACTACCACGATGGCGCCCGGTTCCAACTTAGGCCTAAACTTTAAAAACAAAAAGTTACTTGTGGCTCTCACGGCTCCGTTCTGATAGACAACATATACCCTGTTGCGCTTGGCGTTTTGAGAAAAGCCTCCGGCTCGGCCTATGGCGTTATGGACACTAATACCAGGGCGATATGGCAATACGGTTTCTCTTTGTACTTGCCCCAATAGGGATACGGTCGCTTCTTCAGCAGGGATGTTAATGATGTCGTCTGCTTTAAGCCAAATGTTGTCTTCATGATTGCCTCTTTTACGAACCACCTCTGCCAAATCTACCCCAATAGAAAGACGTTTTTTGTCGTCGATGTCAATAACTGCGCTATCGCTGATTTGCTCCAGTTTTTCTTGGTCTTCATCTGCCACCACCCGATTGATAGAGACCCCGCTAAGATTGGCGCCATCTAAAGCTCCTCCTGAATCCATGTATAGATCATAGATAGAGTAGCTGTTGGACTGAATGGGATAGGCGCCGGGGTTAAGCGATAGCCCATCAACACGTACATATTCCGTCGGCTGATAACCCTCCAGCAGGCGGACGACCATAAGGTCTCCGGGCTGTAAAGAAATTTTATCCGTTTCATCTGCTGAAAACGCTAGTGCGGTCAGTTTTTGAGTGTTGTTTAAATGAGATTGGTTGCGATAAACCTCTATACTTGCCGTGTTGGCACGATACTGGAATCCTGATGCCAGTAAAACCAAGTCGCGCGCGGTCATTCCGTCGTAATACATAAAGGTGTCTGCCTTGTTGACGGCGCCTTGAATGGTAACCGTTCGTTCCGGGACAACACTCAGGGCTGGAAAGACCACCAAGCTGTCGTTGGCCTGTAAGTTTACATCTTGGGTTTCGGATAATATTTGTTCGAGGTCTACCGAAACCAGTTCGTTTTCTACCCCCAAATTGGTGCGGTACAACAGAGCGGACTCCAAATAGGCGTCGGGAGTGGGGCCGCTGCTCAAAGACAATAACGCGCTCAATGTAGGCGCTTCCTCAATGGGATAGCTGCCCGGCAAATACACTTCACCTGAAACTAGTACGCGGTTGGTGTATTTGTCCGATACCGCTTTGGCCTCAACCACATCGCCGTCTTGCGGGGCAGAAGATGCGAAGTCGGCAGATGGGAGTTTTAACACCGTGCGTTCCAATCCGTTGATGCGGTCCACATACAAGGCTTCTTTGTAGGCGTTGGAAGCAAAGCCGCCCGTAAAGCCTAAAAGGTCTTGCATGTTTTCGTTGGGAAGCGACTCAAAAACACCTTGATTTTTAAATGCGCCTGTCATACGTATGCGGTTGCTATAGGGCGCGACAACAATCACATCTTGGTCGTTAAGAAAAAAGTTAGGGTAGTTGCCTTTTACAAAATAGTCATACAGATCTATGTTGGTTGCTACTTTGCCACCTCTGATGATTTTGATGTTCCTAAAACTTCCGTTTTTGTCAGGGCCACCGGCTGCATAGAGCGCGTTGAGAACGGAAGAAAAACCGGAAAGGGTATAGGTGCCGGGGGCCTGTACGTTTCCGGTAATATTAATGATGATACTTCGTGCTTTTTTAAGGTTTACATCCAAAAACACCTTGTCAGGATCTGCTGCGTCAGACGCCAGGCCTGTGTAGATGTTTAAAAATGCCTTGCGGATTTGTCTTTGTGCCGAAGCGAGGGTCAATCCGGACAAATACAAGGGGGGCAGGCGATCAATTTTGATAACGCCCTGACGTGAAAGCATTCCCTCATAGCGCGTTTCTGATGCGCCCCATACGTCTATGGTGATTTCGTCTCCCGGACCCAGTCTATAGCTGGCCGGCGTGGCCACAAAAAGCTGTGGCGTTTCAGTGATGTTGGGGTTTCTAAAAAAAGCGCTTCCAAAGATCTGCTCATCTGGCTGGGCATCAGCCTGGATATAGCTGCGTTGGCCAAAGTCAGTCATTGTGTCTGTCTGGGTTGCTGAAAAATCGGTCGGTTGCGCCACAACTAAGTTGGCGCCATTCCAAGCGTTTCGCAACAACACGAGGTCGTCAAAAGAAGCGCCTCTGGTTCTGGCCAAGGCTTCTAACTGAGGAAGTGTGTAGCCCCTTTCTTTGGCAGCGGACACATAGGCTTGTTGCTCTTGCTCACTTAGACTGCGCAAAGTTTTCATGTCTATATTGGGAACTTGTGCGGTCAGTATTGTAGTACCCAACAGCGCTAAACCGAGGAGGGTTTTGAAAATAAAATTTTGTAATGTTTGGTGGCACATAGGTTTGGTTTTATGTGTGGGTGGTGCTAATTTTGGATAATATTTTTTGGGTAATCGTATAGGTTGCCGGTACGCCTACCATGCCCAAAGAGCCCGAAGCCAAAGTGCTTCCTGTTTCTAAAGGGTTGTCAGAGGCATAATAGGCATAGCGCAATTGGGTTTTCGGAGAAATGGTCTTCCGTATTCGCATCGCCGACTGTATCGCTTTTTGGTAGTGTACGCCTTCCATTTCGAGTCCTATCACTTGCCAGGTTGAGCGGTAAAAATACGTTAAAATGTCTTTGTTTTGGAGTGAGGTGCCTAGCACCGTGATCATCGTGCCATCTTGGGCGGGAATGTCGGTGTCTGAAAAGTCCTCGATGGTAAGGTCATTTTCAAATGGGTAGTTATCAGATGTGCCTTCAAATATGTGGGCGGTTGGCAACATGATGTCCCCTTTCTTACCGTTGAGAATACCGGCCTTCCCCATAATTGAAATGGAGGCCAGCTTCATCGGTAACTTATTTTGCGTTTTTAAAAACTCGTCCATCAACTCATAAGCCTGTTCGCCAAAGGCGTAATCAACCACCAAAAGCACGGTTCCTTTCTCAAACGCATAAGGGGGGCTTTTTATTTTATCCGTGTCGATAATCTGTGCGTCCACGTTGCAACCCGATGCATCATCCACAAAAATGGACCCGTTTTTGGCCGCATAGGCATATACTTTTTCTTGTTTTTTTGGGTCCCCTACGAATTGCCCATACCAGTCTAGGTCTTGGGGCTGGCTTTTTAGGGCTTGTGGGCCATACAGCAGGTTCAGCACGCTGTGCATGTTGGCAGAAATGATGTGTACGGGGCGGTTTGTGAGTTGATGTTGAGAAAAAATCCGGCCTATTTCTGTGGCCCATTTTTCCCCATGCATATGTTGTCCAATGCGATCTCGAAGTAAGGCACTGAATGTAATGGCGCGCTTTTCTAATTCCATGCGCTCGCGCACCGCCAAATTGCCCATATGATAAATCAGCTGTAGCAGCCGCATGGGTTGTTTGGGGGTTTGGAATTTTTGATAAAATGTGCTCACCTCGTCAAAGCTACATTCAAGTATTTGTGCCAAGTAGGCAAGGGTGGTTTCGAGGGCTTGTTGGCTGAGTTTCTTTTTTCCTAAAGACGCTTCTTCTATTTTTTTCCACTCGCGGGTGGTTTCTTTGGTTTCTTCTATATAGATGCGGTCACAAATTTTGTCAGCCTCTATGTAGAGGAATGTCAAATGCGTCAGGATGTCATAAATTTCTGACCGCCCTCGGGTAATTTCGATAACCATTTGATCCTTGTCAATGCGATAACAGTTTCGGCGACGCTTTGGCGGCACTATGGGCGTAAAACCTGAACCTGACAAGCCTTCTTCCGAGGTGAGATTGACAGATACACACTCTGTAATCCCTTCCGGTAATCGATCTATGATGTAATGGAGTCCGTTGAGTTCGGTTTTTGTTTCAGCTATGGTGCCATAAATTTCCGGTTTTAGGGTGAGCAAGGCGTTGCGCAAGGATGCGCCTGAAATGCCCATCGGTTTGTAAAAACCTCGGTTGAGCAAATGACGCATGCTCACGTACATCCGCGCAATGGCGTTGGATGATTCTTGGGCGCGTTTCCTAATCTCTGGAGATACTGGGTCTTTCATCACGATTCTTTTTCCACTGCCAAAGCATCTGCAATCTTGCGGTCGTTTGTGAGTCTTGGCACCTTGTTTTGTCCCCCCAATTTACCCATTCTTTTCATATAACGCTCAAAACCGCCTTGTTGAAGGGGTTGTATGGCCAGTGGCCGGAGCACTTTTCCGTCGATCAAGTCTTTATAGTAGGTGTTTTGCTCACACAAGGCTTTGTCAAGCGCAGCAGCAAATAATTCTAAGCTTTTTGGGGGCGCTGTAAACTCCACAAACCACTCATGGTGGGGAAGGCCATCAGGTGGGTTTACTTGTGGGGCCACCGTAAACTCTGAAATGCGGACCTCTGTCCCTCGGACAGCTTGCTG
>JBMYMD010000025.1:0-18512 GCA_049596955.1 Flavobacteriaceae bacterium
CTTACAAATGGGCATCCAAAGTGCAAGGGTTTTACCGCTTCCCGTAGGGGCGTTTAGCAATCCGTGTTTACCGTTTTCAAAATGACTCCACACCTCTTCTTGAAAGCGATGTACCTTCCAAGACTTGGCCTCAAACCAATGTTTTATGTCCTTAGTCTGCAGCATTGCTTTGAGAATTGAGTTCTAGAAGTAGGGCATTTAAATCATCAATAGAGTTGGCTTCGTTTATGTTTTTGTCTTCTCGCCAGCGACTGATTCGCGGAAAGCGAGTGGCAAATCCACTTTTGTGTCGACTTGATTTACTAATGCCTTCAAACGAAATTTCAAAAACGTGATGTGGAGTCACCTCGCGCACGGGTCCAAAACGCTGAAGTGTATTTTTTTTAATCCACTGGTCAAGGGCCTTTATTTCGGTGTCGGTTAGACCGGAGTAGGCTTTGGCGAAGGTGACCAGATACCGCTCTCCATCTTCGTTTTCTTGCCATAGGGCAAAGGTGTAGTCGGTGTATAGATTAGACCTGCGTCCATGACCTCGCATGGCGTAGGTGAGTACGGCGTCGACTTGTAGTGGTTCTACCTTGTGTTTATACCAAATGCCTTTTTTACGACCAACCCCATAGGGAGCATCCATCTTTTTAAGCATCAAACCTTCAGATCGTTGCGCTCGAGCATCAGATCGAAGGGCTTCTACTTCGTCCCAAGAGGAGGCTTCAAGTCGCTTTGAACACAAGAGTGGCATTTTAAAGTCTAAAGATTCTAACAAGGCTCTTCGCTCTGCATATGACTTTTGACGGATGTCTTTGCGTTGATATTCTAACAAGTCGTAGGCCATGAGTACCACGGGATATTCATTTAAGGTTTTTTGGCTCACCTTTTTGCGACCGATGCGTTTTTGAAGGCTGCCGAATTCTTGAATCCCCTCTTCATTATAGCACAACAATTCGCCGTCAATGACTAAATATTCTTCTGGATAGCGTTCTTTTAAAGATTCCAATTCTGGAAATTGATCGGTAATTAATTCTTCTCCCCTTGACCAGATAAAAAGATTTCCTCCTCTTAAAATGAGTTGAGCACGTATGCCGTCCCATTTGTATTCAATAGCCCAATCCTTAAGCTTTCCGAGTTCTTCAAGAGGAGATTCTACGGCATAGGCCAAAAAGAAAGGGTAGGGTTTAGAGGTGTCTTCACCTTCTTTGGGGTCTAGAATAAGCTCTTGAAAACTGCTGTTTTGTGGGCTCCAATTTCCCATTAATTTGTAAGCGAGTTGATCTACGGGAATACCGGTAGCTTTTTCAAGCGCTCTTGTCATTAACTTTTGACTCACACCGATGCGAAATCCGCCGGTGAGCAGTTTGTTAAATACGAAGCATTCATAAAAGTCCAATTGCTTCCACTGTTTAATCAGGTAGGCTCTTTTTTCATCATCTGTTTTTTCTTTAAGTGCGATGAGTTCATGAATCACTTCGTGAAGTTTTTGCTCGTGTGTCGCCTTTTGTTTTTGAAAAAACAGGGCGATGGTTTCGGCCAGGTCTCCTACAATGTGATAGGTCTCATCGAATAGCCAGGTGGGTACGCCTGTTTCTTCTGCGGCCCAGCTTCGCATGAGTGTTGTGCTGAGCGGCCTTTTTGGCCTGCGATGTGAAAGCAGCGCAACAGTCCAAATCTTATCCGAATCATCAGCAGAGTTGAAGTAAGCTGCAAGAGCCTCAATCTTTGGATTGATTTTGGTGGTTTGATCCAGTTCTTTTATGAGTGCTGCAAAGGCTTTCATTACTCGTTATCGGTTTCTTCAAATTGGGTTTT
This sequence comes from Flavobacteriaceae bacterium, assembly GCA_049596955.1. Lineage (GTDB taxonomy): Bacteria > Bacteroidota > Bacteroidia > Flavobacteriales > Flavobacteriaceae > UBA3478. The sequence goes on from JBMYMD010000025.1 coordinate 1,804, forward strand.
TTCAGTGCGGGCATCATAACCTTGTTCGCTGAGGTATTTTGCAAAAAGATCAGTGTAGCCATGAGTACAAATCACCTTTTCTGCGCCTGTGGCTTCGATGGATTGCAAAAGCTCATCCCAATCACAGTGATCGCTAATGACAAAGCCACGGTCGATTGAACGTCGGCGTTTGTTTCCGCGAATGGCCATCCAACCACTCGCGCTTGCATCGGTATAGGGCTGGCATTTCTTAAGCCAACTCCCATTTTGAACCGCTGCAGGAGTAATGATAAGCGCGCCTTGAATGTCTTCTTTTTTGACCTCTTTGGTCAAGATGGTATAGGGCGGAAGGGTCTTAAATTCAGCAATGATATCGTTCATGGCACCCACGGCAGGATGCACAAATATTTTACCGATATCGGGGTTTAAGTGTTTGAGTATGCGTTGTGCCTTACCTAGACTATAGGCGAAAACCACAGAATTCAATCCGTTTTGTTGATTATCGAACCACCACCTATTGATTTCATCGTGAATTTCTTTGGGGTCTGGCCATTTAAAAGCAGGAATACCGAAGGTGCACTCTGTAATAATTGCATGGCATTTTTGGGGTGTAAAGGCATCAGAAATCCCGTCGTAATGTGCTTTGTAATCGCCTGTAAAAACCCAGCGTTCTCCTTGGTAACTCACCAAAATTTGTGAAGAGCCGACGATATGACCTGCAGGATGCAATTCAAAATCAACCCCATTGACCGTAAATCGCTCGCCCCAGCCTACACTACTGGCATTGATGGCTCCAAGTCTTTTTTTAATGATGGGTAGATTATAGTGGTGTGTGATGTATTTCTGATGTCCGTATCTCGAGTGATCGGCATGGCCGTGCGAAATAATGGCGTGGTCTACCGGTCTCCAGGGGTCGAGATAAACCCCGGCCTGAGCACAGTAAATCCCCTTAGAAGTAAATTGAAGCAAAGGAGTTTTCATAGCGAGTTGAAGTTACAACAAATCTCTATAATCGCTTGAGATTAGACCTCCTAGAAAATAAGGGCTTTAACATTTTATGACCAAAATGTGAGTTCTGTTTAATACCTTTCGTATTTCATTTATATCTAGATATTTTTGCGCGTGGAATTTAAAATTGAAAATGCTGTAGTCTCTGATGTTTCCCAAATTCTAAGTCTAATCAAAGAATTAGCTGAATTTGAGAACGAACCTGAGCAAGTAGAAATTACCGAAGAAGAACTGCGCAATGATGGTTTTGGAAGCAATCCACTCTATCATTGTTTTGTAGCGAGAGACCCGAAAACGGATGACTTATTGGGTATGGCCTTGATTTACTTTCGGTATTCCACTTGGAAAGGAAAGAGCATTCATCTCGAAGACCTCATTGTAAAAAAAGAGGTTAGGGGAAATGGAATTGGTACTGCACTCCTCGATCACGTGACTTCCTATGCACATCAAGTGGGTGTTAGACGTCTGTGTTGGGAAGTGCTCGACTGGAATACACCAGCCATTGAGTTGTACGAATCCAAAGGGGCACAATTCTTGAAGAATTGGCATATTGTTCAAATGGATCAGCAAACTATAGCGCAAAATGCCCAAAAGGCAAATGAGTAAATGAGAATATTTAAGTTCGGGGGAGCTTCAGTCAAAGATGCAGCTGGCGTTCAAAACCTCGTGAAAGTTTTGAGGCATCAAGGAATCGAAAACACCATATTGGTGGTTTCTGCAATGGGTAAAACCACAAATGCCATGGAAGAGGTGGTCTCTTCGTATTTAACAGCCAAGACCTCAAAGCTACCTACCCAAGAAGTAGTCACCAAAGCAATGGCACCCTCAAGGGCTTTTCATCAGCAAATTGTCAAAGAACTCTTCAACGGAGAATCCTCTGATGTTATGGTTCAGGTCAACCTTTTATTCGACGAAATCAGTGGATTTTTAGCCTGGAATAAATCCTTGAAAAAGGCCTTTGTATACGATCAAATTGTGGGTTACGGCGAATTACTATCTACCACAATAATCAGCGCTTATCTCACCAAAGAAAAGATAGATAATCAATGGATTGATGTTCGAGAGCTCATCAAAACAGATCAAAATTACAGAGATGCAAAAGTAAATTGGACACTAACTGAACAACAGATTCAGCATCATATAGGTCAAAATCAAAACACTCTTTTTATCACTCAAGGATTTTTGGGTAGTGACCAACATAATTTTACTACAACCTTGGGTAGAGAAGGTTCAGATTACACAGCAGCTATTTTAGCCTATGCCTTAAATGCAGATGCTGTTAGTATTTGGAAAGATGTACCTGGTGTACTTAATGCTGACCCCAGGTATTTTCAACAAACTGAACTCTTAAATCAGATTTCTTATCGAGAAGCCATTGAATTGGCCTTTTATGGAGCTACAGTCATTCACCCAAAAACACTTCAACCATTGCAGCGAAAGTCTATTCCGCTAATTGTTCGAAGTTTCTCAGATTTAGAAAACCCAGGGACTAAAGTATCTCACGGTCTAACCCTAGACCCCATGACACCTTGCTACATTTTAAAGCGCAATCAGGTGCTTTTACAACTCGCAACCCAGGATTTTTCATTTATGGTTGAAGAACACTTTAGCGCCTTGTTTAAACTCTTTGCCAAGCACCGACTCAAGGTAGATTTAATTCAAAATTCAGCCATTAGTTTTAGTGTTTGTCTCGACAATAGGTTTGAAGGTTTTCAGCAACTTTTACCTGATTTAGAGCAAGAGTTTAAGGTGCAATATCATCAAGAGGTCTCGCTCTACACCATTCGACATGCTAATGAAGATTCGACCAAAACAGTACTTCAAAAAAACGATAAGGTTTTGGTAGAACAGCGCAATGGAGAAACTTTACAATTGGTGGTAAAGCAAGAGGCTTAATACGTACTTTTATCGGTGAATAATCGATAGGAGATGAACCTTATTACTACCAGAGAAGTAGCTCAAGTACTTCAGCTCTCAAAATGGGGTTATATCGGTATTGGCATCGCTTGGTGTTTTATGCGAATCACCAAACTAAGCGGTATTAATAGGGTCTATCGAAAGACAAAACATCTCGACACTACTTCTTTTTTAGAGGCCTTATTGCTTCATTACAACATCAAATTTGAGTATGATGCCCAAGAGCTCAAGCGCATTCCTGCCAAAGGGCCTTTTATCAGTATTTCCAATCATCCCTTAGGAGGAATAGACGGTATCTTACTCATGAAATTAGTTTTAGACCGAAGAAGTGACTATAAGATTATCGCTAATTTTCTTCTGCAGCGAATTCGTCCGTTACGTTCATACATCATGGCGGTCAATCCATTTGAGCAACATCGAGATGCCAAAAGCAGTGTGATCGGCTTTAAACAAGCTTTACTGCACCTAAAAGAAGGCAAGCCCTTAGGAGTGTTTCCCGCCGGAGAAGTATCCACCTATAAAGAAGATAAATTACTGGTTGATAAGCCCTGGGAAGAGGCGGTAATCAAATTAATTCGAAGGGCCGAAGTTCCTGTGATTCCCATTTATTTTCACGGGCGAAATAGTCGATTTTTTTACCGATTATCTAAGATTAGTCCCTCTTTGCGAACGGCTAAATTACCCTCGGAACTCTACAGTCAGAGACGACGCCCAATCATTGTTCGCATTGGAGTGCCCATAAGTGTGTCTGCTCAAAAAGAAGCGGAATCATTGGAGCAGTATACAGAATTACTCAGACGCAAAACCTATTTATTATCGAATGTCTATCAAAAGGGGAGATTACTTGACAAGGTGCCCAAGACCCTTAAATTGCCTCGCCCGCAAAAAAAGATAATTGATGCGGTACCCCAAGATGTTCTTCAAAAAGAAATCGAACACTTAAGAACAGCACAAAAAATGTTGCTTGAATACAGACATTTTCAAGTTTATCTGGCGCAAGAGACTGAAATGCCAAATGTATTGCTGGAAATTGGCCGACAGCGAGAAGTGACTTTTAGAGCTATAGGAGAGGGAACCAATAGGGCACTAGATTTAGATGTTTTTGACAGCTACTACCATCATCTCTTTTTGTGGGATGATCACGAAAAAACCATAGTTGGCGCTTATCGTATGGGTCTCGGCGCAGAAATTTACGCCTCATACGGCATACAAGGTTTTTACCTTTCTGATTTGTTTCGATTTGAACCGGAATTACATCAAATGATGTCTGAAACCATAGAGATGGGTAGAGCTTATATTTCCCAAGCCTATCAGCAAAAACCAATGCCTTTATTTCTATTGTGGAAAGGAATTATTCATACCACTTTACTATATCCGAATCACAAATTTCTCATGGGTGGAGTCAGTATAAGTAATCAGTTTTCGAATTTTTCAAAGTCTTTGATGATCGAGTTTATGAGATCTCATTACTGGGATGCCTTTGTCGCCCAGTACATCCGTCCGAAAAAAGAATTTAAGGTGCGCTTGAAAGCGGAAGACAAGGAATTCGTTTTTGACAGTACCAAGGCTGACCTCAATAAATTTGATCGACTTATCGCTGAGGTTGAACCTGGAAATCTGCGCTTACCTGTTTTGATTAAAAAGTACATCAAACAGAATGCAAGGGTAGTGGCCTTCAATGTAGATCCTTTATTTAACAATGCTGTAGACGGATTGATGTACATCAAGGTGTCTGATATTCCTGAAGAAACGGTTCGCCCTGTGATGGAAGAATTTCAGAAAAAGGTTGAGGAGCTCACTAAAGAACTAGCAACAACCTGAACCCGGAGCACAACTCTCTTGAACTGCGCTGGCTTGAATTTCAACTCCACACACATCTTTGGCCTTGCAATCAGAGGCCACTTCTCCCAATTGCAGTATCAGTTTTTGGTCTGTTGCAACCATCGCTGAAATTTTTTGAATAGCGGTGTGAAAACGAGCATTTCCGTATTCTATTTTTAATGTGGCCTGTGGATCAAAATACTGCGCTTCTTGAACCCTTTTCATAATCTGTATAGCTTTGGTTACACGCATTATTCGTTTTTCTCGGTTGGGATTTGGATCTTCCCAAAGTTGAATGATAATCTCAGTCCACTGGTGTTTTTTGCCTCCGCAGTCTACACTTTCAATCGTGCAGTTTTTGACTTCGGTGATATGAAAATCAATTTCTGCATAAGCGTTTGGGTAGTATTCAACGCCTAATATTTTTCCTCTGTTGAGCTCTAATTGAGCTAAAAAATGTGCTAAAGTCATCTCGTTTCAAATTCATCGTAAAATTACGATGAATAGCTTTATTTTCAAAAGTGTAAATTCGTATATCCTAATCAATATTTGATGTTTTACGCCTTTGTAAAATATTTTAATACCCTAACCCTTTTTTGTTATTACAAAAAGATCCAAAGGGTGAACTATAAACCAAAGCAGAAAGGTAAAGGGGTATTGTATTTGGCTAATCACCAAAATGCGCTTTTAGATGTTTTAATTATAGCTACACGAATAAAAGAGCCCATTTATTTTTTAACCAGGGCGGATGTTTTTGCAAATGCATTATTGAGAAGGATTTTTGAAACCCTCAACATGATTCCAATTTATCGCGTTCGCGACGGAAGAAATCAGTTGGCTTTGAACGACGCTATTTTTGAAAAAACAGCCCAATTGTTACATGAAGGTAAATCAGTACTTATTTTTCCAGAAGCTAGTCACAGTTTAGATAAACGAATTCGAAACATCAGCAGGGGATTCACTCGCATTTTAAACGCACACGCCAAGCTAGAGCAAGGTAAACCTATAGCCGCCTGTTTAATCGGAGTCAATTATCACGCACCTCGAGAGTTAGGTGATCAAATGAGTGTTCATTTTTCAGACTATATCGATTTGCCGCACAAGGTATTAAGTGCTGAGCAAACGCAAGAACTGGTTCAAGGCTTTACAGAAGTCTTTAAAACCTTATCTCTGCATTTAGAGCCCAAAACTTATGTGCGAGATTTACAGTATTTACAAGAGGTGCAAGTTGATTTGTCCAATCTTGAACAGGTTCGAAAAGTATTAAATAAAACATCGGAAAGACCAAAAGGAAAGTCAAATTCGCTGTTGCAAAAAGGAATTCATCAACTGTGGTTTGCCTTGCCTATGTCACTCTATAAGTTGACATTCGCTAAGCTTGTCGATGAAGCCGAATTCGAAGGAACCTTTCGTTATGGTTTCAGTGTACTTTTCTTTAGCCTTCTTTTTGTTCTTAGTGCATGCCTCCACAACACCTTAGTGCTTATAGGGTTAACACTTTACGTGTTTTTGGGTGTAATACTGATTAAAAAGTGGAGCCTTTTTCCTTAAAACTAAAACCAGGGTTTGTGACCTACTACATAGGTGTTGTGAAATTCCTCATCAGATTTTGTTAGGTAGACAATCCCTTCGATAAAGCCTATTACGGATGGAATCCACACAAAAGCTACTCCGATTACAAGGCAAGATAGAATTGATCCTGCAAGAGTGACTCCCAATAAGATCAGGCCCTCCCGAGTGTAATTCAAAACGAATTTGTGAATGCCTAGTCCTCCAAAAAAGATTCCGGTGATTCCTGCGATGACTCTTTTACCATCCATAAGAGTGTGAGATTAAAGGTTAAGTTAAGTACAAAGGTATAAGTTTCTCAGAGAAACTATGGGGCGTACAACGCTCGAACTTTTTCGGTAATGGTTTGGGCAAGCTTTTTGTGACTCTCTAGGGTCCATCCTGCCACATGAGGGCTTAAAACAACCCGATCAGACTGCAGAAGTGCACTAAAGGCTTCGGGAAGATTTTCTTGCTCAAAAAAGTTTTCAAAGGATTTTTTTTCAAATTCCAACACATCTAATCCTGCACCTAAGACCTTGTTTGAATGTAAAGCACTAACTAAATCTGCTGTAACCACCGCCGAGCCTCTACCGGTATTGATAAGCCAAATGGAGTGTTTAAACTGCTCGATAAAGCTCAGATTGCAAAGGCCTTGAGTGAGCGCTGTATGCGGTAAATGCAAGCTGACAATTTCAACTTTTTCAAAAAACTCAGCCATGTCTACTTGTCTTGCGCAGGCGTCTCCAACATTAGCCTTAATGTCATAGCATAACACTTCTACATCAAACCCCCGTAATTTACGGGCAAACTGCTTACCCATATGGCCGTAACCAATAATACCCACTGTTTTACCATCGAGTTCCGCGCCGCGGTTACCTTCGCGATCCCAGCGACCACTTCTGATTTCGTTATCGGCCTTATTGAGTTTGTTCAATAGATTCAACAAAAGACCTAGTGCATGCTCACCCACGGCGTTTCGATTTCCTTCGGGGGCCGCAATGCAATGTATCCCCTGTTGTTTGGCGAAATTGAGCTCGATATTTTCTAATCCTGCACCCACACGTCCGATGAATTCAAGATTGCTGGCGGCAGTCAATACGCTTTGGTCAATAGGTATTCGACTTCGAACAATTAACCCGTGAAAGCTTGAAATTTTATCGATTAATTCTTGTTTTGTACAGTGAAAATCAAAGTGGTTTTCAAATCCCTGAGCTGCTAAATCTTCGTGGAGAATGGGATGATTTTCATCGATATGCAAGACTTTTTTACTCAAATTCCCAAAATGAGTTTTGCAATCCAGAAGTAGATTAAAATACCAAAGATATCGTTACAGGTGGTGATAAAAGGTCCTGTGGCAAGAGCAGGATCTATTTTGTTTTTGTGCAAAAACATGGGGGTAAAGGTTCCGATAATCCCTGCAATAATAATTACGGCAATAAGTGAAATCGAAATGGCAAAAGCACTGGCGAGACTCCCTTTCCAAATCCAAGTGCAGGCAAAAAGCAAAACAGCTAGAATGATACCATTAAAAAGTGCGAGCAACATTTCTTTGAGTACTCGTGGAAGAATACCTCCTTTAATATCGTCATTGGCCAAACCTTGAACGATGATCGCACTGGATTGAACACCAACATTTCCTGCCATTGCAGCAATTAATGGGGTAAAGAAAAAGAGTAAGGCGTGTTTGGCAAGGATGTCTTCAAATCCACCCATAATTACCGCTGCACCCAGACCTCCTATGAGTCCTACGATTAACCAGGGTAATCGCGCCTTGGTAAGCTCTAAAATACTGTCACTGGCCTCAACGTCTTGTGTTATACCTGCCATTTGCTGATAATCTTTATCAGCTTCTTCTTTGATGACATCTACGATATCGTCAATGGTAATGCGACCTACTAATCGTCGCATCTCGTCCACTACAGGTATGGCTTCTAAATCGTATTTAGCCATGATTTTTGCAACCTCCTCTGAATCTTCGTTGACCTCTACGTAATCTACCTTTTTAATATAAACATCTTTAATGTGCGCCTTGTCTGGAGCCATCAATAAATCTTTTAAAGATAGACGGCCCTTCAGGGTATTATCGTCGTCAACCACGTAAATGGAATGTACTCGAGTGACCTGACCGGCTTGTGCTCTCATCTCTCGAACACAGTTATTTATACTCCAATTTTCATTGACCCGAATTAATTCCTTGGCCATTAATCCACCGGCAGTATCTTCATCGTATCTAAGAAGTTCAACAATTTCAGCAGCGTGTTCTCTATCATTCAGATTTGAGATGACTTCTTTGGCAATCTCCTCGTCAAGTTCTGTAATGATATCTACTGCATCATCGGTATCGAGTTCAGCAATTTCAGCAGCAATCTCTTCTGAGGTCAATTTAGCCAGAATTTGTTCTCTTAAATCTTCGTCGAGTTCGGTAAAAACATCAGCTGTTTTTTCGGATGGAAAGAGCTTAACCAAATAGGTGGCTTCCTTCGGATTGAGCTCGTTGATGACCTCTGCTAGATCAGCATAATGCAAATCAGAGGTGCGCTTCAATAACATTTTTTTGTTTTTGGAGCTTATGGCCGATTGAATCTCGGTTAGAAATTCAGATGTTAATTTAAACGGTGTCATTTGCAATGGCTTGGGTCAATTCCACAAACTCACTAACGCTGAGTTGTTCAGGTCTGGCAGCAAAGATACGTTCTTCTGCTAGAAGTGGACTTATGCCAAAGGATTTGAGGCTGTTTCGCAGGGTTTTACGTCTTTGATTAAAGGCTGTTTTGACTACAGAGAAGAACAACTTTTCATCCACTCCAAGCGTATAATTTTCTTTGCGTTTTAAACGAATGACTCCCGATTGCACCTTAGGGGGCGGGTCAAAAACCTGAGGATGCACCGTAAATAAATATTCACAGTCGTAAAAGGCCTGGGTCAAAACACTGAGAATACCATAGGTTTTGCTGCCGGGCTTCTCACAAATGCGCTTGGCCACCTCTTTCTGAAACATACCACTGAATTCAGGAATATTAGCCCTAAATTCTAATACCTTAAAGACGATTTGAGTAGAGATGTTATAGGGAAAATTTCCGGTAATTGCCCAGGGTTTTTCTCCGAACAATTCCTTTAAATTGAGCTTTAAAAAATCACCTTCTAAAATGCTTAGATTCTCCGATTGCATGTTTTTTTGAAGGTAAGCGATAGACTCCTTGTCGATGTCTAAGGCCACAATTTGTTGCTCGCGTTCAATGAGGTATTTGGTGAGCACTCCCATACCTGGGCCAATTTCTAGTATATGCTCATAAGTGCTTAAACTTAAAGTCTCAGCAATTTTTTGAGCGATGTTTTCATCTTTTAAAAAGTGCTGTCCATAGTGTTTTTTGGCACTGACCTTATCACTTTTTTTGTCGAAACGCTTCATGATGAGCTCAGCTGTTCAATTTCTTCTAAAGTCGTTTTGAAAAGAAGTACCTGATCGCCGAAGGCCTCTGCTACCATCTGATCAAAATCTTGGGCGTGCTCTTCTAAAAACGAGAGCAATCTTTCTTGTGAGCTGGTTGTGCACTGAATCGAAAATGATGGTGCCTCATTTGAAGGGGCGTATATCTTACAATATTTAATGGCTGTAAAAAAGTTTGTCTTCATCAAACCCTTTAAAAAAGATGGAGTGAATGCCTGCCAAGAATTGAGCTGACTAGGCTCCACGACTGCTGTTATATTGTAGATGATCATTTTTTAAAATGAAGAATTAATCGATGCGATCAAAGCCAGTATACGACTGAAGTACTTTAGGAATAGCAATCCCATCTGCACTTTGATTGTTTTCTAAAAGCGCTGCTAAAACGCGGGGTAGGGCCAATGCACTTCCATTTAAAGTATGGCACAGCTGTTTTTTACCTTCTTTGTTTTTGTATCTCAACTTTAAACGATTTGCTTGAAAAGTTTCAAAGTTTGAGACCGAAGAAATTTCTAACCAGCGTTGCTGTGCTGCTGACCAAACCTCAAAATCATAGGTCAGGGCAGAGGTGAACCCTAAATCTCCACCGCAAAGCCTGAGTATGCGATAAGGGAGTTCGAGTTCAGCCAAAATACCTTTGACGTGTTCGACCATTTCTTCTAAAGCTTGATAGGAGTTTTCTTGGGTTTCTACGCGAACGATTTCCACCTTGTCGAATTGATGCAATCGGTTGAGTCCTCTAACATGAGCACCATAACTACCTGCCTCTCTTCGAAAACAAGGGGTGTACCCCGTGTACTTGATAGGCAGCTGTTCTGCGTTTAATAATTCGTCTCTAAGTAGGTTGGTAATCGGCACTTCAGCGGTTGGAATGAGATATAAATCATCATTGCCAACGTGGTACATTTGACCCTCCTTGTCAGGAAGTTGACCAGTACCATATCCAGAGGCTTCATTGACCAGATGTGGCACCTGTGTTTCTCGATATCCTGCAGCAGTATTTTTATCTAAAAAATAGCTGATCAACGCGCGTTGTAATCGGGCTCCTTTACCGGTATAGACCGGGAATCCTGCTCCAGAAATTTTTACGCCTAATTCAAAATCAATTAGGTCATATTTTTTAGCAAGGTCCCAGTGTGGCTCCGCTTTTTCGTCAAGTGTTGCTGGTTTACCCTCTTCGAAAACAACTTCATTATCGCTGTCGTCTTGTCCTTTAGGAACGTCCTTATGGGGGATATTTGGGATTTGATACAACAGCTCTTGAAGGGCAATTTGTTTTTCGTTCAATTGCTCTTGGAGTTGCTTACTCGATTCTTTGAGAGTTGCGGTTTCTGCTTTAAGTGTATTGGCTTCTTCAGCCTTACCACTTTTAAAAAGCATTCCAATTTCTTTAGCAAGTTGATTGGATTTGGCCAAACATTCATCGAGCTGAGTTTGAATACCTCTTCTACTTGCATCAAGTGATACAATGGCATCAAGTTGCTCTTGTGCATCAATGCCTCTTTTTTGAAGGGCATCAACATAATGTTCTTTGTGTTGTCTTATGTTTTGAAGTTCTAACATGCCACAGAAATTTTGACAAAAGTAAAACCTTAATTTTAGTTTGAAAGAGGTTTAGGCAAAATCCATGGGTTATGCCTAAAATAATACCATTCTGTATCGGCCAAATCTACATTTGGGTCGATGAATTCAGCATAAGGTCCTCTATTGACACTGACCTTTGATTTCACGTGAATCGCTACTTGCTGGCCTTTTTGGTTGTACTCTTTTTTGAGTCGCTGACTGAACTGCCAAATATAATCGGGGAGGGTGCTCAATCGACTGATTTGTTTTGCAGTCAGATATTGATTTAAATCGACCGTTTCTCTTCTGCCGGTTTTGACATCAGTGACAAAAAATTGAATGCTGCCCTGTCTTGTTCTAAGCATCATGCGCCAACTGAGGCGATGACCTTCTTCAGTCCAAAGCACATCACCTTGAATAAAATGATGTCTCAGCGGCAGGGCTAATTGAACCACAAAGTGAACTAGTAGTAGTAAGCTAACAACTAAGGTATTTTTAGGTTGAAGGTTTTGATATCGCCCATTTAAGCGACGATACAGCCCTTGAGATTTTGACCTAAGCCAAGCGGGATCAATAAAAAACAGCATAAAGGCCAATGACATATAGGGAAAGATGCCAATTTGAAAAACGATACTATTAAAGAGGTGAAAGAAAAATGAAAGCGCAATCGCTACTTTTTGAGTGGGCTTGTACAATAGCGCAGGAATAATAAGTGCATCGTAAACAATTCCGAAATAGGCCACACTGTATTTGGCCAGTGGATATTGAAGTAGGGGGCCAATAATCGGCATGTTCTTTTTACTCCCCAATAAGAGGTCTATAAAACTAAGGTCTAACCAGTCACTGTAGAGTTTGGCGATAGAAGCAAATTCATAAACAATTAGTAATTGAATAATAACAAATAGTTTAATGTAAGCAGGCATTTGATTGCTTCTTGACGTTCTGTTTTGCTTGACGTCTAAAGAGAGGTCGCTATGCGCATTGCTGAGCGACATGGCAAAGGCCAGAATCATAAGCAAATAGTAATGATTGTTGTAGGATGTCTTCTGCATCAGATAAACAGCACTCCACATAAGAGCGAACAAAAAGCTGCTCAATCGAAAGCGATAGCCGAGTAAAATACCCCATCCACAAAGGCCCATTGCAAAGAAGTAGAGGTACATGCCATTGCCCGGAAGGGGCTGTAAAAAATCAAACCCTATAAAATTAAAGGTGAATTCTGGGGTTATAAATGTGCTTTTTACCCATCCTGTAATAAGCGCTCCCCAGGCTTCAGCGACGACTAAAAAACCAAAGCAAATTCTAAAGAGAACAAGGCTGATGTTGTCAATGGGCCTAAATAAGTAGTCGTTAATGCGTTTCAAAATGAGATTGAATCTGTTGTTGATCGGTGATAATCTGTTGTTTTAAGGCCTCGACACTCTCGAATTTATGTTCGTCTCTTATGAATTTTGACAGGCTTACCATTACCTGTTTTCCGTAAATGTCGCGATTGAAATTAAAGAGATGAATTTCAATTTTAAGCTTAGACAAATCTGACTCTAAAATGGTGGGGTTCACCCCGATATTCATCATGCCTTCATACCACTGCTTATCTACCAATACGCGAACGGCGTATACGCCGTTTTTTGGAACGAGTTTAAAGGGGTTTTCTAATTTCAGATTAGCCGTTGGAAAGCCGATTTGCTTACCCAAGGCCTTTCCTTTGACTACTGTGCCGCTAAAGTGAAAGTCATATCCCAAAAATCGATTGGCCTCTTCAATCTGTCCATCGATTAAGGCTGTTCTAATTTTGGTAGAACTCACAGTTATTTCTTCAATGGCCTGGGCTGAAATTTCAATCACTTCAAAATCAAATTCTTCGGCATAGGCTCTTAGGTCATTGATATCTGCCGCTCTGTTTTTACCAAATCGGTGGTCGTAACCAATGATGATTTTTTTGGTTTGCAGCTTTTTGACTAAAATATCCTCGATATAGGTCTGTGCAGTAAGCCTCGAAAACTCCTTGGAGAAGGGATGAATGACTAAATAGTCAAGACCGATTTCTCGAAGTTTTTCAATTTTTTCTTCTATGCTCTGTATCATTTTGATACCGCTATCTTTTTGTAAAACCATACGAGGATGCGGATAGAAGGTCAGCAAACAAGAGCGCAGGTCGTTGGCTTTAGCCGTTTCGATAAGATGCTTTAGGATTTGTTGATGGCCGATGTGAACCCCGTCAAAAGTACCAATGGTGAGCACTGTCGGTTTATCACTTTTAAACTCATAAACTCCTTGGATAATTTCCACAGTTTTGCTTTAAGGGGTATCTTTAGAATTAAAAATTGTTTAGTGCGTACTAAAATACATACTGTTGGCCTAATATTCGTACTTTTTACAAGCTTTTGTAGTTACGCACAGCAGGACTATTGGAAGCCAAAAGTCGCGCCTCAGAAGTGGTCTAAACAGCTCAGCGCAGCCCCCAAGTTTTATGAATTAGAACTTCAGCCTTTTACAAGTGAACTCCGCTCTAAATCAACTGTGGTGCTCCCTTCACCAAATACGACTTCTTTTCTTCGTTTTACTTTAGAAGAGGCCTCTAATTTTCATCCTAACCTACAAAAAAAATACCCTAATATTAGAGCGTATAAGGGCCTTTCTAATGACGGTAAATATAGACTCGTATTGAGTTCTTCCGATGAAAAAATATCAGTCATGTATACTGCTGTGGGAAGTAAACAGCGCTTTTTTCTCGAAGAGGTCGGTGCCACCCCTTTGAGTTCAAAAAGCAGTAAAGCCCAAAAAAAGTGGTATACCGTTTATTCTATCGGTGATTTTGAATTACCAGATTGGGCCTGTGAACTGAAAGAATCAACTGAAACGCCCACTTCTTTTGAATTTACCGCACCAGCTAATCTAAAAACCTATCGTATAGCTATTTCCACTACAGGACAATACACCGCCTATCACGGTCAAAACATCAGTGGTGCTCTTGCGGCAATCAATGCAACCTTGACCCGAGTAAATGGCATTTATGAAAATGAAATTGGCGTGCATTTTGAGCTTATTGAAGAGGTCGAACAACTCATTTATCTAAATAGATTTTCAGATCCTTATTTTGAAAATTTAGGTGGAGATTTGCAACAAGTCTTAGACGATGTAATAGGTGATGAAAATTACGATATTGGCCACCTCTTTCACCAAGACCGAAATAGTGGAAATGCCGGATTTGTTGGCGCTACTTGCCAAACGGGGAAAAAAGGAAGTGCTTATTCGTCAGGAGTGAATCCCGAAGGAGCGCTCTTTGATATCGACTATGTTTGTCACGAAATCGGTCACCAAATGGGGGCCAATCACACCTGGTCTTTTCAATCTGAAAATACGGGAGTGCAATTTGAACCTGGTTCAGGCTCCACTATTATGGCCTATGCAGGAATCGTCGAGGGAGAGAATTTACAAGAAATGGGTGATGCCTATTTTCACATAGGAAGCCTGGTACAGATGCAGAATTATATGCAAAACTACAGCTGCTATTCCGATGAATTCATCTCCAATACCCCCCCTGATATCGCCTCTGTTGAGGACAGTTATATTCCAGCCTTAACCCCATTTGTTTTGAGTGCAGACGCATTTGATACCGATGGCGATGGGCTTCAATACACCATAGAACAGATCGATAACGGAATTGTGAATGCAGCTCGCTTTGGGCCCCTTTCAATGAGTGGTGCAAATTTTAGAGCTCAAGCTCCCAGAGCTGATTCTACTCGATATTTTCCGAACATTACTCGGGTTTTTGCACAAGAATTGACTCAGACCAGTCCAGGGCTCAATGACGATTGGGAGAGTTTGACCACAATAAATAAAGCCATGCATTTTGCACTAGTAGTGCGAGACGAAAATCCAGAGCAATCCCTTCAACAATCTGTTGAAACCACTGTAACCGTTGATGCTGAAAAAGGTCCCTTTAGAGTTTTATCACAAACCGCATCGCAAACTTTTTCGGCTGGGGAGTGGATTACCCTTTTGTGGGACGTAGCCCAAACTAATTTACCACCCATAAATACCCAAGAATTAGAATGGTATCTCATTGATGCTAATGGAACACGAATAGCTACTGCCGTCTCAAATGTATTGCCAAATACGGGTCAGGCAGAAGTTCAACTACCTAATGAAGATTGCACGAATTGTCGAATTATGCTCAAGGCGGCCAATAGTGTTTACTATAATGTGAACACTGCGGACATTACCGTTCAACCTCAGTCTGCAATGCTTAGTCTATCTCAAAAAAAATACAAGAGTTGTGAAGATGAGTTGATCATCAATGCTTATGTTTCAATTGAAGCTGACAGCGTTGCGCCTTACGAGCTCAGTGTAACTCTTGAGAATAGTACAGTGAGTCTAAGCGAATCTTCTTTTAGTCAAAGTGGGTTAACGACCTTGAGTTTTGACCTTTCTGCTTTGGATTTGAATGAAACCGAATCAGTGCAACTTTCCTTAGTCGATTCAAATACCAACACTGTATTTAATACTAGTGTTCAGCTTGAAAAGGCGGAATTAACTCCCGAGGCTATCTTGCTTAATACTCCCTCAAACTTATCAGAAAATTTAGGTACTCGAGTTGCCTTGGCCTGGCAAGAAAATCAATCTGTAGAGCGCTATCTTTTAGAATGGTCTCAGAGCCCTTCTTTTGAAAACTCGACAACTGTGGCATTGTATGATAACGTTTACGAACTTGAAAATTTAAGCGCAGATTCAACTTACTATTGGAGGGTTAGCGCCTCTAATTCGTGCGGTAATTCTTCGGTAAGTGAGGTGTTTTCATTTACTACTGAAGCAG
The DNA here is from genome assembly GCA_049596955.1 of Flavobacteriaceae bacterium. GTDB lineage: Bacteria > Bacteroidota > Bacteroidia > Flavobacteriales > Flavobacteriaceae > UBA3478. The sequence goes on from JBMYMD010000025.1 coordinate 17,904, forward strand.
TAGATTGTAAGACCCAATACGCTACAGATTTACCTCAGAGCATAGTGGCTCAAGCGCCAAACACAGTTAGTTCTGAAATTAATATCAATGATGAATTACCCATTGAATCAATAGAGGTAGGGGTACGCCTAACCCATACCTATGTGGGTGATTTACAAATGCGACTGATCTCACCATTAGGAACTGTAATACAGCTCTTGTACAATTCTTGTGCCGAGCGAAATAACGTCAATGTGCGCTTTTCTGATAACGGGCAAAGTTTAGATTGTTTAGGTGCTACAGGAATAGCAGGAGTCATTCGCCCTGCAGTTTCATTCTCAAGGCTCTACGGAGAATCAACCCGGGGAATTTGGAGACTCGAAGTCGAAGACGTCTCTATTGGTGATGCTGGAGTATTACAAGAGTTTTCAATTAAATTCTGCGCAAAAGGAGCCTTTCAGCCTGACCAAGATTTAGACGGTGTTTTTGATGCCAACGATTTATGCCCCGATACCCCACAAGCTCAAGAAGTAGATGCTGATGGCTGTCCGGTGTACCGATTTGCCCCTGAGTTTTTTGCCTTTTCATCAAGGGCTGAAACCTGTGATAATTTAGCTGGGGGCGTCATTC
>JBMYMD010000026.1:0-17771 GCA_049596955.1 Flavobacteriaceae bacterium
GAAAATGGTTCGCTTCCGTACCCTAGGGGACATCACCATCACCGGTGGTCAGGAAAGCGATGCAGATACGCTCGAGAAAATCATTCAGGAAGTAGCTTCTTCTCGTCAAACAGAGCGCGGTAATCGCGAGGACGATAAGCGCAGTGAAAGCGCTATGGAAGACAGAAAACGTCAAGGTTACTTCTAACCATCAAAGCATAAGAAACGATGGAAAACAATTTCGACACCCAAGGATATTTAGATATGGAACTGCTTCGCTTCACTACTGCAGGTAGTGTTGACGACGGTAAATCCACATTGATTGGACGCCTCCTTTACGATAGCAAGAGCATCTTCGAGGACCAAGTCCAGCAAATCGAACAAACCTCAAAAAAGAAAGGCCTCGAGCACGTAGATCTAAGCCTTTTCACGGACGGTTTGAAGGACGAGCGCGAGCAAGGAATTACTATCGACGTAGCCTACCGCTACTTCGCTACCCCGAAGCGTAAGTTCATCATAGCAGATACCCCAGGACACGTTCAGTACACCCGTAATATGGTAACCGGTGCTTCAACCGCCAACCTTGCCCTCATCCTAGTCGATGCGCGCAATGGTGTCATTGAGCAAACCAAGCGCCACACCTTCATTGCTTCCCTTCTACAGATTCCACACATCTTCGTTTGTATTAACAAGATGGACCTCGTAGATTACAGTCAGGAAGCCTATGATAAGGTGGTAAAAGAATACACCGATTTCGCTGCCAAGCTTAACGTCAAAGACGTACGCTTTGTACCAATGTCTGCCCTCCACGGCGACAACGTAGTATCACGAGGAGAAAACATGAGCTGGTACGAAGGTGGAACCCTACTTCACAACCTTGAAACTGTACACATTTCCTCAGACCATAACCTAAGAGACTGCCGCTTCCCTGTTCAAACAGTCATTCGCCCACACAGCGACGAATACCACGACTTTAGAGGATACGCAGGTCGCGTTGCTGGCGGTGTCTTCAAAAAGGGAGATAGTGTAGTTGCATTGCCTTCTGGATTGGAGAGCAAGATTGCAGCCATCCATACAATGACTGGCGAGCTCGATGAAGCCTTCCCTCCTCAAAGTGTGACCATCACCTTAGAAGATGATATAGACATCAGCAGAGGCGATGTATTGGTGCGCATTGAAAACAGACCAGAAGGCCAACAAGATTTAGACGTTATGCTCTGCTGGTTAAATGCCAATCCACCCCGCCCTAGAGCGAAATATGTGATTAAACACACTACGGCGGAAGCTAGAGCAATGATCACAGACATTCAATACAAGATGGACATCAATACCCTTCATAGAATGGAAGAAGATAAGGCCATCAAAATGAATGACATCGCAAGAGTAAAAATCAGATCAACAAAACCCCTCTTCGCCGACGACTACACGGTCAACAGAGTCACAGGATCCATTATCCTAGTCGATGAAGCTACCAACGAAACTGTTGCTGCGGGGATGATTAGATAATCATTGTCAAAAACAAAACCCAGCTTTATGCTGAGTTTTTTATTATGGGTAAATAGTCCTTGCCTAGAACTTCATTGATGTATCACATTCACTAAATTGCACACTCAAACCAATTGAATCGAATGCGTCTAGTTTTTCTAACTCAAGAAGATCCTTTTTACCTCCCCAAGATTTATCAATATCTGCTTCCCAAGCTAAAGGCTGAAGGTCATGAAGTGGTTGCAAGCGTTTTGTTTGACGTTGCCCCGTTTGGAAAGAAAGAGAGTAAAGTCAAGCAGCTCATTGATACTTATAAAGTCTTTGGCCTAGGCTTTACTATTCATTACATTCTTCAGTATGCCAAAGGAATACTCGGCAAGGATGTAAAAGGTGTAATGCAGGCTAATAGCATTGAAACAGTCAAGCTTGCCAATAGAGTGAATCATCCGAATAGTTTGGAAATCATTCAAAGCTTCAAGCCTGATTTACTGGTGTCATTAGCAGGTAATGAGATTTTCAAACAACCATTGTTTGAATCAGCCAAGTATGGTGTGATTAACCTTCACAGCGCCTTACTACCAAAGTACCGTGGGTTGATGCCATCTTTCTGGGTTATGCGTCACAATGAAAAGAGAACTGGTGTATCAGTGTTCTTTGTAGATGAAGGGATCGATTCTGGACCAATTATCGTCCAAAAAGAAGTTCCACTTCTAAATAGGACTCAAGCAGAACTCATATGGGAACTTAAGTACCGCGGGGCTGATGCCATTATTGAAGCTTGTAACTTAGTTGCAGATCATGGAGTGAATACTCCAACTATGGCAAATGATGAAAAGGAAATGACCTACTATTCTCGTCCGACAAAGGAAGATGTGAGAGCATTCAAATCAATAGGTAAAAAGTTCTTCTAATGAAATTCATCACATTCGACATAGAAGACTGGTTTCACATCCTAGATCATCCAGAGACAGCAAATCCTTCCTCGTGGAATAAATTCGAATCTAGAATAGATCACGGTGTAGGCCTTATCCTCGATTTAATGGATAAGCATGATCTCAAAGGCACATTCTTTTGCTTGGGTTGGATAGCAGAGAAGCATCCACACATTATTAAGCGTATAGATGCCGCCGGACACCACATAGGAACGCACAGCTATTATCATCAGCTAGCTTATGAGCAAACAGAAGATGAATACAGAAAGGACCTCTCTGATTCTATAAAGATCTTGTCTGACCTTACAGGAAAGACTATTGATGCATACAGAGCACCAGGCTTTTCAATCAAAGAGTCCAATCTATGGGCATTTGATGTGATGGCCGAAGAGGGCATTAAGTACGATAGTTCTGTTTTCCCAGCAAATAGGGCACATGGTGGCTTACCTCAATTCACAACGGATCAACCTTGTAAGGTCATAACTAAAAAAGGCTATGAAATCATCGAATTGCCGATGAACACAGCCTCATTAATAGGTCAAAAATTTGTGTTTAGTGGTGGCGGCTACTTCCGACTGCTCCCAGAATGGTATCTGAAAACACTATTTAATAGTCAAGAATATGTAATGACTTATTTCCACCCTAGAGATTTTGATGCAGAACAGCCACTTATATCTGGTTTATCACCTTTCCGAAGATTTAAAAGTTATGTTGGAATTAATAAAGCTTCACACAAACTCAGCAATATATTATACTATCAGGATTTCGAAGACATAAATGCTCAGTTGCAGTTAGAAACAGTTGAGTCGAAAATTATTCTTTAAATGCAGTTTTTTTGTGTAGACTCGTTCTCACCTTTGGATTAGTTAACTGTGTATTCCAAAAAGTATAAAAGACGTTTTTATATAGCTCCAGCATCAGCTAAAGCATTGTGTTTAATAAAATCATACACTGCCTCCAGTTCTATTTGTTCTGGTAAATTCATTGGCATGTTACTAAAGACATAGCCTAAACCGTCATGTGCTCCGTTCTTGATTGTAACAAAAGCCAATTTCGTTTCTAATGACGCAATAGAGATGCCATTAGGTCCAATGAAAGTCATGCCATCTACCAACTCATCATCATAAACAACTTCAACGAACAAAGACATTCCTCGATTATCGACATTAAAAACAGCTTTTTGTCTAACTGAATCTCTGAATTGATTTAGGTGCTTCTCGATTTCTGTAGCATCTTCGTCACTTCCAACTTCAATCAGAAAGTCTCTAGACATTCTTGGAGTTACTTTGAACAATCCATGAACGCCCGCTTCAATCAAAAACGCTTTGTGGCTTATTGGTCTCCACATGTAAGTCCGTTCTTGATGTGGAATCTGATGAAGCCCTGTAACTCCAACGATTCTTTCTCCTGTTTTTAAGAGATCCCCTATTATATTATCATAGCATTCTAAGATCATTAAAACTGGATCCCATCCCTTAGGACAATGCCACTCTGGGTTTACAAACCCTCCATCATACTGGGTAGAATTAAACATATAATGATGTTGGATATGTGCTCCGCCATTGAAGAAAAGATGGCTGTAGTCTGGCTTATGTTTTTTCTGAAGGGTAACAAACACTTCCAGAAGAATCATATCGAGAATGGCCGCCTTCATTCCTGGCTTCTTAATCCTTAACCCTGCTGTAAAAAATCTAGGCCATTTCTTTACACGGACAAAAATTAGAAACCCCGTAAGCAAACCGATCAAGTCTAGAATTCCGAATTTACCTGAAGCGTTATTATTTACTATTCTCGATATAGATTTGGAAAAATATTTTATCAATTTTCCGCCGGATGCCTTTGTTTCTGTCCATGGATCTGGAATAAAAAAAGCCGCGTTTCTTAGGCGGTTATCCGCGTTAAACGGACTAATTGCCCCTACGATTAATCCTTGCGCTTCCAAATCTTCAAAGATTTGATTATGCGATTTATTGTAGATAATATCTCCCAGTCTAAATATTTTGTGCTCAGCAAATTTTTTTCCCGTATGAACAGTAACCCACTGAATCCAAGGCTCTAGAAGTTCGTAATCAACCTCACTTATTGTAGATGTTACGCCATTCTCTAAGAGTACTGCAAAGTTCTTTAATTTCCCTGCTTTTATGTAGCCTTTGATGAAGTCTACATTTAATTCATTTAATCCCAGTAATATCATAATCTACTAAATTTTGTTTCGTTAATCTTTACCATAACTTGTAGGAATTTAGTCCTCACATCCTTAAAAAAAATTATTCTAAAAATATTCCATAAGGAAATATAGAATTTTTTTGTCGTTCTAATTGGCTTACTTATTAGAAAACCTAGGAACATCAAACCGTATTTCTCTAGATATTCTACCAAATTATTTGAATATAGCGCTGCACCAAAACAAAAATAATGTTTATCACTGTTTAATTTATTCAGCAAGTGGGCTAATCTGTCTTGTTTCGGACTACTTATTCCGATATAAATTATATTATATCCATCTATTGCATCAATTAAATCACCTGTTATTTTAACCTCTTCTTGAGATTTCCAAAACGGCAATGAATAGTTAAAGGCATTAACTCTAATACTTTTCTCTCCTAAAATCAGAACGCGTTCTTCAGGGTTTTTCTTGTAGAGAGTTCCTGGACCACTCGTAACAACAATTTTTACTCCTAATGCTGCGGATAATAACGCCATTAGCCGACTATCACAATGAAGTTGGCCTTCACTGGAATGAGCGAAATATTCCCAGCTAACTAAATTAATATAATGATTTGTCATTTGTTTAAACTTGGTGTAAAGTCGTCTGATACTATCTGAACGTTATTAGACTGGAGATTGGGTGATGATTTGCAGAGGCCATTTTCCTCCTTAAAATCCACTTCTTTCTTGATGCTGAGTAATAATACACATAGCCTGAAGTGATGGAGAGTTTTCTAATTATCATTTTCACCGCTAAACTCCTGCTCATTAGTGACTTGATTAAGGTTGGGAACTTCGGCTTTGTGTCGTTGATCTTTTCAACCTCGCCCATATATTGATTAGCAAGGGCTCTTGACCTGCTACTATTCCGAATTCTGAATCTGGCTAAAGGAATAGCTACAGATACTATATCAGCGTTGCATGCGAATCTTGTCCAAAGATCAAAATCAGCAGCTAATCCGTACGCTTCATCCAACAAACCGCTTTTCTCCATCAAGGATCGACGCCAAAACATTCCCTCTTGCTGCAAAAACCCATAAATATCTTCAGTATACCAACCATTTCTTATAAATCTACGATTTTTAACTATCGCAGAACGCATTAGCCCGTTCATTCCTCCCTCAGCGTTAATGGTGGTTGAGACACCACTAATCCATTCAAAGTGAGGAAAATCTTTAAAGAATTGAACAACAATATCAAACGTCCAATCATAGTATAAATCGTCCGCATTTATCCATGCTAATATATCCCCTGTAGCTATACGCATACCCTTGTTTACAGCATTGTATTGACCGCCATCTATCTCGGATATAAGCACATCGATATAAGCATCATATTTCTTTAACACTTCTAAAGTGCCGTCCACTGAACCGCCATCTACTACTATGAGTTCACATTTTCGCTTCTGATTTATAATTGACAACAGGGTGTCTTCTATAAAATCTACCATATTGTAAACTGGAATAATTATTGATATTTTCATCGCTAAATAAATTTAGACCTATCGAAGATTAACAGATAACATAGATCGCTCATTTCTTACTCCTTTTAAGGTGTAAATTCCTATATCTGTATATGTCAAAATCCTTAAAAGTATTAAATATTCTGGCGTAACATTGTAACAATTTCAAACAAAATATTAGAATTTTCATATCTATATCTCACTAACATAACGACCACCCGCTGTCTATGCGTCATAAAGGTTTAGCTTTACCAAAGCTGATAAAACTAAAAGCATTCTTTCCATAAAATCTTCTCGCATAATGACCCTCCAGTGGTAAAGAATTTATCCTATTTTTGATTGCTCTTTTAGATTGTATGTACTCTTTATTGTACGGCTTATCTTTCGCTATATTTTCTTTTCTCACGATAGCATTTATACCTAATATTGTTCGACAATTTATCTCAAATTCATCATCTATATCTTCCATCTTCATACAAAAACCTGTAATATTCGACTCAAAATGACTCTTTTCAGGATCTGCAAAAACATCTATACCAAAAGTTTCTTTTATTTCCTTATTAAACCATCTGTCCAAATAGTCAAAATAGTCAGAGTTGAGTTTAGACAAAATTATCTCGTTCACTTCCTCAACATCAATATATTTTGGGCTGATACCAAACATGTCTAAATTTTGATATACACTGGAGATTAAACGACTAACGGGTTCTCGGACCAAAATAATCAACTTTACTTTTCCTTTGTAATTTCGAAGAATTTTTGATAAGAAGTATGACGTAAAAAGGTGTCTAGGAACACTCCCTTTTGGGCTAAAGAAATGAATTTTCATCGAATTGATGATTTCTTCATTATTAATACTGTGTATGTGATACACTCTAGTATTAACAGAGTGTTTAACTGATTTGTAAATTGTGCTTGAACCAACTTTACCTGGTGTCAAGATCAAAATTAATTCTTCTTTCACTTTATATCTAATTGGTATGAAACGTACCCAAACGAAAAAACCTAATATAAGTGTTTTAAAAAAACCAATAAAACGTAACTGAATCATAATTATTTATTCGAATTTTTCTATTAACCTAAAATACCTACACTTACTGCGCATAACAAACAACTAGTCATTCAACAATCTATCAACACAATAGTCGTAGATCATGTAGTCAAGACTATTGTGCTCTCGGAAGCGCTTAACCGTCAATTCATCTAGGCATACAGCATTTTTCTTATTCGAATTGTGTTTATTGAGGGTCACTTCTTCTAAAGAGAATAACTTACTGAGTTTCTCCATGCTTAACTCACGATATTCCAATACACCGATAAAGTCATAACGCTCCAAGAAAACGAGGTAATTCTCCTCAGTGACTCCAAGAAAACGTGCAATCATATTCTGTCTTTCGAAAATTTTGTCTTCTACTAAGACTTCATCCATAGCAGCTAAGTCCGCATATCTTGCATACGAGATTGCCATAGACAGCGGATCTCGAATGAAACTTATAATAGTGAACTCATTTCTTTGTAAAAGCTCAGGATATCTTTGATAGATGTGATTGCCCTTCGTTTCAAAGTGTCCACATAAACAGTCACCTTGGGTCATGCGAAGCAGGTTATAACGAGGTAAGTAAATGTCTGTCCATCCTAATCGATAATCATTGTATACATTAAAGTGGCTTCGTAATGCCAAGCGTAAGCTTGTACCTCCGCATTTTGGTATGTGATGGAACACAACAGAACCAGAATTATTGAGCTTTTTAAAACACAAAAGACGTTGGCGGAAGAACGCCACAATAAAATAGCGCATCCCTTTAATACGATGAAGTCTTAAAATTGAATCTATTTGCGATTTAATCAAATTCCAATTAAAAATTAGCGATGATTGCATAATAAAAAAAACCTTTTAACACACTTTATGCAACGAACCAAGATCTGACAAGTTAAATCACATCTCAACCGTTAACTAAAGATTCATTTTGACTCGTTCATAGTATCTCAACGGATTGTTATTTCACATATAATCTAATAACGAAACACGTAAAACCCTTTTCATTTCTTTTGATTAGAAGACCTAACTGCTTTGAACATCACATTACGTATCGATTACTTTATAATCATAAGGGCGTTGTCTTTCTAACTGAAAAACCTGCCAATTTTATCAGACCACTCGCTATGAACAAAAAATAAAAAGGGGTCAGCATCATTGGCGCGGAAAGGCACGATGATATAATAACGACCGCAAAAATAAATTTATGCCTAGGTATTAATGTCTGTTTAAAGATCGATATCGTTAGGACTAACCCAATAGGGATTCCAAATTGGACATACAAACGAAGGAAGCTATTCGTGGAAGAAGCCGAATTTACTTTGTCCGAATCAACGTACGAGCTTACCGCCGATTGATATTTCCTGAATTCCTTATTTAATTCTTCTGCATACCTCTGGTAATCAAAACCGGTTCCAACTAATGGATTATTGTAAATCGTTCCTATAGCGGAGGCTGTATTCACGATTCTTCCAGCCCCAGAACCAGATCTATCGCCATTTATCTTTTCATCAAAATTTTCATACGCAGTAATGACTAACGCATACGCTATAATTGTACCTAATACTGCTTTTGGAATTATGTATTTTCTTTTGATACTTCTCCGATTAATAACAACATAATAGATGAATTGGAGTATCAACACAGTAAAACCACTAGTAGACCAAGCCAACAATATGGCCAGCAGCCCTAATAAAACTCTCTGTACATTTTTAAAGATAAACAGGTTGAGGAAAATAAAAACATTCACAAAGGTTGAAAAATTACCTGGTTCCCAAGCCAAACCGTGTGCTCTTTGTACCGTAAAGCCAAAATAATCGATAAACGTTGGGTCCAAAAACCCCTTGAAATCAATGTTTATCCTCTGAAAAAATAGATAAAGATAACCTACATAGGCCGCTTTTCCGTCAATTTGGCGAAATAACACATTTTGCGTTGGAAATAAAGAAAGGATAACACAAGAAATTATAGCATACACAGTAAAATAAAATAACAATGTATTTAAATCATGCAGAAAATAGGGCTTTTCACTGAAGTAAAAGGAAGCCAGCAAACAGCTCAAAAACAACAAAATCATACGTATGTTGTTTCTATTATATATAAGAGTTATTTCTTCATACTTTATTGCTTGGATAATGAATAACACTATCACCGATAATATTATGAGGAGGACTGCAGTAATTTTTCTGGTAGATTTTAAAGTACCTATTTTAATAGAAATAGTCACCAGAAACACAAACAGTATAGTCTGTATTACATCATCTATACCTAACACATTTAAAACCGAACCGCTCGTCAAAATTAATACGAGCACGACTAATTTGCTTTGTAGCCTTTTAACTTCTATGATGTTTGAATTTTTTCTGAACCACTAAAATCATTTTAACCCCTCATTACTTTCCAAGCGGATACAAATTCCAAAGATGACTTTAAAACTAGTCCCATCATTAATCCTATGCAAATTCCCGTTATTCCAAACTCAAAAAAACCCATTATAACTATAACTATCACTTGGAGGGCTAGACTTAATGTACCAAAAATCATTTTTTTCTTTTCCATGCCACTCATTTGAAGTATTGGACCCGCAATACTTGTAACTGAAGCTATTGCGTAACCAAATAAAATCAAACCAACTTGAGTGTATGAGATCATATTTTCTGTCAAACCGAAAAAAAACAACAACTCATCTAAGAAAAAGGCAATACCAATGATATATAATATAGCAATAATTCCTCCCAAAAAACTTATCTTTAAAAATAAAGAAAGTAAGGATCTACTATCGTTAAGTCTTATATGTCTAGAAATTTGATTGATAGCTTGCTTTTGGAGTACCGTATATATTACTTGTGCTGGGAGAGCGATTTTTAAAATTATTGTTATCAAACCAATATTTGTAGCAGTGGTTAACAGAGATAGAGTAAAAAAAATCCCGCTATTTGATAAACTATCCAACACTTGAGAATAAAAAAACCACTTTTGCTCTTGGCCAGTTGCCTCCATTTGAATTTTGCGGTTGTTTACAATATGAGTAAAACTTATCCCTATTAAGCTGTTTGTATACATTTGAGATGTAAGTGCGGCAATTAATCGCGAGAAGATGAAAATTAAGGCTATGTTAAAAGTAGAGAGGGTGATTTCTACGTAACTATGATAAACCAAAAGTGTCAAAGCAAATATCACACTCGCCAGAGTATTTCTAGAAAGCGTCGATTGCCATACCCTTCCTATGGCATTTAGAAAATAGTTATGAAAAACATATACAGCAGTAAATACAGCACTCGCAATCATTATCAAGAATTCTATGTAGTAACTCTCATAGGACGTACTCCCTATAACCGGGTAAGACATTAACATTATGAAAATTGTTAACAGTATGCTTTTTGCCCAATAACCACAAAACTCAGTGAGATACAAGTTTTTCACAACCGTGCGGTCGTTCGTGCCACCAATCTTTTTTAATATTAGTGGACCAACACCAAAGTGAGCGAAAAGTACTGCTATTTCTATCATCGAAGAAACCATACTAAATAAGCCCAAAAACGCCAAAGAAACTGTTCGCGTTAAAATTGCAGTACTATAAAAAATGGCAATGAAGCCAATTATTCTCGTAAATAAGGTTTTTAACGATTCTACTAAAAACTTGTTGTTCTGACTATTCATGCCGAAACTGAGCGTGTGTTAGGAAATCACTTTGTTCCGCCTGTTGAAGCACTGTTTCGAATGTTCTAACAAACCTCGAAATTATAACATCGTGCAATTCTTGATCCTTTTTAAATTTCTTGTGAAGTGTTTGCTCGAGTAGCTGTGTTCTTTTTAATTTGATCGGGACGTCGGAGCCTGCTACATTCTTACGTGGCAATGAATTTCTATCAGGGTTAATTCCTAGAAAGAAGAAAAGTCTTGGAACAGCTTCATTAATATAGTTTGTAGGTATAACAACGTCTAATTGACCAAACATCAACTGATAAAGTTTATTTGAGTCAAGTGTCTTAAAGAAAAATGCCAGAATTGGCTTATGACAAATAATTCGCAGGTACCACGAAACTTGTCTCCTTAGTGAATGACATAAGAATAAGCTTAGTATTGGTCCTTGTTCTTGATTCCGATATTTATAGTTATAATTACTTATTATCCAGCCTACAGGTTCTCTAAATACAGTAAAAACGAAAGTATTCGGAATAACTGACTTCACTCGTTCAATCCTTTTTTTTGTGACATAATGACCGGTCAAATACTTGATTTTCATAATCTCCGAGTCCGTCATATTATCGAAAACTTCTTTAGAATCTTTGCTTATATTAAATATTTCATCTTTTGCTAAGTTTTGATTAGCAAGTGAATCGATTGATGTTGTACCAGTTTTTGGTGTTTTTATATGTATTATCATTAAATCTATTTAAATTCCTTATTACAATGGAGATACAAGAAAATAAATCTCAATTAACCATGTCATTTTGTTAGATTTTAACATGACGGATATCTTCAATGTTATTTAGAAACCATCGATAGGTTTGACCTATACCTTTATCTAAGCTTACCTCTGCCTTCCAGCCCTGACTCTCCATTTTTGAGTTGTCCATCAATTTCTTAGGAGTTCCATCGGGTTTGGTTGTGTCCCAGATTATGTCTCCTTTATGTCCAACGGTCTGTTGAATAAACTCGGCAAGTGATTTAATCGTTAAATCTACTCCTGTTCCAATGTTATAAAGGTGTTCACTGAGTGGGTTTTCAAGGGCATATAATACAGCCCTACCTAAATCATCTACATATAAAAATTCACGCATTGGAGTACCGCTCCCCCATAATTCAACCGGAGCATTGTTGTTTAGTTTAGCTTCATGGAACTTTCTGATCATCGCGGGAAGGACATGAGAAGTCTTCAAATCAAAATTATCGTTCGGACCATAAAGATTAGTTGGCATAAGCGAAACGTAGTCCCTGTTAAACTCTTTTCGCAACGCTTCAATCAATTTTACGCCAGTGATTTTTGCAATCGCATACCACTCGTTTGTAGGCTCTAAAGAATCAGTAAGCAAGTATTCCTCTTTTAAAGGCTGTGGTGCAAATTTTGGATAGATACAACTTGACCCCAAGAAGATGAATTTTGGAACATCATTTTCATGAGCAGAACGAATTAGGTTGTTCTGAATAAGCATATTATCCATCAAGAACTCATAAGGATATGTATCATTCGCAAGGATTCCTCCAACCCTAGCTGCAGCATCAATAATGGCAACCGGTTTCTCGGTTCTTACAAAGTCTTCAACAGCCTTTTGATTTCTTAGGTCAAGCTCTTTTGAAGTCTTTCCAACAAGATTGGTATACCCCTCTGTTTCTAAAGCTCTCCAACATGCTGAACCTACCATACCTCGATGTCCTGCGATATATATTTTATCAGACTTTTTAATCATTACTCAAAGTAATTTAGAATTTGATAGCCTCCATCTTCGAGGTATTTATCTTTTTGCATCAGTTTAAGGTCAGAGCTCATCATATCTTCTACGAGTTCAGCCAACTGAATTTGTGGTTCCCACCCTAGTTTTTCTTTAGCTTTCATTGGGTCGCCAATCAATAGATCAACCTCCGTAGGTCGGAAGTATTTTGGGTCAATTGCCAAAACTTCCTTTCCAATCTCTAACTGGTAATTAGGATTATTACACTTTGCAACTTTTGCAACCTCATCAACTCCTGACCCCGTGAACTCTAGTTCAATACCTACATGGTCAAAAGCCATTTTTACAAAGTCACGAATCTTAGTCGTCTTACCAGTAGCAATCACCCAATCTTCAGCTTCATCAGCCTGAAGAATCATCCACATCATTCGAACATAATCCTTCGCATGACCCCAATCTCTTTTAGAATCTAAGTTTCCCAAATAGAATTTGTCTTGAAGACCTAACGCAATTCTTGAAACCGCTCGGGTAATTTTTCGAGTAACAAAAGTCTCCCCGCGAATCGGACTCTCGTGATTAAACAGAATACCATTAGAAGCGAACATTCCATAAGCCTCTCTATAGTTTACAGTGATCCAATAAGCGTACATTTTTGCCACTGCATATGGTGAGCGTGGATAAAATGGTGTTTTCTCTGTTTGAGGCACCTCTTGCACTTTTCCATACAATTCTGAAGTAGAGGCTTGGTAAATACGGGTCTTTTTTTCTAATCCTAGAATTCTTATAGCCTCAAGTAGTCTCAGCGTTCCTATTCCGTCTGCATCCGCTACATATTCTGGAACGTCAAATGAAACGCGCACATGGCTCATTGCTGCCAAGTTGTAGATTTCATCGGGCTGAATTTCTTGAATCAACCGAACCAGATTTGTACTGTCGGTCATATCTCCATAATGCATGAAAAACTTAGCACCTTCCGAATGCGGATCTTGATACAAATGATCTATTCGATCAGTATTGAAAAGGGATGTTCTACGCTTTAAGCCGTGAACAATGTATCCTTTTTTTAATAATAATTCAGAAAGGTAGGCACCATCTTGTCCAGTGACCCCTGTAATTAAAGCTACTTTACTCATAATTTTGTAATTGTTTCTGTTGCAACAGTTTCATTTGTTATCTCGTCTGTTAATAAAAGTTATGCTGTAACATGGTTTTGGCGTTCGCGGTATTCATTTGAAATCGCGTTTTGGTATGGAAAGATGTGGAGTTTTTCAACCATTCTTTCTTCTTGCTTCTCTAAATTTTCTGACACCGTATGCGATGCGATACCACATTTTCTCGTGGAAATAATACAAGACTGATTTAGTTAATGTTTCAGCTCCTCCTATCTGAAAGCTATGAGCGGCATCTCCCCAAATCCACATAGATAATATTATAGTGTCCAGCGTACCGATAACACGCCAAGTAATTGTTTTGTAGATATGCCTTTTATTCGCGTTGGCTACTGATGACTTAAACCAAGCGCGTTCATGCAAATAGTACAACAACATCTTTGTTGTAACATCGGCGAGCCCTATCCGAAGCCCTGCTTTCATGTCGCCAGTGATAAGCCAAGACAACAGCATAGTATCTGCGGTCCCTACTATTCGCCAAGAGATCGTTTTTGCAATATGACGATTGATGAGCTTCATCTATCGTTGAATGATAAAATAGGGGTTCAGTAAATTTTCTTTGTTGTAACGCAGGGCAGATTGTTCATCCTCATGAGTCACCGAGCATCCGGCGATTGCCGCAACTGCGTGAGCAGCTGCCGTGTCCCACTCCATGGTAAGTCCGAAACGGGGATAGCAATGCGCACTACCATCAGCAACTTTGCAAATTTTAAGTGAGCTCCCAAAGGACGCAGCGTCAATGGTGCCGTGTTCTCTTTCTTTTTTATCAACGTACTCTTGCGTGGACTCGTTCATATGCGATTTGGATACTACTAGAGTGTATGTACTTGGAGGTTGAACGCTTGTCAAATCTGTGATAGTGGCATTTTCAAAATCTTCTAATGTCTGAACTTGGATTTTCTTATAAGACCCCAGACCATCTTCCGCGAAGAAAATTTCTTTTAGAACGGGAGCATACACTACCCCCAATATTGGCTTACCATTCTGAATCAAGGCAATATTCACTGTAAATTCTCCATTCTTCTTTATAAACTCTTTGGTACCGTCAATTGGATCAATCATCCAAAAAATATTCCAGTTCGCTCTTTCCGAATATTGAATTTGTTCGCCCTCCTCAGAAAGAATAGGAACACCTGTAGTCGAAAGTGCGGAAACGATTACTCCATGAGAAGCTTTATCTGCTTTAGTTAGCGGCGAATCGTTCCCCTTTATTTCAACTCCAAAATCATCCGACTCGTATATCTTCGTGATTTCACAACCGGCTTTAATAGCCGCACTTATGGCTATTTTAAGATTGTCTGAGTACTTCATTACAGCTTTTTAAGCAACCAACTGCTCGATTGTATTTTATCTCCTAGCCCATCTATGAGGGCAATGCCCATTTTTTCACAGATTGGGCGTTCTGGAATGGTATCGTTGTTTTGATCGCCACCGTTGGCAAAAGCCAAGTAGTGACTCTGACCGAACTCTTGAGCTATTTTCTCTAAAGTCGCGCACACCGTTCGATCTTCATCTACGGATAGGATAGCGTTATCCACAGCTTTGATATTTGAGACAATGAGCATGCGCTCGTCTTCCTTTTGGAACTCTTTGCTGCCTTTCAGCGCTCGCTGATGATCGTTATTTACAATCACGAATAGCTCATCAGCCAATGCTTTGGCATTATTGAAGTATTCCAAGTGCCCTTTGTGGATGGGATTAAAGTATCCCGATACTATTACTCCTTTTTTCTTCATATTACTTTCTATCAAAGTCGTCTTGAACTCTTACTATATCGGATTCATCCGAAAGGACATCGCTGGTATGTTGCCAAATTTCAGCAACGATGCCGTAATCCGATAGCCCAATCAAACGATGTCTTTCGCCTTGTGCTAGTTTAACTTGCGCTCCTTCTTCGAACTCAATTAGGTCTCCTTCTCTATCATCGTTGCTTCGAATGATTCCAACGGTTCCCCTAAACACCTGCCAGATTTCAGCGCGACGATGATGGTATTGCCAGGAAAGTCTTACCTTTGGCTTGACTATTAAAATCTTGGGACTAAGTTTCCCCTCGATGCGTAGGGTTTCCACGTCAATGCCGTCAAAAAACTTATTAGCAAAGGCCTGGGCCTCTTCTTCATTGATAACCAAGAATCCCCCCCAAGGACGCGAAAAATCTTTATTTGCTACAGTAAACCCGTAGCTTTCGATTTCTGCTTGTACTGTATTTAATAACACCTTACTCATTCCATGTCATTTTTATGTCTGCTTCACTGTAGTCGACCGTATTTAAAGGACAATATGCTTGCAACCGGGCTGTCATTTTTCGTCTGTTTCTTGCGCCCACACCAGCAAGTATTGGCCGAGCTGTTCGAGTTGAATTTCAGTGCTGACTTGAGCATTTACCGTCTTACCGGTCAGTTCTTCCACGCGGTGGCATAATTCTTCAATATAAGCCTGGTCTAACTCTTCTCCGACCAACACACATTCAATGATGTCGCTTTGAAGTCCTAATGCTAAATCTCCGCATACCCAAACTTGCTCTAACCCAGGTAATCTTCCTACCACACGATCCACCAAGGCATCCACACCAGTAACCTTACGTACTATTGCCGTAAGGTTCTCGGTGAGTGGATGCTGCTCGTTTACTCGGTAGAGCTTTCTTCTTCCTTCTAGTTCAGAGGAAAGAATACCAGCTTCTTCCAAGCGGTTGAGTTCAACCCGAATGCTGTTGGTGTTTTCGTCCAGCTCCTTGGAGAGTCCTTGGAGGTACCCGCTAAGATTATGGTTTAGAAAGAAGCGCAATAAGAGCTTCAAGCGGGTTTTGGAAGTAATAAGTGGTCCTAAGAGGTCGATGGGAATCGAGAGGTTTTTCACGGCTTCGCCGCGGTGAGTCCCATACTTTAACAGGAAAAGTAGCTTGGGCTTACCGGGTCGGCCACCAATAGTTCATTAGGATCTATTGGTCTTATTGGTTTGGAATACAATTTTACACCAGAAAAATAAACTGCAAGTAAGTTACGAGTAATTTTTTTACTCGTTTATTCGCTTTGTCTCGATTTGGACTTTTTTACAACACGAGAAGGTCGTTGTTGGAGAGCGACAAGGAGAGTTGGATACCCAGTTCTTTGAGCTGTACGACTGCTTTATGATGGGTACGGTCGAGCAAGACAGCTTCCTCACCAGAGAACTGACCAGAGGTGATACGAACAAGATCGCCGGGTTGGATATCAGAGATGTCGATATCCTCGTGGTTGTACTCCCCCAGCCACTTTTGGATGGTGTTGATTTCTACTTGGCGAACTTGGGCAGGACGACGAAGCCAAAACAAGTATCGCACCGTTCCAGGAAAAGTAAACACCTCGTCCCTGCGATGGTCTTCGATTTGAATGAAGAGATACGATTTAAACAGCGGCTCTTCCACCACCTTGGTACGGTCGCTCCACTGGCGGCGCACCTTTTGTAGCGGACAATAGACGGTATAACCCGCTTCTGAGAGGCGCTGGGCTACTTTTTTTTCGTTTCTGGGCTTGGTGTATAAGACGTACCAAGGAAGGTCTTTTTTTTCCTTATTGGCACTCATAACAACACTAAATTAAGCTTTATCGTCTTCTTGGTAATAGCCGTAACCATAGCCGTAACCATAGCCGTAACCATAGCCGTAACCATAGCCGTAACCTCGTTGTTGTCCCACATCATTCAAAATGATGGAGATATTTTTTACAACGCCTTTTTTGTATTGATCGTCAACGAAGCCTAGTAGCTCACTTTGGGTATAATTGAAACGTGTGATGTATAATAAACCGTCCACCAAAGGCATGATTTGTAAGGCATCTGCCACCAGACCGATAGGAGGTGTATCCAATACCACGTAATCAAATTGATCTTTGAGTTCGTTCATCAGAACTTCAAAGCGTTCACTTTGGATTAGCTCTGATGGGTTGGGAGGAACTACACCCCCAGAAATAATACTGAGATTGTTGTAGGTGGTTTTTTGGATGATTTCATCTTTGGTGTTGTGCCCTGCAAGATAATTGGACAACCCTGTTTCATTAGACAGTCCAAAATCATTAAAGATCTTTGGCTTACGAAGGTCCATACCCACCAAGACGACCTTCTGCTCGCCCA
>JBMYMD010000027.1:0-17344 GCA_049596955.1 Flavobacteriaceae bacterium
GACATCGATAATGATGGCGTATTGAACGAAAATGATAATTGCCCAACAACTGAAAGTGGTGCAATTGTCGATGTAGATGGATGTCAGGTATTCTCTTTACCAGCTAATGCCTTTACTGTTAAAACCGTTGCTGAAACTTGTAGTGAGAATAACAATGGTCAAATAATCATTGACACCAACCTTTCACAAGAGGTTAAGGTAACACTACTAAATGATATCGAAGAGGTCATTACCAGTGAAGTATTTACAAGTACTTATACGTTTGACAACATTAATGCAGGGGCATATGAAGTGCGCTTGAGCATAAATGAGATTCCTGATTACAGCAGAAGTTACGGCGTTATGGTAGGTGAGCCTGAACCATTAAGCGTTCAAACCGTAATGAATAATTCAGACGAGATAACACTGCAATTACAAGGAGCATCTACTTACACTATCAAAGTGAATGAAGAAACCTTTGTCACATCAGAGAGTGAAATTACCTTGAGTTTAAATCAAATTGAAAATCAAATTGAAATCAGTTCTGATTTGGATTGTCAAGGAAGTATCATGAAGAAAATAGTTTTAAGCGAAAAACTATTTGTATATCCAAACCCAGTGAGAGACGGAATAGTTAATATTTACTTAGGTTCTGTAGAAAAAGAAACTGCGGTTGTAAGTATTTATCAACTCAATGGTAAGGCCGTTTACCGAAAAGCTCAAGATGCTGACAACGGATATATTTCAAGTAATATTTCGAGATTAGCTCCTGGACTCTACATCTTAAATGTAGAAGCAGAAGACACCGTTCAACAATATAAAATCATCAAGAAATGAAAATAAGCAAACAACTTTTAGGATTAATTACACCAATAGCCTTAATGATTTCGTGCTCCGGAGGTGGAGACGGTGGAACTACCGATAACGATCCTGTAACAGATAATGATCCTATAGCAGTACCAGACCCTAAAGCAGCATCTTTGGTATTTCCAGAAGACAATACCACTTGTTTAGAAGGAGAATCTGTAAATGCAAATTTTAGCTCTATCACTTTTGACTGGAGTGATGCTCAAGATACAGACACCTACACGCTGCATGTTACCAATATGGAGACCAATGCAGTGGTATTCAACCTAGCCGTTAACGACGGATCAGAACGAACACTACAAGTAGAAAAAGGAAAACCTTTTTCTTGGTATATCATCTCGAGAGCATCAGGAACGACTGCCACAGCACAGAGTGCCACTTTTAAGTTTTACAATGCTGGTGATGGAATTGAAAATTATGCTCCATTTCCAGCAGAAGCAGTTCAGCCAGCTCGAGGTGCTACACTAAGTGGGGTTACCACAGTAAACTTAGAGTGGGAGGCATCAGATGTAGATGATGACATCGTTTCTTTTGAGGTTTTTATGAGTACCGCAGCCGAATCAGTTGGAGACAATCCCATAGGAACAACTGAAGCTAATACTTTAGAAGGAATCGAAGTAAGTGCAGGAAACACCTATTATTGGATGGTAGACACTACTGATAGTCAAGGTAATTTGTCTCAATCTGAAGTTTTCGAATTCAGAGTGAATTAAATCCTTTAAAGTTGAAGCTTCTTCGGTGTTATTCAGATAAGAATGAATTCGAAGCAGGAATAGATGAAGCAGGCCGAGGTTGTTTAGCCGGGCCTGTAACCGCCGCAGCCGTGGTCATGCCTCCTAATTGTAATTTAGGCACGCTAGATGATTCAAAGAAACTGAGCAAAGAACAGCGATTTGAGCTAAGACCTATTATCGAAAAAGAAGCATTAGCCTATAGCGTAGTGCATATTTCTCATCGTGTAATCGATGAAATAAATATTCTTCAAGCTACATTTAAAGCCATGCATCAGTGTGTGGATAAGTTAAGCATTCGACCAGACCTTCTACTTATTGATGGCAATCGATTTCCAGCATATCTTGGGATTGTACACCAATGTATTGTCAAAGGAGATGCCAAGTATCAAAGTATAGCTGCTGCCTCTATTTTGGCTAAAACCTACAGGGATGAATACATGGAGAAATTGCATCGAAAGCATCCTCAATACGACTGGATTTCAAACAAAGGCTATCCCACAAACAAGCACCGGTCGGCCATTATAGAATTTGGTCCTACTAAATACCACCGCACATCTTTCAAATTAATCAAAGAACAATAGTAACTTTGTGCTATGAATAAAAGCTTTTTTAGAGGTTGTATTCTCAGCCTAATCTTTGTTTTTAGTTGTAACCCCGACCCAAAACAGCCCACATCAGATCTTTCCTATCTTCCAAAGGACGCAGAGTTATTTACCCAAGTAAACAGCTGGAATGCATTTAAAGATAAACTCCAAGAGGTTGACATCTTGAACTATGTGCAAACCGAGTTCATCAACCAAAAATCCTTTCAAAATTTATCTGATTTAAGTTCTCTAAATACAGACGGAGAAATATTAATAGGGCTTTACAATAAAGGTAGAAAAGAACAAGACTTCTTGGCTGTAACTTCAGTTAAAGAACAATATCTCGAATTGCCTTTTACACTTGAGCAGACAGAAGATTATGAACAGTGTGTTATAAAGACATACCGATCAATGACCAAGACTTTATATAGCATAGAAATAAATGATAAAATTTTAATCAGTTCATCGCGCATCATCATTGAAGAAAGTTGTCGTGCAGCAGGAACTTGGCCCAGTGATGAAAAGCTCGACAAGCTATACCATTCAGCTGATAAAAAAGTCGATTTTAACCTTTATTACAAATCAGATAACTCCTTAAAAACACTAAAAAACAACCCTCTTGAATCACTTAAAAATTTATGGATTGGTCTCGATTTTTCTATTACCAATAACGGAATTCAAGCCATAGGCGCCGCTTGGCCTTTGGATGAACGAACCAATTTTTACTCCAAATACTTAAATCAAAAGCCTCGTGTTTTCGAAAGTCTTCAGAGTACACCAAAAAACATCCTTAACGTAAAGAATTACTCTTATCCTGAATCGACAAATGAAGCAGCAACAGATTTTGGCATTCAAGAACTTAGTTTAACCCAAACTAAAAGTGGTGATGGACTTTACGTTTATGGAAAAAATTTTATAAGCTTTTCGAAAATAATTAGCGACAACAGCAAATTGGAACAAGATTATCTCGGACGGGAAATCCTAAAATTAGACGATAACATCCCTTCACTTGAGTTTCTCAAGGCTTATGGGTATAGCGCTGATTTCAACTTCAGCTGCGCCATAAATGATGGTTATTTCTTTTCAGATAAAAAGGCCGCAGTTCAAGAATTCATCAAACTCAACAAAACCGAAGATACTTTCGACAAACAATTGTTGTATAAATCTATTCGCACCCAACTTTTTTCAGAAAGTCATGTAGACAACATTAGTGTTAAGGGTGATTACAGTAGCAGTCTTCAGCTCAAAGCCGAAGATTACTATCACATTCTAAACCTTTCTATACAAAAGAATATTTTGAAGAAAAAAGAAGTTGAGATTACCCCTGTTATCAATTTAAGCGTGTCCAATAACATCATTTCAAGACCTCAATTCGTAAGTAATCATTACACTAAAAAAGCTGAAATAGTTTTCCAAGACGAAGATTATAATTTACAACGCTTGAGCATTGAGGGGTCTGAGGTACACGAAAAGATAACGCTCGATGGTCCTATACAAAGTGAAATTTACGAAGTTGATCGCTTTAAAAACAATAAATATCAACTGGCATTTTGTACAGACAAAAGTCTTTATTTAATAGATCGTAACGGTAAAAATGTAGCTCCATTTCCAATCAGGACTAATGGTCTTCCTCTTAAAAATCTGGCCGTATTTGATTACGACAACAATAGAAATTATCGCTTTTTTATAACCCAAAACGAACAACTACACGTCTATGATGCACAGGGTAAAAAAGTAAGGGGATTTAATTATATATTCTAACAATTCAAGCATTCAATCTGAGGTCAAACACCATCGACTGAAAAATAAAGATTATTTGGTTTTCGCCTTGAATAATGGGGAATTGAAAATTCTTCATCGAAACGGAAAGGAGCGAATAAAAGTCAATAAAGTTTTTAATTTTTCAAACAATCCTATTGAAGTCTATCAAGACAAATTCACTTTTACAGACCAAGAAGGTATTCTTCATCAAATCGATACCAAAGGTCAACATTCGCAGTTGGATTTTGAGAAATCCGAATTTCACTTTTTTGATGCCAGGCAAGAGTACAAGGTTTTTTTAGACAATCATAGAGCGCATATCAATAACTCCAAGAATATTCTATTACCGATAGGAATATATGACCGTCCTCAACTTTTTAAAATCAAAGGCAATTCTTTTGTGTTTTTTCTGAATAGCAGTAATAGTGAAATCTATGCCTATGATAGCGAAGGTGTTAAAATGGAAGGTTTTCCTGTAATAGGGCAATCTTTAATTGATTTAAAAGACATCGACAAAGACAAAAAATTGGAATTCATTACCCTAGACGATCAAAAAACGCTTTCGATCTATCGGATGGAATAAATTCAACCTCAAAAAGATGGGCAAAATGTTGGACTAGCGCATCTTTGACTTCACTAAGAGTAGGGCAATTGTCTTGAAGTTCTTGTTTCATAGAGGTCACTGCCTTACCCTGAATGCCGCAGGGAACCATCATATCAAAAAAACGCATATCTGGCTCAACATTTAACGCAAATCCGTGCATGGTCACCCATCTAGAAGCTCTAATTCCCATGGCACAAATTTTACGTGCTTTGGAAGTGTTTACATCCAACCACACTCCCGTTTCTCCAGAAGAACGTTCAGCCTGAATTGAAAAATCTTTCAATGTCAAAATAATAATCTCTTCTAAAAACCTTAAGTATTTGTGAATGTCACTGAAGAAATGATCCAAATCTAAAATGGGGTATCCTACAATTTGGCCTGGGCCGTGATAGGTGATGTCACCTCCCCTATTGATTTTGTAAAAGGCGGCTTTTTGCTCAGACAACTCAGCATTACTGATGAGTAAATTTGAGAAGTCTCCACTTTTACCAAGGGTGAAAACGTGATCGTGCTCAACAAATAAAAGGTGATTTGAGGTAAGGTGCTGAGCGTTTTGTCTTCTATTGGCAATCTTCTGATCAACCGTTTCTTTAAACAACAATTCTTGAAAATCCCAAGTTTCTTTATAATCTCTTCGGCCTAGATCTTCAATGAGCACCTTTTTATTCATCCCCACAAAAATAAGGATAAAGCGACCTACTGTTCGAGTATTACTGTGAAATTATACTGTTCAGGATTAGTGGTCAAATCTTGATAATTTACCTCTATTAAGACCGATTTCATATCTGAACTGAGCTGGGCTCCTTCATAACTTACCGATCTCACTTTGACTGGAAAATTGTATTTCATTTTGTAGGTAGAGGCGTTTAAAATCATAGCAGATTCACTTAGGCTATCCAAGGCATTACGAAATAACTCCACATTCTTAATTCGAGCTTTTCGCTCAAATCGATTTCCTTTAAAACTATATGAAATCTCCACACCATCGTTAGTCACTATTGGCGCACCTTTTGTTCTTTGATCTCCAAAAACAGAACTTTTACTAAACGTTTTAAAGGCATCGCTGACATCCTCAATTTTTTGAAAATCCGTGAGCATTTCGAATAAAAATAAATCAGCACTTTCATCCATTTGGATTCGCAGACTGTAGGGCTTGAGTTTCATCAACTCTTCTTGTTCTTTTAACGGTAACTGAGCTATACTATCTCTACTCGCTTCGAGTATATCAGAAAAAACAACCAAAGAGTCTATCTTTTTGACCACCTTATTTTCTTCATCTGAATTCATACCACCCATCATTTTAATAAACTCTGAACCGTTAAATCCAATGCTGAGCTGACCAGTTTTATCGGAATTGAAAGTTACTTCTTCAGTAAAAACACAAGAAACCAAAAAAAGGCTTACAAACAGAACTAGAATTTTTCTCATGACGTATTTATTACTCACTAGGAATGAATCTAAAAATATATTTTTTCGACAACATATGTTACTTTTGCCCTACAAAATTATCTTATGCCTTTGTCAGAACAAGAAGTTGTCAGAAGAGAGAAGTTAGCGAAACTTCGAGAGTTAAATGTCAATCCTTATCCGGCTGAGTTATTTCCGGTCACGCACCTTTCAGATGAGATAAAATCCGATTTTAAAGACGCTACTGAAGTAGTTATAGCGGGTAGACTCATGTCTCGTCGAATTCAAGGTAAAGCCTCATTTGCCGAACTTCAAGACAGTGCGGGTAGAATTCAGGTGTATTTTAACAGAGATGAGATATGTACTGAAGAAGATAAAAGCAAATACAACGAAGTCTATAAAAAGCTTTTAGACATCGGAGATATTATAGGAATTAAAGGCACCTTATTTACTACCCAGGTAGGTGAAAAAACAGTTATGGTAAAGGACTTTACCCTTTTGAGTAAATCTCTTAAACCATTGCCTTTACCTAAAGAAGATGCAGAAGGTAAAGTTTATGACGAGTTCAATGATCCAGAATTAAGATATCGTCAGCGCTATGTCGATTTAGTGGTCAATCCTTCGGTCAAAGAAACCTTTATAAAACGAACGAAAATTACAAACACTATTCGTTCTTTTTTTAATAAAAAGGGATATCTAGAAGTAGAAACACCTATTCTTCAACCCATTCCAGGAGGGGCATCTGCAAGACCTTTTATCACCCACCACAATGCATTAAATATTCCGCTTTACCTCAGAATTGCGAATGAATTATATTTAAAGCGCCTTATCGTAGGGGGGTTTGACGGAGTTTATGAGTTCTCAAAAGACTTTAGAAATGAAGGCATGGATCGAACTCACAATCCTGAATTTACCGTAATGGAGCTTTATGTCGCCTACAAAGATTATTTCTGGATGATGGAGACCACTGAACAACTGCTAGAGCAAATAGCATTGGACAGCAATGGAGATACCACCGTTGAAGTAGGAGACCAGAAAATAAACTTTAAAGCACCTTACCCGAGAATACCCATTTTACAGGCGATTGAAACGCACACAGGCCACAATTTGAGCGACAAAAACGAAGACCAGGTCAGGGCAATTGCTGTTGAATTAGGCCTAGAAGTAGACGACCATATGGGACTGGGTAAACTCATCGATGAAATATTTGGCGAGTGTTGTGAACACCATTACATACAACCCACCTTCATCATTGACTATCCCAAAGAAATGAGTCCCTTAACAAAGGAGCACAGAGAAGATGAGCGTCTAACCGAACGATTTGAATTAATGGTTAACGGAAAAGAGCTTGCAAATGCCTATTCAGAGCTCAACGATCCTATTGATCAACGAGCGCGTTTCGAAGATCAACTCAAACTTTCAGAAAAAGGAGATGACGAAGCGATGTTCATCGACCAAGATTTTTTAAGGGCATTAGAATACGGAATGCCCCCCACCTCTGGAATTGGAATTGGAATTGATCGACTTTGCATGCTCATGACCAACAATAGTTCCATTCAAGAAGTTTTATTTTTCCCTCAAATGAGACCTGAAAATAAAGTGCAATTGAGTGAAGAAGAGAAAATCATTTTTGATTTGCTTAAAAAAGAAAGCCCACAGCCTATTGGAACTGTGAAATCAAATTCAGCATTAAGCGGTAAAAAATGGGACAAGGCATGTAAGAACCTCACCAAAAACAAACTGGTAAAAATTGAGAAAACAGATGATCAAGTACTGATTAGTCTTGTCAATTCTTAGAAAAAAGTTTAGCTTTCTGCTATGAATACCTCTAGAAAAATAGGTCTCATCGCAGGTCCTTTGCTCTTTATGTTGTTTTATCTCAACGCTGGAGCACTCATCAATGAACAAGCCGATTTAGTTGTTGCCGTTGCCTCCTGGATGATTATATGGTGGATAACAGAGGCCGTTTCAATTTCGGTAACTGCACTATTGCCCTTGTTGCTCTTTCCAATCTTAAAGGTGATGGAGATCAATGCCGTAGGAGCGAATTACGGGAGTTCTATTGTCTTTCTATTCTTTGGGGGATTTGTAATGGCCTTGGCACTAGAGAAAGTCAATTTACATCGGAGAATTGCACTGACCATTATACATCTTACTGGAACATCTCCTAATAGAGTTATTTTAGGTTTTATGCTCGCTACAGCGCTGTTGAGTATGTGGATCAGCAATACAGCTACAACAGTGGTTATGCTCCCCATTGCCTCTTCAGTGATCGCCTTACTCATAACAGACGAAGACGGTTTTACCAAAAAAGACAAGAATTTCGCCATTAGTGTAATGCTTGGAATTGCATTTTCAGCGAATTCTGGTGGAATCGCAACCCTCATTGGAACCCCGCCAAACTCCGTAATGGTGGGACTTTTAGAAAACGAATACAATATTCAAATCTCTTTTGTGCGTTGGATGATGTTTGGCGTGCCTCTATCTGCTCTTTTAATAGCCATATCTTACGTATTAATGGTTTATGTCATATTCCCCTCTAAAGGATTAAAATTCAACGCCACTAATAATGTTATAAAAAGTCAATTAGACGAAATGGGGCCGCTAAGCGGAAAAGAAAAGCAGGTTCTAACCATTTTTGGAATCACCGTTTTTTTGTGGATTTTTAGAGCACTTATCAATCAATTGTTTCCTGAACTAAAATTGAGCGATACTAGCATTAGTTTGTTTGCAGCGATAAGTCTCTTTGCTGTTCCTCATCGCTTCAACAAAGGAGACTTTATTATTGATTGGAAAGACACATCAAAATTAGCCTGGGGAATTCTAATTCTCTTTGGCGGAGGCTTAGCCCTGGCAAAAGGAATGTCAAGCACTGGAATCGTGGATTTGGTAGCTCAAGAAATTGCCACAAGCAATTTGAGCATCTCTATTACCGCAATACTTTTAATTTTCTTAATGCTCTTTATGACTGAACTCATGAGCAATGTTGCACTTGTTGCTGTATTAGCACCCGTTGTCGTTGGTATTGCAATAGGACTAAACATTCCTATTCTGCATCTGTTGATACCCGTAACTATTGCGAGTAGTTGTGCTTTTATGTTGCCTATGGCAACTCCTCCGAATGCCATTGTATTTGCTAGTGGCTATATAAAAGTTTCTCAGATGGCTAGGATTGGAATCCTTTTAAATTTGATATCTGTGGGACTTTTAACTCTTGTCTTTCAATTTGTAATGCCTCTACTCTTCTAAAAGCTTGAGTTCATATTCTAAATCTTCTAGGTCTATAAATGATACAGAGATAGGGTTCTGAGGCAATGCGTAAGGATCGAAATTTGAAGGTAAATAAGCCTTTGTATCGAATCCTAAATCAAAGTCTTGGTTTTCAACTTCAATAAAAGAAATATCGTTCACTGAAAACTCAGGAGAATTTCCATTTTTATGGGTTAAAACAGGAAGACTTAGTAATAAGAAAATTAGGACAGTTAAAGTTGTTTTTGTGTATACCATTAATTAAATATTATTGATGATTTCATATTTAAGACACAAAATTAAATCAGATGTTACAATTGTTTCAATATTTTATTTTTATTTAACAAAAAATTGATATTCAGCAACTTACAACTTTTTATCAAAAATCATTTTAATTAGCAAACTGTTTAATTTACAATTTCAAAACTTAAGAGATTCTCATTATTTTTTTTATTTTATTGCACATTTGATAAAAGTGATTAAACTAACTTTTTCATTGAAATTTAGAAGGTCTATTCGTCTATTTAC
This sequence comes from Flavobacteriaceae bacterium, assembly GCA_049596955.1. Lineage (GTDB taxonomy): Bacteria > Bacteroidota > Bacteroidia > Flavobacteriales > Flavobacteriaceae > UBA3478. Next base: position 9,714 of record JBMYMD010000027.1, read on the forward strand.
AATTCATACACACTTTACTATCTTTAATTCACTAATTCAAGAATTATTTACTAGAATGCGAAATCAATTGTTACCACTTTTAGCGCTTTGTTTGTTAATGCTTGGCACGCCCGTCGAGACCTTTGCACAGCGCTCAAAAAAGAAAAAGAAAAACGAAGTTCCCACTGAAGCTGAGAAGAAAGACAAAAAAGAAGATAAGGATGCGATAAAGCCTTACGAAAAAGTAATCACTGATAAGGCGGAGACAGATGAAGGACTGTTTAAAGTTCACAAAATCAAAAAAGACTATTTCTACGAAATTTCAGATAGCCTTATTGGACGTGAGATGCTTATGGTCAGTCGGATTGCTAAAACTACAAACGGCTTAGGTTTTGGTGGAGGTAAAATCAACACTCAAGTTCTGCGCTGGGAAAAGAATGAAAACCAAGTTCTGCTCAAGGTTGTATCCTACGAAAACGTCGCAGCCGACAGCCTAGAAATATCCGAGGCAGTGGTCAATTCTAATTTTGAACCCATTTTATACGCCTTTGACATTAAAGCTTACGGAAAAGACAGTCTAAACCCTTCTACCGTAATTAACGTCTCTAATTTGTTCAAAAAAGACGTAAAAGCGCTAGGACTTCCTTCGAGATATCGGTCACGCTACAAAGTGAGCAAACTAGATGCTGAACGATCGTACATCGAAACCATAAAAAGTTATCCCCTCAATATTGAGACCCGAACTGTCAAATCGTATAGTGCTAAAGAGCCCCCATCAAATGCGTATCTAGGTATGTTCTCTCTTGAGATCAACAACTCTATGATATTGTTGCCCAAAAAACCTATGAAAAGAAGGTATTTTGACCGCAGAGTGGGATGGTTTGCAAGATCACAAACCGATTACGGTTTAGAAGCTCAAGAAAGTAGAGAAGTAACTTATTTAGACCGTTGGAGACTAGAAGTAAAAGACGAAGACATCGCCAAATTTGAAGCTGGAGAATTGGTTGAGCCCAAAAAACAAATCGTCTATTACGTCGATAGAGCTACTCCCAAAAAATGGGTTCCCTACATCAAACAAGGGATTGAAGATTGGCAAATAGCTTTCGAAGCGGCTGGATTTAAAAATGCCATTATCGCGAAAGATCCACCAAGTGCAGAAGAAGATCCAGAATGGTCACCTGAAGACGTGAGATACTCTGTAGTTCGTTACTTGGCCTCACCTATTCCTAACGCAAATGGACCACACGTGAGTGACCCAAGAAGTGGAGAAATCTTAGAATCGGATATCAACTGGTACCACAATGTTATGACCTTACTTCGAAACTGGTATTTCGTTCAAACCGCTGCCATCAATGAAGAAGCTCAAGCTCCTGAATTTAAAGATGAAATCATGGGAAGATTAATCCGATTTGTTTCTGCTCACGAGGTGGGACACACTATTGGACTTCCACACAACATGGGTTCAAGTGTTGCCTATCCTGTAGACTCTTTACGCTCTAAAAGCTTCACACAAAAGTATGGAACAGCACCATCGATTATGGATTACGCACGATTCAATTACGTAGCTCAGCCAGGAGATGAAGGTGTTGCCCTAATGCCTAACATAGGGGTATACGACAAACATGCCATTAATTGGGGTTATAGACCTATTCTGAATACAACGGCCGAAGATGAAAAAGAGATTTTAAATGAGTGGATTTTAGAGCACGCAGATGACCCTATGTATCGATTTGGTCACCAACAAGCCGGCGGAGTGGTTGATCCTTCATCACAAACAGAAGATTTAGGAGATGATGCCGTTAAAGCCTCAGAATACGGGATTGCCAATTTGAAACGAATTGTACCCAATCTACAAAAGTGGACTACTGAAGAGGGTGAAAATTACGACAACTTAAAAACCCTTTACGGGCAAGTGCGCAGTCAATACAGAAGGTATATTGGGCATGTTGCAAATAATATCGGTGGGGTTTATGAGTATCACAAAACAGCCGATCAAGACGGAGTAGTTTATACTCATGTTCCTAAAGAGAAACAGCGAAACGCAATGAAGTTTTTACAGCAACACGTCTTTGCAACCCCTGAATGGCTTATTGACAAAGATATTTTGGCTAAAACCGAATACTCAGGTCACGTAGAAAACATTCGGGCACTTCAAGAATACGGAATGAGAACTGTACTCAATATGGGTAAAATGGCTCGTTTGGTAGAGAATGAAGCGCTCAATGGAGCAGATGCCTACACCCTCACTCAAATGACAAGAGAACTCAGACGAGGAGTATGGTCAGAAGCCTATAATGGAGGGGTAATTGACACCTACAGACGTAATCTACAAAAAGCACACATCGAACGATTAGGTTATTTACTCACTGCCGACGATCAAAAAGGAGCACCTTACGGAGGGTACAGAAAGGCCACTGCAGTGACACTGAACCAATCGGATGTGCGTTCTGTAGCCAGAGCGGAATTGAACAATATTAAAAATGCAATCAATATCGGACTCGGAAAAATACAACACACCATGAGCAGATACCATCTCAAAGATGCATCTGCAAGAATAGATGAATTACTCGACGGAGAGTAATTAAGATTTATCTCAATTATAAAACCACTTCCTCAGGAGGTGGTTTTTTTTAACACATTATTAGCATACCTCTTTTAAACCCAAGACGAAAATCGCGGTCAAAATAGAAAAGAAAATAAATTATGAAGAAAATTATCCTTGTATTTAGTTTGGCTTTTATCAGTTTCAATAGCTATGCACAGCATGACAAAAAGCAAATAGCTGAAAAAATGAATCCAGAACAACGAACAGAATTGCGTGTAAAGCAATTAACGTTCGCTTTAGATTTAAGCGAACCGCAGGCGAAGAAAGTGCGTAAAGCCTTGGAGGAGTTTAAACCAGAAATGAAAGACAAGCAAAACAGAGGTTACGATCGAAGAGCAGAAAATTTAGACCGTCAGATCGCTTTTCAACGTACAATGAAAAACATCCTAAGTGATGAGCAATTTGAATTGTTTAGAAAACTAAAAGCCCAACAAGGTAAACGTAAAAGAATAGCTTATTCTCGAATTAAAAGGGGGAGAAAAGTTGCGATGTAAAGAAAATGCTCACTGTGAATAGTTTTTTAATTATTTGATCCCAAAAAAATCGGTCTTCGGACCGATTTTTTGTTTCAGTCACTTACATCAAAACACTTTTTTAACCGCCTCGATAGTAAAGTCGATATCGGCGTGTGACAAAGCATCATTTAAAAAATAGCTCTCAAAAGCCGAAGGGGGTAAATAAACACCTTCTTTAAGCATTCCATGAAAATACTTCTTAAAGGTGTCGTTATTGGCTCGGCTCGCAGAATCAAAATCAACTACAGGCTCCTCTGAAAAATGCACCGACATCATACTGCCCAATCGATTTATAGTGTGTACCACTCCTTTCTCAGTAAGCACTTCAGCTATACCTTTTTCGAGAAGAGCTGTTTTTTCTTCAAGAGATTTAAACACATTTGGATTTTCGTTTAAGGCGGTCAGCATAGCTAAACCAGCATTCATTGCCAGAGGGTTTCCGCTTAAAGTACCGGCTTGATAAACCGGACCCTCTGGAGCCAAATAACTCATAATTTCTGATCTAGCCGCAAAGGCACCAACAGGTAATCCGCCTCCGATCACCTTTCCAAAGGTGACTATATCTGCATTGATTCCTAGGCATTCTTGGGCTCCACCTGCTGCCAAACGAAATCCTGTCATGACCTCATCAAAAACGAGTAATATACCATTTGCATCACAAATTGATCTGAGCTCTTCTAAAAATCCAGCTTGGGGAATGATACATCCCATATTACCGGCTACAGGCTCCAAAATAATACAGGCAATTTCGTCTTGATTCGCCTGAACCAAAGCCTTTACGCTGTCAATATCGTTGTAACGAGCGAGAAGGGTGTCTTTGGCTGTACCCTTTGTAACTCCGGGGCTGCTAGGGCTTCCAAAGGTAACTGCTCCAGAACCTGCCTGAATCAGAAAGGCATCGGAATGACCGTGATAACATCCCGCAAACTTGATTATTTTTTCCTTTGCAGTAAAACCCCTAGCTAAACGAACAGCACTCATACAAGCCTCTGTGCCGCTATTTACAAATCGTATCTTGTCAATATTGGGCACCATAGAAACAGCTAAATTGGCAATCTCTGTTTCAACTGCTGTGGGAATTCCAAACGAAGTACCTTTTTCTGCAGTATTTTTAATGGCATCAATTACAGGTGAATAAGCATGTCCTAAAATAAGTGGACCCCAAGAAGAGATATAATCAATTAAACGATGATCATCTTCTGTTTGCAAATAAGCTCCTTTGGCAGATTTTACAAAAACAGGTGTTCCTCCTACAGCATTAAATGCTCTTACTGGTGAATTTACACCGCCTGGAATAACTTTTTTAGCCGCTTCAAAAAGAGCGCTACTTCGTTGATATATCATTTGTAATTTTATTGTCGAATTATTAGTTCTTGCCCGATACTGATGATGTTGTCTTCTAGGGCATTCGCTCTTTTAAGTTCGTCTACACTAACGCCATATCTTCTTGAAATGCTATAAAGTGTGTCACCTGAGCGCACTTGAATTTTGTCTGTCGACTGTTGCGGTTTTTTCGTTTTTATTTTGGGCATATCAGCCATAACGAGCCAACCTTTATTTTTTAAATTAGATTTTAACACCTCATTGTCGTAACGATAAAGTCGATAATTTTCTATGATACTGATCAATTTTTGTGGGTATTTCGGGTCTGTCGCATAACCTGCTTTTTTTAATCCTCGCGCCCATGATTTATAATCGTCAATCGCCAAGGTAAATAAGGAAGCATATCGATTTCTAGTTCTCAAAAATACGGAGTGATCTCGGTAAGAATAAACTGGTAAATTATATTTCCTAAAACATTCTGAAGGTGCGTCATCATCATGGCTAACCCATGGTCCGTTCCATCCTTGATGGCATTTTATTCCAAAGTGATTGTTTGATTTTTGAACCAAGTTACTTCTCCCTGCTCCACTCTCAAGGATCCCTTGAGCCAAGGTAATACTCGCTGGTATTCCGTAATGCATCATTTCTATTTTAGCAACCGGAGCAAAACCTTTGATGTATTCTTCTGTACTTCTAAACTCAAAACGCTTAAAAAGACCCGGATCTTCAGGTAATTCTAATCCATAATCTGTATCAAAATTATACTCTTCTGTTATAAATTCTATCCGTTCGACATAATCCCCTTCTGTATTTAAGGGTGTATTTGATTTCTGTCTTTCGTCACTTCGAACAACAGTATATGAGGAGCCGCAAGACCCCAGAAATAAAACTGTTATCAAAAGCTGAAAAAAGTTTTTTATTCGCATAACAACTGCGGCATTTTCAATCTGTGGAGTCTCTGATTCATTCCTTGAATACCCTGTAACCCCCCTGTGTGAATAGCCAAAATTTGAGATTCTTTATCAAAGTTACCAAAGTTCACCTTATCAAAGATGGCATACATCATTTTTCCGGTATAAATGGGGTCTAAAAGCACCTTGGTTTGGCGGTAAAAGTCATTTAAAAAATGAATGTAATCTGAATTGATTTTGGCGTATCCTCCTAAATGATACTCATCTAACAATTCAAATTCTGACTGTTCTGACAAATCAGCAATACGCCTTTTCAAACCGGCATCTCTAAGTGAAGCGACTCCAATAAGTTTTTGAGGTGCTTTAATTGATTTTGCTATTCCTGCCATTGTTGTTCCCGTTCCTGCGGCACAAAAAATAAAATTAAAGTCGCTATCTGATTCAGTCAAAATTTCTTGACAACCTTGAACAGCTAATTCATTCGCACCACCCTCAGGAATGACATATACATCTGAACCATTGAGCTGAGCAGGTAATTCAGCATTTTGCTGAGTCAAATTTTTATAGTAATCTCTGCTAACAAAGTGAAGTTGCATTCCATATTCAACCGCCTTAGCCAAGGTTGGATTTAAATTTTGATACGCCAATTCATCTCCACGAACCACTCCAACAGCCTTAAACTTATGTTCTTTAGCCGCTGCGGCCGTTGCGAGCAAATGATTACTAAAAGCACCGCCAAAGGTGAGAAGCGTCTTTTTGTTTTGCGCTTTAGCAGCCTTCAGATTGTATTTCAACTTGCGCATTTTATTTCCAGAAATAACAGGGTGTAATTCATCTTCTCTTTTGATGTAAAGTTGAATTTCCCTTTTGGTCAATTCGGGATGATCTATTTTTTGAATACGGGAATTCATTGTGTTAAAAACAGCCTGTAAAGCGTGTTAAAATTTGAGAAATCAAAGTTAAAGATAGTTTGACTTCTTATTTTTAAAGTATGAATCGATCAGTACCCATAGAAGAAGGTGATTATTATATGGAAGGAGGGTATCGTGTATTCACTGAACAATACCATCTCAAGAGGGGTTATTGTTGCAGTAGTGGTTGCCGACATTGTCCCTATGGTTATGACGTTAAAAAAAATGCCTTTTAAAATACTATATATGAAAACCAAGAAAATTTTACGCATTGCCCTTGTAATGACCCTTGTTAGTTCATGCGGAAGTATAAGAGTATTTGCCGACTACGACCCAGAAGTGAATTTTAACAGCTATCAAAGTTTTGCCTTTTTTAAGCCTGGTATTGACGAAATGAAAATCTCTGAACTCGACAAGCGACGAATGATGAAATCTATCGAAATCGTGATGCAAGAAAAAGGATTTAGGCTTCAAGAAAATGCTGATATTCTTGTGAGTTTGTCCACCCGAGAACAAAACAGAGTAGACATCTTTCAGGGCAACAATTTAGGTTGGGGATGGGCGAATCCCTTTGGCTGGTATTCAAGAGGATTTTGGGGTCCTCCCTATTGGGGAAATCAAACCTCTGTCAGCAGCAGTGTTGAAGGCAGTCTGTACATCGATATTTTAGACAGTAAAAGCAAGCAACTTATTTGGCAGGGAAAAGGTACTGGAATGCTCAATCCCCGAGAAAATCCTGAAGAAAGAAGTCAGCGAATTGAAACCTTTGTGCGGTCTATACTCGAAAAATATCCGCCAGAATCACAAGACTTAAAGTGAGGCAATCAGTTTTTTTGCTTCCTCAATAGCGGTATTTAAACCGTCTGGATTTTTACCCCCTGCTGTGGCGAAAAAGGCTTGACCTCCGCCTCCACCTTGAATATATCGGCCGAGGGTTTTAACCATTTGACCGGCATTCAAGCCTTTAGATTCGACGAGCTCTTTAGAGATATAACAACTCAATAAGGCTTTAGCACCATTATTCGACCCCATAACTACGACAGCATTTGCATCATTAGACCCAATTTCTGTGCAAATATTTTTTAGCGCTGCAGGGTCCAATTGATTGACTGAGGTGTAGACATTCATCCCATTTATGCTCTCGGCGTCTTGAAGCATTTGTTGTTTTAAAAGTGCCGCCTTTTCATTCAATAGGTGTTGCAGCTGGCTTTTTAAATCAGCGTTTTCAGCTTGCAATTGTTCGATAGCGGTGTATGTATTCTGAGCCTTGGGAAACAGATCGTCAATGGCTTTAAGATCTTGCTCTAATTGTTGAAAGTACCCCTTGACCTCTTTAGAAGTCATGGCCTCGATTCTTCGAATACCAGAGGCAACCGCAGATTCTGCT
>JBMYMD010000028.1:0-16999 GCA_049596955.1 Flavobacteriaceae bacterium
ACGCGTAAACGCAAGCTGTTAGAAAAGCAGAAAAAGGGGAAGAAGAAAATGCGTCAGATAGGCAACGTAGAAATCCCACAACAAGCCTTTATGGCGGTACTGCAGCTGAACGATTAATATTTGGTTTCGTCAAAATAATCCCTTTAAAACTTTCTTTTGCCGAATATCTTTTTTCGCAACTGCTTCCTAAAGGTGTTTCTTGGGTAATAATTTCATGGTCGTCTGCGCGTTAATCCTCTTTTAGGCTTGTTAAAGGCTGCGTGTGGTAGACTACAAACAATGGCTTTTTTTTAAAACCTTTTTGTTTGGTCAATTTATTTGTTACTTTTCCATAAGAATGAAAAGCACAACAACTCTTATCAGGACATTGAGTTTGCCCTCTGCCATAGCCATCAGTATTGGTGGAATGCTGAGTGGTATTTTTGTTTTACCCGGCATTGCTTTTGGAATAACTGGCTCGTCGGTCTCTTTGGCTTTTTTTGTAGCTGGGATATGTATCATTCCCGCTGTTTTGTCAAAAGCTGAGTTGGCGACTGCTATGCCTAAGTCTGGAGGTACCTATGTTTATGTAGACCGCGCTTTTGGACCTTTGTTTGGAGTGGTTTCCGGAATAGGTCTTTGGTTGTCTTTGCTTTTAAAGAGTGCTTTTTCGTTGGTGGGTCTAAGTGCTTATTTATACGTTTTGGTTGCGCTTGATTCTTCTTACACAACTGTCGTAGCTATTGCCTCCCTTCTGATGGTTTTTGTTCTAAACATCTTTGGGGTAAAAAAAGTTGGTAGTGCGCAACTGGCTATCGTTGGTATTAGTGTAACGTCTTTAGTTGCCCTTGTTTTTATTGGGTTTAATAAGGTCGGGGCCGTCCCTCCCTCTGATTTTCTTAGCAACGGTAACTTAGGCTTTTTTAGTGGTGTCGCATTCTTATACATCTCTTATGCGGGGGTTACCAAGATTGCGGCTATCGCAGGTGAGATATCAAATCCGGAAAGGAACCTTCCGTTGACCATGGTGGTCTCTCTGTTGTTGATTATGGTGGTATACGTCTGTGTTTCTATGGTTCTTGTAAAATTTATAGACGGCGACGTTTTGTCAACAGACATTCGACCCATTTATACGGCAGCTTATGAAATTGGTGGTTCTGTGGCGGGCTATATTGCTGGCGTAGTCGGTGTAATTACGTTGCTTTCGATGGCAAATTCTGGATTGCTTGCGTCTTCTCGCTTCCCTTTTGCAATGGCAAGAGACGGAGCGCTTCCGTCGGCTTTTACTTCCATCAGTAAAAAATATATGACCCCTATATTTTCGATTGTTGTTACTACGGTCGCTATTGCTTTAGCCATCATCTTTTTGGATGTGATGAAAATTGCCAAACTGGCGAGCGCTTTTAAAGTTTTAATGTTTGTTTCTGTAAACCTTGCGGTCATAGTTTTTAGAGAAACCAACGCTCAGTGGTACAACCCAAAATACAGGTCACCCCTATACCCTTACGTACAGCTTTTTGGGGTAATTAGCGGTTTGTTCTTGTTGTTTTTTCTTGGCATTCCTGCTTTGATTTCCGTTTTGGGAGTATTCGTACTAGGATTTTTTATTTTTCTGATGTATGGTCGTAAGACCGCCCGAAGTGGGCTGTTGTCCAACTATGGGGTGTTCTCTTTTCTCTTTAGAGGCAGGCGCGCAAAGCAGGTGGAAGTTGGTGTGGGCTCCGATGTGGTTCTTGAAGAACTAGACAATACAGACTCTCAAATCGTGGTTCCTTTGCTTGGTGATGAAACCTCTCCTGAGATGATTGTAGAAATAGCATCCTCCATCAACAGTAAAGTTAAAATCAACACAATAAACATTGTTGAGGCTCCCGATCAGACTTTTTTAGAGGCTGTGAGTTTGGAGTCGCCCAAAGATGCGTCTGTGAAAAGGCGTATTCTCTCATTAAGAGACAACAAGGAAACAAAAGTCACCTTTGAGAGTTTGCCAACCCACGACGTGGCCACCACCATCAAGAACATTACTTCGTTTAAAAATTGCAAATGGTTAGTTATGGGTTGGGCTGGAAGAGAAACCACGGGTATATTAATCAGAAACCCCATTGGATGGGTAATCAAAAATATTGACGCCAACCTCGCTTTGTTTAAGGACAATGGTGTGAGAAATATTTCCAAGGTGGTTTTGGCTGTAAGGCCGGGGAGGCATGGAAATAAGTTTATAAAAATCGCGGAAAACATATGTCACTATTACGGGGCGAGTTTGACGCTTTTAAATGTTGTAAGTGTGGGATCTGATCGGAACCAGGAACAGAGTTTGGTTGCGAAGAATAAAGAATTATTAAAAAACGTTTCGTGTGAAAGCGACTGCTTGGTTGTAAAAGACAACGATCCGGTCAGGGCAATTTCTGAAGTGTCTGCTAGCTATGACTTGTTGATTATTGGCTCTCAAGAGAAAAGCCCCTGGTATAATGTTTTGTTTGGTCTAAAATCTGACCGTTTTGTCAAAAATTCCGTTTGCTCTGTATTGAGATTGAGTGTAAAGAATTAGAAAATGATCCTACATCCTGTTTCAGCCGGTAACTTTAAGCTCGATGGGGGGGCTATGTTTGGTGTGGTGCCCAAAAGTTTGTGGCAACGCACCAACCCAGCCGATAAAGACAACCTGATAGATTTAGCGGCGCGCTGTTTGCTTGTTGAGGACGGCGATCGGCTTACCCTCATTGATTGTGGTATGGGAGACAAGCAGAGTGAAAAGTTTTTTTCTTACTACAAACCCTGGGGGAACGACGATTTGTTGAGCTCTATCAATCAGACGGGGTTTTCGGCTGAGGATGTTACCGATGTTTTTTTGACGCATCTACACTTTGACCATTGTGGTGGATGCATCAAAAGAAGTGGTGATGGTTATGATTTGGTTTTTCCCAACGCTAAGGTTTGGAGCAATCAAGCCCATTGGGAATGGGCCATGCGCCCCAACCCTCGGGAAAAGGCTTCTTTTTTAGAAGAGAACCTTCTGCCTATAGAACAATCAGGGCATTTGCATTTTATTCCCCACGCAGAAGATGTGACTTCTACCACTTTAGGATTTGATGTTCTTTTTGTGGATGGTCACACCGAAAAACAAATGATACCTTTGATTCCTTATAAAGGAGAAACGCTTGTTTTTGCTGCAGATTTGCTTCCTACTGCTGGGCATATTCCTGTGCCTTATGTGATGGGGTATGACACGCGCCCTTTGATAACCATGAAAGAAAAGGGGCGGTTTTTACAACAAGCTGCAGATAAAGGTTTTTTGCTTTATTTAGAGCACGATGCTCACAACCCTTTGGTGCGTGTGCAACATACTGAAAAAGGAGTTCGTTTAAAATCAAAACACGCGTTAGAAGATTATTTTTAACCTCAAATTATCTGTTATGAAATATGGTATTTTTCTTTTTTGTTTGATTGGGCTTGCCCAACATCCCAACCCCGCCTATTGGCAACAAGAAGTAGATTACATCATGGACATTCAAATGGATGTAAATACTTTTAAGTACACAGGCACCCAAGAGCTTGTATATACCAACCACTCCCCAGATACGTTGTCACGCGTATTTTACCACCTTTTTTTTAATGCATTCCAGCCAGATAGTCAAATGGACGTGCGTTCTCGGACGATTGCGGACCCGGACAGCCGTGTGATGGATCGCATACATAAGTTGTCTCCTGAAGAAGAGGGGTATTTGCATGTTTTAGACTTAGTTCAGGACGGAATGACTGTGGCTTATGTTGAGGAGGGCACCATATTGGTTGTAGATTTGGCTGAACCTTTGTTACCCCAATCTTCCACGGTCTTGGAAATGGAGTTTGAAGGGCAGGTGCCCATCCAAATCCGGCGTAGTGGTCGCAACAACAAAGAGGGTGTTGATTTGTCTATGACACAATGGTACCCAAAGTTGTCAGAGTATGACCATGAAGGTTGGCACCCGAACCCTTACATTGGTAGGGAGTTTCATGGTGTATGGGGAAATTTTGATGTATCTATCACCATAGATAAAAATTATGTAGTTGGAGGTACCGGTTATCTTCAAAACGCGGAAGCTATTGGGCATGGATACACAGATAAAAAAATAGAGCATCAAACCCCCACACTCACTTGGCGTTTTGTGGCGCCTCAAGTACACGATTTTGCTTGGGCCGCTGACCCGGATTATATCCATGATGTGGTTGCCGGACCAAATGATGTGGAGCTACATTTTTTCTATTTGAACAAACCTGAACTAAAAGAAAACTGGAAAAAACTGCAAGGGGATACCATCAAAATGATGGAATTCTTTAATGAAAATATAGGTGATTATCCTTACAAACAATATTCGGTTTTGCAGGGTGGTGACGGCGGGATGGAGTACCCTATGTGTACACTCATCACTGGAGAAAGAAAATATAAGAGTTTATTTGGAGTTACGGCTCACGAGTTGGCACATAGCTGGTTCCACCACTTATTGGCAACGAACGAATCCAAACATGCTTGGATGGATGAGGGTTTTACTTCTTTTTACGACCAACTGGCCGAGTATGCTGTTTTAGGTGGTGAGGAAAGTTTGCTTTCTGGTACATATAACAACTATTTCCGATTGGTAGCGTCTGGATTGGAAGAACCTTTGACAACACATGCGGATCGCTTCCAACACAATTTTGCCTATGGGGTGGGAAGTTACTCTAAAGGAGCTATTTTCTTGAATCAACTGGGGTATATCATGGGATATGAAAATTTGTTTTCTAGCATCAAGCGTTACTACAATGAATTTAAATTCACACACCCTACTCCTAATGATTTTAAACGTGTGGCTGAAAAGGTTTCAGGTATGCAGTTGGAATGGTATTTAAATGATTGGACACAAACCACCAAAACGATTGATTACGGTATTAAGGAAGTTGTTTCTGTAGAAAATAAGACCGAGGTTGTTCTTACTCGAGAAGGGCAGATGCCTATTCCGGTTGAAGTTGTTGTGGAGTTAACAAATGGAACCCAAGAATTGTACTATATACCATTAGAAATGATGCGAGGGGAAAAATCATTTGATGAGAAAAGTGTAACTGTGCTTTCAGATTGGCGTTGGGTAGATCCTTCTTATGTGTTTACAATTGATGAACGAAAAGGAAAAATAAAAAGCATTCGTTTGAATGATGAAGGTTTGGTCGCTGATGTAGATATAAGTAATGACGTATTTGTTGTGGAATGAGCCAAAAATTACCAAAAAAAATGCGTTTGTGTGATGACCGCCTTATTGAACAGCTTTTTAAGAAGGGGGAAAGGATACAGCACGGAGTAGTCTCTTTCAAATGTCTGCCGGACGAAGGTTTTCAGGTGGCTTTTGGTGCACCAAAAAAAAGATTTCCTAAAGCAGTAGAAAGAAATTTATTGAAAAGAAGATTAAGAGAATCTTTTCGGCAACATTACAAGGAAATTTTAGGAGAAGAACCTAGGGGTTGTGGGTATTTTGTTTTTAACGGAACAACAGAAACCCCATTTCATGAAATAGACAAAGCAATGGTTGAGGTTCTTAATTCTTGGAAGGCGCTTTGATCATAGCAATGTGGGGTATCCCATCCTCAATATAAGGTACTCCTTTAGAAACAAAACCATGAGATTGGTAAAACGAACTTAAATGATGTTGGGCAGATATTTTAATTTCTTCATTTCCTCCCATAGCTTTTAAGGTATACGCGACCAACTCATGTCCGTATCCTTTTCCTCTGTGTGTTTTTTTAACAACAGTCCTTCCAAAAGAGGCTTGAGGGAAATATATACCTGGCTTAAAGAATCGGCTGTATGCAATCAGTTCGTTGTTTATATAACCCAAAACATGGGTGGCTTTTGGGTCTTTTCCGTCAATGTCTTGGTACACACAATTTTGTTCAACCACAAAAACTTCAGAACGTAGAGAAAAAATATCTTGTAATACATCTAAAGAAATTTCTTCCCACTCGAATACCTGCCAGGTCATGAACAATTAGACATTTTTTCTACTCTTCTTTGATGTCTACCTCCTTCAAAAGGGGTATTTATAAAAGCAAGTGTCATTTTTTTAGCTTCGTCTAAAGAAACAAAGCGTGCTGGGATACTTAAAATATTAGCATCGTTATGTTGTCTGGCAAGTTGTGCGATTTCTACCGTCCAACACAATGCAGAGCGAATACCTTGGTGTTTGTTGGCGGTCATATTGGCACCATTGCCGCTACCACAAAGAATCACGCCTAAATCCGCTTGGTTTTTTTCTACTTGAGCGGCTACCGGATGAATGGTGTCTGGATAATCCATGCTTTCGTTATTATCTGTTCCGTGGTTAGTAACAGTGTGCCCTGCTGATTCCAGTAATCGGATGAGTTCTTGTTTGTATTGCGTTCCTGCGTGGTCGTTGCCGATAGCTATTTTCATGGGTTTGCTTTGTCACAAAATTACCAAATTTATGGTGTAATGGTGGGTGTGAATAAAATAAAGCTTTCTCATAAGTTTATAAATAGGGGGTTGTTTATATATTTTAATAAGTGTGAATAAGTCAGCTGTCTTTTTAATAACACAGTTTTTTGTGGGTTTTATCAAATAGTATTTTTGGTTTGTTTACAATAAAAGTAAAGGTTATTAACACTTGTTTTAAGAAGTAGAACAAGGGTTATTGTATATATCAACATACTATAATAACAAAGAAATTTATTTTAAAATATATCTTTATTAATATGATAATTGTGAATAAAGAATGAAGCTGAAAACTATCCAATATGGTTGTTTAGGAATAGATTAACTTGCTGCCAGAAAACATGACGAAGAAAAACAACAAACACAATCAGGTTTTACAGGTTCTGCAAGCTGCGCAAGGGAAGGCATTAAACTACAAACAAATTTGTAGACGTCTTGGCATCCAGGACCCAAGTGGAAGGAATCACATTATAAAAACCTTAAAAAAATTAAAACATAAAGGGCATATTTTAGAGACAGACAGAGGAAAGTACAGCGCCAAAAATACAGTGCTTTTTTTCAAAGGGGTGCTAGATCTTACATCTAGTGGAAATGGGTATATAGTTTCAGAAGAATTTGAAGTAGATGTTTTTGTTGATAGAAAACACTTAAACCAAGCCTTCCATGGCGATACTGTTTCTTTTTCTTTAATACGTTCACGAAACAAAAACAAAAAAGAAGGAAAAATTGAGGAAGTGCTTCAAAGAAGCCGCAGCACTTTTGTTGGAACGCTAGAAAATTTTGATAAGGTTTTCTGTATACAACCCAACAATATAACCAACCAACTTTTTTTGATATCTAAAGAAAATATACTACAATCAAAAGTAGGAGATCGTGTAGTGGTGGAAATGATAGAATGGAAAAGAAAATCCAAATTTCCACAAGCTAAAGTTGTTGAAATACTAGGGACACCAGGAACCCATGAAACCGAAATTCACAGTATCATGGCCACCCATGGGCTCCCATGGAGATTTGAAAATAAAATAGAAAGTGAAGCAGAAAAATTATCCCCAGATATTTCGCCACAAGAGTTAGAAAAACGCAAAGATTTTCGTGACGTCCTAACTCTTACAATAGACCCAAAAGACGCCAAAGATTTTGACGACGCTTTATCATTTAGAGAACTAAAGAAAGATGTTTATGAAGTTGGAATCCATATAGCAGACGTTTCGCATTTTGTACAACAAGGCTCTTTACTAGATCAAGAAGCGTTTTCTCGTGGAACTTCTGTGTATTTGGTTGACCGGGTAGTACCTATGTTACCGGAAAAACTTTCCAACATGGTTTGTTCCTTACGTCCAAATGAAGAAAAATACACTTTTTCAGCAGTGTTTACACTAAACGCAGCCGGAGATATAATTAAAGAGTGGTTTGGAAGAACCGTGATATGTTCTAACCATAGATTTTCATACGAAGAAGCTCAGTATATAATAGAAAATAAAACCCAAGAAATACCCAAACACACCTCTTTAGATAACAAGAAAAAAGAGATTTCTAAAGATGTTTATACAGCGATTACAACCCTTAACAAGATTGCTACAACCAAAAGAGAGAAAAGATTAAAAAATGGTGCAATAAGTTTTGATAAAATAGAAGTTAAGTTCAATCTAAATAGTAAAAAACTTCCAGAGTCTATATATTTTAAACAATCCAAAGCAGCCAATCATTTGATAGAGGAGTTTATGTTGTTAGCCAACCAACAAGTGGCGCGTTTTATAGGAAAACAACAACCCGCACCAGATTTTGTTTATAGAGTACATAATGAACCTAACGACGAAAAACTCATGCAGCTTGCACGGATTGCCAATGGGTTTGGTTATAAACTCAACCTAACCACACCCGAGCAAATAGCAAAGTCTATCAATCATTTATTAGAGAAAAGTAAAAGGAAACAAGAAGCTTATCTTCTCGACACATTAGCCGTTCGCTCGATGAGTAAAGCCGTTTATACCACTCATAATATTGGTCATTATGGATTAGGGTTTGACTTTTATACCCATTTCACCTCTCCTATACGCCGCTATCCTGACGTAGTAGTTCACCGTTTGTTAGATTTTTATTTACAAAAAAAGAAAGTCAACACCTCTGAACTAGAATCACAAATGAAACACTGTACAGACAGAGAGGTCTTAGCAACCAAAGCTGAACGTGATTCAATTAAGTTTATGCAGGTTAAGTATATGAGCGACAAAATTGGCCAGCATTTCCCCGGTATCATTTCTGGAGTAACAGACAGAGGAATTTTTATTGAGATTTCTGAAAGCAAGTGCGAAGGATTCATCCCAATTCAACAAATACCAGATGATTACTTTGTTTTTGAACCCCACACCTATACCATGGTAGGTCAACACACCAAACAAGAATACCGCCTGGGAGACGAAGTAGAAGTAGTTTTACAAAACACCAATCTTATAAAAAGACAAATAGAACTAGAATTAATTCCTTAAAGATTTTTAATTTTAAAAAAAATTATATCATGAGAATTGCCTTATTTCTTCTTTCTCTTACCGCATTGTATGCACAGAAAGCACCTACATCGATTGGAGATTTTTCCTCACTTAAAGTTTCAGATGGCATAAACCTTACACTTATAGCCAGCGACCAAAACAGCATTCAAATTAGTGGCGAACGAAAAGAGTTTGTCACAGTTACCAACAAAGACGGCAGTCTCAAGATTCGCATGAAGACAAAGAAAAAACTAGGAGGATTTAATACCAACGTTGAGCTTTTCTTTAATCAAAAATTAGAAAAAATAGAAGCAATAGAGGGGGCCTTCATATCATCTAATGAAGTATTTATGCAGCCTTCTATCCAATTATCCACACGCAAAGGAGGAGAAATAAACTTAGCTGTTGATGTTCAAGATGCAGTGTATAAATCAGATACAGGCGGAAAAATAACCGTCAATGGTAACGCTAAAGATCAAAAAATACGAATCACCACAGGAGGAATCGTACAAGCAGAGCGAGTTGGTTCTGAAAAAACAGAAGCCTCTCTTTCAGGCGGCGGAGTGGCTGATATATCTGCAACATCTCTTATTGATGTAAAAACCAAATTAGGCGGTTTTGTTCGCGTACACGGAAACCCCTCCACACTCGTCCACAACAAGTTTCTTGGCGGAACCATCTCTGTACTGACGCCACCACAAACCAATGAATGAAATTCTTTCAGCCATCCCCTTTTCTTTTCTTCTCGCAGTTTCAGCGGGCCCTATTTTCTTTATTGTTATTGAGACAAGTATCAGTAAAGGTGTCCGTGCGGCGTTTTCTGTTGATCTAGGGGCTGTCTTAGCAGACCTAGTATTCATCGGAATAGTTTTCTTAGGAACAAAACCACTCTTACAAAGCATTCAGGACAACCCTAGGTGGTTCCTTTTAGGGGGGATTCTTCTAGCCTCTTTTGCTATTATTTCTATTGTTAAAAATTATAAAGAGAAAAAAGTTGTTTCAAACAACAAACAAACACAAACATTGGCCACAAACCTCCTTTCCTACCTAGCAAAAGGTTTTTTTATCAATTTAATTAATACAGGAGCATTACTATTTTGGTTGGGAATGTTTTTGTATTTCGTCCCCAAACTTGAGATGGATACCAACAGAGTAATTTTGTTCTTCTCAACCATCCTTATAGGTTATTTGATAATAGGAATAGTAAAAATAATTTTAGCCAAACAACTTAAGAGCAGATTAACCCCACGGAGGATTTATACCCTTAAACAAGGGGTAAACCTGCTGTTAGTGGTCTTCGGAATATTCTTTATGTTTCAAGGTTTATTCCCTGAAAAAAAAGACCAGCTCATGAACAATCTCAATGGAATTCAAGTTGGAAAAGTTGAGGCACCGAGCGGATTCGAACCGCTGTACAAGCTTTTGCAGAGCTCTGCCTAGCCACTCGGCCACGGTGCCTTGAGGGAGCAAAAATAAAGTTTTTTTAAGAAGCAACCTCCCTTTTTTTAGACAACTCTACCGAGACCGCCCCTACATGCCCACCAACCGGCGGGTTGATTTTAGCAACCCGAACACGACATACTTCAATCATCAGAATTTCATGCATGGCCCGTTTAACAATTCGATTAGCAACATGCTCTAGCAACTTAGAGGGAATCGCCATTTCCTCACATACAATAGCGTTAAGTAGTACATAGTCCACAGTGTCTATTAAATTGTCAGAGGCAGCCGAAGTTTGAAGGTTTGCATCTACCCATAAATCAACCCTGTAATCACTACCGATAATGGTTTCTGCCTCCATACAGCCGTGGTACGCATAGACTTTTATATTTTCTAAGTGTATTTTTCCCATATTTTTCAAAGATAAAACAATCCACAAGCTAGCCTTGAAATAATTACCTTTGCATTCAAATTCAAAGTCTGTGCAAAAAGCCAAAAACTTTATTGAACACATCATTGATGAAGATCTAGAGAACGGTTTACCGAAAGAAAGCCTTCGCTTTCGCTTCCCCCCCGAGCCAAACGGTTTTCTACATATTGGTCACGTCAAGGCCATTTGCATCAACTTTGGGTTGGGAGAAAATTATAATGCCCCTGTAAACCTCAGGTTCGATGACACGAATCCAACCAAAGAAGAACAAGCCTATGTTGACGCCATTAAAGAAGACGTCACTTGGTTGGGGTATCAGTGGGACAAAGAGTGCTACGCTTCTGATTATTTTCAACAGCTTTATGATTGGGCGGTTTTGCTTGTACAAAAAGGCATGGCTTATGTAGATTCGCAGTCATCAGAAGACATGGCCCGGCAAAAAGGAACCCCAACAACGCCGGGCAGCAACAGCCCCTTTAGAGACAGAACCCCAGAAGAGAACCTCCGGCTTTTCGAAGAGATGCGTCTAGGCCAACACCCAGAAGGGGCACATGTTTTACGGTTTAAGGGTGACATGTCTGCCCCCAATATGTTGTTGCGCGACCCTGTTATGTACAGAATCTTGTTTAAAAACCACCACAGAACAGGTGATGCATGGTGCATATATCCCATGTATGACTGGACCCACGGACAATCAGATTACATAGAACAAATAACACACTCTTTGTGTTCTCTAGAGTTCAAACCCCACAGAGATTTGTATGAGTCTTTTCTGGGCGCCGTTTACAAAGACCAAGTACGCCCCAAACAAAGAGAGTTTGCGAGATTAAACATGAATTATACGGTTACAAGCAAGCGCAAACTATCACAACTTATAGAAAAAGGTGTTGTTGGCGGATGGGACGACCCTCGCATGCCCACTATTCGCGGCCTAAGACGCAGGGGCTACACAGCCACTGCTTTAAAAAAATTTGTAGAAACCGCCGGAGTAGCCAAAAGAGATAACCTTATTGATGTTTCTTTGCTTGAGTTTTGCATAAGAGAAGACCTAAACCAAACCGCTCCTAGAGTAATGGCTGTTTTGAACCCAGTTAAGTTGGTGATTACCAATTACCCCGAAAACCAAACTGAGTATGTTCCTGCTGAGAACAATCCAGAAAACCCCGAATCAGGAACAAGGGAAATGCCCTTTTCAAAAACGTTGTACATTGAAAGAGAGGATTTTAAAGAAGAAGCCAACCGCAAGTTCTTTCGTCTAACCCTCGGCAAAGAAGTTCGCCTAAAAAACGCCTATATTATCAAAGGAGAAAGCGTCGAAAAAGACGCAAATGGCGAAATCACAACGATATACTGCACATATGATTCAGCTAGTAAAAGCGGAAGTGGAACCCCAGAAAGCCAGCGAAAAGTAAAAGGGACCCTTCATTGGGTGTCTGCTGCCCACGCCCTACCCGCAACCGTTCGGAACTATGACCGATTGTTCTTAGAGCCACATCCCGATGGTGACAAGACAACGGATTTTATGAATTATTTAAATCCTGACTCATATAGTGCAACACAAGCTTTCGTTGAGCCCTCTTTGAAAGGCACCCCACCCGCCACACGATTCCAGTTTCAGCGATTGGGATATTTCGTGACCGATCCAGACACAACCCAAAACCTGCTTGTTTTCAACAAAACAGTGGGTTTAAGGGACACTTGGGCCAAGAAAAACAATTAAGCTTCTTTCTCCCCTTTGTTCTGCTCTCTTTGCTTTTTCATAGCTTCCCCAATCTGATTGCTAGCCGTGAAAGAAGCGACCATATTGTTGAGCATATCCGATCCAGCTTGGGGGGAGTTGGGCAACAAAATTAAGTTGCTATTGGTCTCCTCTCCTATAGACTGCAATGTGTCATAGTGCTGGGTAACCACTATTAGCGCAGAAGCTTCTTGGGAGTTGATTCCCACCTTGTTGAGCACCTCCACAGACTCTTCCAAACCACGAGCGATTTCACGGCGCTGGTCAGCGATTCCTTGTCCTTGCAAACGTTTGGACTCTGCTTCAGCCTTCGCTTTTTCCACGATCAAAATACGTGCTGCATCACCCTCATATTGTGCGGCTATCTTCTCACGCTCAGAGGCATTAATGCGGTTCATAGCAGACTTGACTTGAGGATCCGGGTCTATGTCTGTCACCAAGGTCTTGATGATGTCATAGCCGTAGTTAATCATGGCGTCGTTGAGCTCAGTCTTAACCGCGATGGCAATGTCGTCTTTGCGCTCAAACACATCATCCAATCGCATTTTCGGAACTTCGGCACGGACTACATCAAACACATAGGAAGTAATTTGATCGTGGGGATAGTCAAGCTTATAAAAAGCCTCATACACTTTGTCTTTAATCACTTTGTACTGGACAGAGACTTTGAGCTTTACAAACACATCATCTTTGGTTTTGGTTTCAACAATAACGTCTAATTGCTGAATCTTTAAAGACAAGCGCCCCGATATTCGGTCTACAACAGGAATCTTGATCTGAAGGCCTGACTGACGTATGCTTTGAAAACGACCAAATCGCTCCACCACTGCAGCGGTCTGTTGTTTGACAATAAACAGTGTACCCATAAGAATGACTACACTTAAAAGAGATAATAAGATATACCAGAAGAAAACCATAACAATAAAATTAGTCCTCTAAAGGTATGGGAAAAGACTCACTTCTACAAGGAGGCCAATGCATGACGAATTCTTTCGGCGGCAGTGTTTGTTCCGATAAGCTTAATAAGCATCATCAGGTCGGGGCCCTTGAGAGAGCCCACCAAACACAGGCGCAAGGGTGCCATCACACCTCCCAGCCCGATTTGATGTTCCTCAGCAACACCGACTAGAGCCCGCTTAATGTCATCGGCCTCCGTAAACACTCCCCCTTCAAAAACACCACAGACAGACAACATAACATCTGAAGTATTTTCTTTCCACACTTTCTTAACGGATTTTTCGTCATAAGCTTCAGGCGCCTTAAAAAACACCTTGATTTCTTCCCAAATATCGGCGGTAAGCACCACACGATCTTGTATAAGAGCAGACATTTGGGGCAATGTTTTTTTATCAAAAGAAACATTTTTGTCGAGAAGCACTTTTTCACAATATTTCACCCAATCATCTACGGGGAGTTTTTGTATGTGTTGTTGGTTAAACCAACGGTTTTTATCGGGGTCAAATCGTGCACCAGCTTTGTGCACACGAGCCAAGTCAAACGAGGTGATTAAATCCTTAAGATCAAAAAACTCTTCCTCTGTTCCAGGGTTCCACCCCAAAAACGCCAAAAAGTTTGTCACAGCACCAGGAAGATATCCTTGTTCTCTGTAGCCGCTAGCTCCGGTCAATTTCCATTCCAAAGGAAATACCGGAAAGCCTAGTTTGTCTCCATCTCTTTTAGATAATTTACCTTTCCCAGACGGCTTCAAAATAAGGGGTAGGTGCGCAAACACTGGGGGCGTCCAACCAAAAGCCTCGTACAAACGAAAATGCAGTGGCAAGGAAGGCAGCCACTCTTCTCCACGAATCACGTGAGATATTTCCATCAAGTGATCGTCTACTACATTCGCAAAATGATAAGTGGGCATGCCGTCACTCTTGAACAATATTTTGTCATCCAACAACCGCAGCTCTGTTTTGATTTGGCCACGTA
This sequence comes from Flavobacteriaceae bacterium, assembly GCA_049596955.1. Taxonomy (GTDB): domain Bacteria; phylum Bacteroidota; class Bacteroidia; order Flavobacteriales; family Flavobacteriaceae; genus UBA3478. The sequence goes on from JBMYMD010000028.1 coordinate 14,463, forward strand.
TTTGATCATGGACAACATATTCTTCAGCCTCTTCGTTAAGTTCAAACATTTTAAACCGAACCACATAGGGCGCACCCGCGGACAACCGCCTTTCTACCTCAGTCGAATCTAGCGACAGACTGTTCTCTAGCTTGAGCCTATTGTGCCAATTGTAAACAAATGTTTTCCCTTTGACTTCATGGTCTTTTCGGTGCCGATCAAGCGAGTCTGCACTGTCAAAGGCATAATAAGCCCGCCCCTTTTCAAGCAACACTTTGATGTGTTTGGCATAAATGTCTCCCCGTTCACTTTGCCTGTAAGGACCAAAAGGACCACCCTGTTCGGGCCCTTCGTCAGGGGTGAGCCCGCACCAAGCCAAAGCCTCTTGTATATATTCCTCAGCACCTGAAACAAAACGATTCCTGTCCGTGTCTTCCACACGCAACACAAACGCCCCGTTGTTCTGGCATGCAAACAAATAGTTATACATAGCAGTCCTAAGCCCCCCTATATGAAGTGGCCCTGTGGGGCTTGGCGCAAAACGAACACGAACTTCTAGTGGCATGAAAAATTTTTGTAAATATATTTCCTTCTGCTCGCAACCCCAAGGTTTTTGAACAGGATTGTATTTAACCCCAAATTTTTACCCAACTGTAAACCAAAAGTAATTATAAGGCACACATAATCAAATGATTACGTAAAAAACACTATGTGTTTTCTAACAAATATGCTATAGTGTACCTTTGCAGCATGAACGGCATTTCTTTTGTGTACGAAACTCCTTTTCGGATCGAGGGCGCAGTGCAGACTAAAAAGTGGATAGGCGTCTGCTTGACAGCTATGGGGTATGCTGCCAAGCAGCTGTCATTTGCCTTTATGGATGACAATGCGTTGTTGCGCATCAATAAGGATTTTCTTAAGCATGATTATTTTACAGATGTAATCACTTTTGACTATAGTGTTGGGAAAGAGCTTAGCTGTGACATTGCGATTTCCGTGGACCGCGTTCAAGACAATGCCCAGGAACAGCAAATCGATTTTGCCCAAGAACTCAGGCGCGTAATGATACACGGTGTTTTGCATTGCTGTGGTTATGGAGACAAATCCCCGCAGCAAATCAAAGAAATGCGTGAAAAAGAAAATGAATGTTTAGCTATGTTCCACGTGGAACCCAAAACCCAGAAACATGTTTGACAAGATCTATGATGTCATCGTAGTTGGCGGGGGTCATGCGGGTGCCGAAGCCGCCGCCGCCGCTGCTAACCTAGGCAGTAAGACCCTGCTTGTCACTATGAACCTACAGAACATAGGCCAAATGTCATGCAACCCTGCTATGGGTGGAATTGCCAAAGGTCAAATTGTCTGTGAAATAGACGCCTTGGGTGGTTACAGCGGCATCGTTACCGACCACACCGCCATACAATTCAAGCTTCTTAATAAATCCAAAGGCCCCGCTATGTGGAGCCCACGTGCCCAATCGGATCGTATGCGTTTTGCTGAAACATGGCGGCTGATGCTAGAGCAAACCCCCAACCTAGACTTTTATCAAGAGATGGTCACAGACTTGCTGTTTGATAAAGACCAAGTGGTGGGTGTAAAAACCTCCTTGGGGTTAGAAATTAGATCAAAAACTGTAGTACTGACAAGCGGCACTTTTCTTAACGGACTTATCCATATTGGAGAAAAACAATTCGGCGGGGGTCGTGCAGGAGAAAGCGCTTCTTTTGGAATCACTGAAACCCTAGTTACCTACGGGTTTAGTTCGGGAAGAATGAAAACAGGCACCCCACCTCGGGTTGATGGACGATCTTTGGACTTTTCCAAAATGACTGAACAACCCGGAGACGAGAACCCCTCCAAATTTTCTTATTCCTCTGTGACCAAGCCCCTTGAACAGCAACGTTCATGTCATATGACTTATACAAGTCCGCTTGTACACGACCTATTGCGTGAGGGCTTTGACCGATCTCCGATGTTTAATGGCCGCATCAAAAGTATCGGCCCTAGGTATTGCCCTTCTGTTGAGGACAAAATCAACCGTTTTGCTGATAAAGAGCGGCACCAAATCTTTGTTGAACCCGAAGGCTGGGATACCGTCGAAGTTTATGTAAATGGTTTTTCTACCTCCTTGCCAGAAGACGTACAATTCAAAGCACTACGAGCCGTAAAAGGATTTGAAAAAGTGAAGTTTTTTAGACCCGGCTACGCCATCGAGTATGATTACTTCCCGCCCACCCAGCTCAAACATAGCATGGAGACCAAGTTGGTGGACGGCTTGTTTTTTGCGGGTCAAATCAATGGAACCACCGGCTATGAAGAGGCCGCCGCTCAAGGCTTAATGGCTGGGATCAATGCACACTTGCGACTCAAAGAAGAGGCGCCATTCCAACTGAGACGTGACCAAGCCTATATAGGCGTATTGATCGATGACCTAATCACAAAAGGCACAGAAGAACCCTACAGGATGTTTACTTCTCGTGCCGAGTACCGCACCTTATTGAGACAGGACAATGCCGATATGCGCCTTACTCCCTTGTCACATAAAATAGGCCTTGCTT
>JBMYMD010000029.1:0-15579 GCA_049596955.1 Flavobacteriaceae bacterium
CAAGGCCGAGGCTGTTTTTGCAGACCGCATCGTCGGTAAGCCCTATCTCAACATCATTATTGACAGGGAAAAATTAATACGATACGGTTTGCGAATCGAAGACGTGCAACAGCAACTTGAAATCGCAGTAGGCGGTAAGGTTTTGGCTCAAACTGTAGAAGGTAGAGAACGCTATGGAATACGAGTTCGATATCCCAGAGAAAAGCGTCAAGGTCAGAGTGATCTTTCGAGCATTTACATCAACCTTCCTAATACCAATGTCTTACCCTTGAGTGAATTGGCACAGTTCAAGTACGAAAAAGGGCCGCAGGCCATTAAAAGTGAAGATGGATTTTTAGTGGGTTATGTGCTATTCGACAAGCTTAGCGGTTATGCTGAAGTCGATGTGGTTGAAAACGCTCAGCGCTATCTTGAAGAGCAGATAAAAAGTGGAGTGCTCCAAATTCCAGACGGTGTAAATTATGCCTTTACAGGAACTTATGAGAATCAAGTTCGCGCTCAAAAATCACTCTCTTTAGTGATTCCACTAGCACTGCTTATCATTTTTGTATTGCTCTATATTCAATTTAAATCCAGTTACACCGCACTAATGGTATTTACCGGAGTGGCTGTTGCCTTTTCTGGTGGATTTATTTTGCTCTGGCTCTACGGTCAAGATTGGTTTTTGAACGTTTCATTTTTAGGTGAGAATCTTCGCGACCTGTTTCAAATTCATCCCATCAATCTGAGTGTTGCCGTATGGGTTGGGTTTATCGCACTCTTTGGCATTGCCACTGACGATGGAGTCATTATGGCTACCTATCTCAAACAATCTTTTGAACGCAACTCACCCAAAGGGATTAATGAAATTCATCAGGCTGTTATCGAGGCAGGACAAAAGCGAATTAGACCCTGTTTGATGACCACAGCCACCACAATTTTAGCGCTATTTCCGATACTCACAAGTACGGGTAAAGGAAGTGATATCATGATTCCAATGGCCATCCCGAGTTTTGGCGGAATGCTCATTGCCCTAATCACCCTTTTCGTGGTTCCGGTGCTTTTTGGATGGAGAAAAGAAGTTGAACTTAAATCATCTCAGGCATGAAAAAAACAATCTTTTACCTCATAACGTTTCTACTTAGCACTGCGCTTCAGGCCCAAAGCTTAGAACATTATCTGAGTCTTGCACTCTCGAATAATCCACAGCTTCAAGCCCTCAACATGCGCTATGAAATTGCTGAGGAAAAAATAAATCAAGCCGCTGCAGTTCCTAAGGCCACCTTTGGTGCGGGATATTTTGCAAGTGAACCCGAAACGCGAACAGGACCTCAGCGTTTTAAATTGTCGGTGTCTCAAATGTTACCCTGGTTTGGTACGCTAAAAGCCAGGCAAGACTACGCGAGGTCACTGGTTGAAACTGAAGGCCTCGATCGTCTTATCGTTGAGCGGCAGTTGGCCTTGTCTTTAGCTCAATCCTATTACCGCTTATACGGTTATCAGCAAAAGATGCGCATTATTGAAACGGCTATTGAACTCTTTAAATCCTACGAAGCCCTGGCGCTTAAAGCCGTAGAAAACGGATCTGCATCAGTGGTCAATGTACTTCAGCTTCAAATTGAGCAAAACAAACTGAGCGAAGAGTTTTTGAAAATACAAGAACTTGAAAAGGCAGAAGAAGTGGCTTTTGCTAATTTATTATCCGACGATTCTTTTGAAGGGATTCAGTTTAGCGAAATGCTTGAGATTCCTTTGGAGGATTTAATGCACGAACAGAGTCGTTTGGCGGTCAATCCAGAAATTTTAAAATACGACAAACTCTTTGCCGCCGTGCAACAATCGGAAATTGTAAATCAAAAAGAGGCCCAGCCTTCTTTAGGGCTTGGCTTAGACTATATAGCCGTTCAGCAGCGCTCAGACCTTGTGCTCAACGAAAATGGAAAGGACATTCTTATGCCCATGCTCAAGCTCTCTGTTCCCCTTTTTAAAAGCAAACACAGTTCGGTGGCCCAACAACTTGAGCTCAAACAACGCGAGTTGAACTACGAAAAGAATCATCGATTGAATCTTTTGGAGAATAAGCTCGCTCAGGCCATTGCCTTGCAAAACCAGGCTCAAATTAGCTTTAAGTCGCAGAATGCAAACAGTACACAAACTCAAAAAATGAAAGAGGTAGTGCTCTCTAATTTTGAGTCTGATCGTCAAAAACTCACAGAAGTAATTGCAATGGAGCAGTTATACTTACAATTTGAATTCAAAAAAATAGAAGCGGTGGTACAGTTTTACTCCCAAACCGCTTTGGTCAATTATTTAATCTTTTAATTTTTTAACTATGAAAAATACAATGAAAACCCTTTTAACATTAAGCCTTACTGCAGTACTCCTTTTTACTTTTTCATGCAAACCCAAAGTAGAGCAGGAAAAGAAAAATACTTCTAATGATGTCAATATAACTTCACAAAAGACTTCTAGTACTATACAATTTTCTGAAAACGTTCAAAGAGATTTTATGGAATACTTGGAAATTTACATGAGTTTAAAAGATGCGCTTGTAGAATCAGATTTTAACTCAACCAAGAATGCATCAACAAGCGGTTTAAATCGCATTTCAGCTATTTCAACAACGAATATTAATGATTCGGGAAAAGACCTATTGGTACATTTGAAAACGAAATTAGAATCATTATCTCAAGCAAAGGATATTGAAAATCAGAGATCTGTTTTTGAAGATGTCTCTGAATTAACTCTGCTGATTTCAAAAAACATCACATTAAGCTCTGAAATTTATGTTCAGTATTGTCCAATGGCCTTCAACAATAAAGGTGCAAAATGGTTAAGTTTTGACAAGAAAGTTATGAACCCCTATTTTGGAGATGTTATGCTACACTGTGGATCAGTTATAGAACAATTCTAAAACCTAATCTATGGTCAAAAGAGAAACAGCGTTAAAAATTCGTAAAGCACACCGCTATCTAGGACTCTTTTTGGGTCTGCAATTTTTATTGTGGACCATAAGCGGTCTGTATTTCAGTTGGACTGATATTGACGAAATTCACGGGGATCATTTCAGAAATCTCGACTTTCAGCCAAAATCGTTTGAAAATTTAATCGGTTTATCAGCTATTGAATTGGATGAAGAAATCTACGAGCTTGAATTAAAAGAAATCGCAGGTAATCCGTATTTCTGGATTAATAACAAGCATCTAGTGAACGCCTATGACGGAAGTCTAAAAATGGGTGTTGACCAGCAAGAGGCTTTAGCGGTTGCCAAGAATCAAATGGCTGCCGATCTGCAAGTGAGTACAGTTGAACTAATCAATGAGACGGACGCTCACCATGAGTACAGAGGACGACGATTACCGGCCTATGTCATTTCGTACGATTCAGCCGAACAGATAAAGGCATACGTCTCTGTAGCGGATGGCTCTTTTCAAACCGTTAGACACCGCGATTGGAGATGGTTTGACTTTTTATGGATGACACATACCATGGACTATGAAGGAAGAGACGATTTCAATACCACAGTACTCAGAGCGTTCTCACTGTTGGGATTAATTACAGTAATGAGTGGATTTAGTTTGTGGTTTACCTCATCGCCTTCTATTCGCAGAATTTTTGATCGAAAAAAATAACGCAGTTATGAAAAATAAAAATCTTCTTATCGCAATCGCCTCGGTAATTATTGGCTTAGGTATCGGCTATGTTCTGGCTGACAGTAGCAGTGGAGAATCAAGTGCAGATCACCTTCACGATTCACAAGAGGCCTCTTGGACTTGCTCAATGCATCCTCAAATTATGGCCACCGAAGCGGGTAGCTGTCCCATATGCGGAATGGACCTTATCAAAGCCGATAGCGACGGAGCAATGAGCAACACTCAAATCAAGTTGAGCGAAAACGCCATGCAGTTGGCAGACATTCAAACTTATGTGGTAAGTTCGACCGATGCTGAAAACGAGAATGGAGTCATAGAGCTCTCCGGTAGTATTGAAATCAATTCAAAAAACAAACTGACACAAGCGGCGCACATTGATGCGCGTATCGAACAGATTTATATCAATACCCTTGGAGAACGCGTTGTTAAAAATCAAAAATTGGCCAGTCTATACGCTCCTGAATTGATTGCCGCACAGCAAGAATTACTCACCGCTTCAAGTCTGAAAGAGCAGCAGCCTGAGCTGTACAATGCGGTACGAACAAAATTGAAAAATTGGAAGTTGAGCGATGTACAAATCGACGCCATTGAATCTTCTCAAACGCTGATCGAAACCTTTACTGTTTATGCTGATGTCAGTGGTATTGTTACAAAAATCAATGCCAAAACAGGAGACTACGTCAAAAAAGGGCAATCCTTATTTGAAGTCTCAGACTTGAGCACCGTTTGGGCCGTTTTTGATGCTTATGAAAACCAAGTTGGCGCTTTTGAGCTCGGTCAAAATATAGAGGTCAAAACGCAGGCTTTTCCTCGTGAGACATTTACAGCAAGAGTGAGTTTTATCGACCCCATCTTTAATCAGCAAAGTCGAACGCTTGAAGTAAGAGCAGAAATTCGAAACACCAATGGAATGCTTAAACCAGGAATGTTCGCCATGGCCGCTATTGAGGGAATGACTGAAGATACTGCAACACTCAAAATACCAGAGTCTGCGGTTTTATGGACAGGAAAGCGCTCAATTGTCTACGTAAAACCCAGTGAAGAACCTGTATTTGAACTGAGAGAAATCATAATTGGAACACTAAATAACGGTCAATACGAGGTTTTTGACGGACTGCGTTTGGGAGAAGAAATTGTAAGTAATGGCGCATTTACCGTAGATGCTGCAGCTCAGCTTCAAGCCAAGCCATCGATGATGAGTTTAAAAGAAGAAACCATCGGTCAGCGCATTGATTTAAGTGATGGATTTAATGCAAATTTCAACCCCTTCTTTGATGCTTATTTTGATTTAAAGGATGCACTGGTCGCCTCCAATAGAGATTTGGCGAAAGGTGCAGCCGACAGGGCCCAAAACAGCATGCAAGAAGCAGTTAGAAAGCAGGGCTTAGATCAGCAGAGCAAAGCTTATTTTGACGGTTTGAAGGAACAATTGGATCAAATTAAATCCCAAACTGATATAGAAAAGCAACGCGATGTATTTCGTTTAGTTTCTGAAGAGGTTATATCTCTAGCCAAAGGAATTAAAGATACTGATGCGAACTATTACGTACAGTACTGTCCAATGGCCAACAACAACAAGGGAGCAAATTGGCTCAGTACAGAGCTACTAATAGCCAACCCGTATTACGGAGACATGATGCTCAGATGCGGAAAAGTGACAGACAGTATTGTAGGAGAAATGCCTTAAAAGATTAGTTTACCGTTCTTAATCGTTTGCTGTAAAAAATCAAAAACAAAGCGACTCCTAAAATGAAGAGGGAGCCTATTGAATTTTGAGTAGTAAGCTGCAGGTCTTTTTGAATAAAGAAACTGTATACGTACTGTGCAATGACGCAAACAGCTGAGAACACAAAAACCGGATGCGACCAGGCTTTACGCAGTAAAAGCCCAATACTTGCAATGCTCGCTGAAAATACCGCCAAAGCAAAGGCTGCTGTTACCCAAGCGGGTTCATTACTGATATAGCTTTGCATTGATTCATCTAAGCTGTTAAAAGTTTCAGCAGACATATAAGCCATGCCTAAATACTGAAAAACACCAATTAAATTCCAAATAAGGGCAATTGATGCAATGACATAAAATGATTTCGGTTGTTGGTTCATAGAATTAATTTAATCGTTCAATGGGTTCTGTCAATTTATATCATTTTTTTAGTTTGAAATACCATTATTACTATTTTTCTTAGAATAAAAATTCGACTCCCAAACATTAAGCACAACTAAGTTGCGCTTAAGTGCTGTTATTTTTGTCATTTCCGAAGAATTGAAATAGTTTCGCGCTTGATTGCATTGTGAATATAAAAAACGTAACTCTTTTAAACGAATGTTTAAAAAAATTCAATGCCCTAGTGCTCTAATATTGGCTTATTGGCTTTTGTGTTTTATTCCAAACTTAAACGCTCAAAATCGCTCAGCAACAATTTCTGGAAAAGTCCAGTCAGGAAATAGACCTGTACCTTTTGCAAGCATTTTTTTACAGAATAGCCCAAATGGCACAACTTCTGATGCAGACGGAAATTATATCCTTGAAGTGCCAAGTGGTGAATTTAATGTAATCGTGCAATCTCAAGGATTTAGAACTTATGAAGAAAAAGTATCTATATCCTCTTCTTCAACCCTTACCCTAAATTTCAATTTGATAGAAGATGCTCTTGGATTGGAAGAAGTTGTTGTCAGTGCCACAAGAAATAGAGTAGAACGAAAAACAACCCCTGTGGTGGTCTCCTCCATAAAACCAAGATTATTGACTGCGACACAATCGCTAAGTTTAGCAGATGGGTTGAGCTTTGCTCCTGGAGTTCGCGTTGAAACTAATTGTCAAAATTGTGGCTTTACACAAGTAAGATTGAACGGATTAGACGGAAGTTATTCTCAGATTTTATTGAATAGTCGCCCTGTATTCACTTCTTTATTAGGAGTTTATGGCTTGGAACAGATTCCAACAAATACAATTGAACGGGTTGAAATTGTTCGCAGTGGTGGTTCTGCATTATTTGGATCTAATGCCATAGCGGGAACGGTTAATATTATTACAAAAGATCCCATTTTAAATACATGGGAAATAGGTTCGAATCTAGCCATTATTAAAAAGGACGCTCAGGACAAGAATTTAACCTTCAATTTATCATCTGTAGCAGACGACCTAAGCAAAGGAATTACAATTTTTGGTGCGTCTCGATCTAGAGACGGCTTCGACGCAAATGATGACGGCTTTACAGAAATCACAACCTTACAAAATAATACAATCGGGACTAAAGCATTTTTAAGACCAACTGATAACGCTAGAGTTGCTCTTAATTTCAATGTCATTAATGAATACAGAAGGGGTGGTGACCGCCTAGAATTAGCTCCCCCCTTTACTGATATTACTGAAGAGCTAGATCACAATACTTTTATCGGTGGAGCAGAATACGAAGTTTTTAATTCTGAGAGAACAGAAAAACTTCAATGGTATACATCTGCATCTTACACAAATAGAGATAGTTACTATGGCGGTCTTGGCGGCGCTCGAACCCCTCAAGACAGTATTACGGCAAACAATGCCTATGGATACACAAAAGATTTGGCCTGGGTGAACGGTTTTCAGTTTACGAAAAACTTTAAAAATAATGACGTTTTGACGGCGGGTACTGAATATAATATTACAAGGACTGAAGATGAGATCAAGGGATACAATCGTCTAGTAGATCAAAGCGTTAATTCATTAGGCACTTACATCCAATATGAATGGAAACCTTCTGAAAGTTTTATAGCTCTTGTAGGAACTCGTTACGACAATATTAAAATTGACGGAGACTATAGAATTGGAAATATTACAAGAAAAAACGACGTCAACCAAACCGCATTTTCTCCGAGAATAACTTTGTCGTATGCTGTAAACAACGACTGGCGTTTTAGAGTAGGGTTTGCTCGAGGCTTTAGAGCACCTCAAGCATTTAATGAGGACTTACATATTTCTAGTGTATCTGGCGAACAGCAATTCGTAATTCTATCTGAAGATTTAAAGGCTGAATTTTCAAATGCATTTACAAGTTCTGTGAATTTTGCCAAAACAATAAACCTTCTGCAAATTGATTTTCTCCTTGAAGGATTTTATACAAAAATCCAAAACCCTTTTACAACAGTAAGCACAGGAATATTCACAGAAATCGGTTCATTGTTAAACGAAGTGAGAAACGGAGAAAATGTTGTTGCATATGGTTCTAATTTTGAATTTGGTTTGTCACCGGATCCAAGGTGGCGTTTTCAACTTGGCGGAACACTCCAGAAAACAGAGTACCTTGAATCGCAAGTTTTATTTGAAAGTAAGGGCGCAATTGGAGAGAGCGATGTTCTCATAGATGAATTTGTTCGTGTGCCCAATCGTTATGGATATTTAAACACAAGCTGGATTCCTAATGAAAGCTTCAATTTAGATCTAACAGGAACCTACACTGGAGAAATGACCGTTCCACTTGTTATTAGTGATACGGGGTTTTTAAGGTTGAATAAAACACCTTCATTTTTTGATCTTAATATCAAACTAGAATACCATTTTGATTTCAATGATGATTATATGTTCACCATTACAGGAGGTATCAAAAATGTATTTGACAGCTACCAAAATGATTTTGATACTGGTGCAGGTAGAGACTCCGATTACATTTATGGGCCTAATCTTCCCAGGACTATTTTTGTGGGTTTGAAATTTGGTAAGTTTCATTAGTTCTTCAACCTTTCTATATTCGTGTAGTTGAAGCAACTAAAAAAATGTCTGAATCTATTAATCGCATCTTCAAGAAAATTTTTAGAACAGTACTCGTAGGCCTTTTAATGGTAATGATGAGCTCTCATTTGACGGCACAAGAAAACAACAGTATTCAATGGCTGACTTTTGAGCAATTAGATGATTCATTGTCTATCAAACCAAAAAAAATCTTTATTAATTTCTACGCGCATTGGTGTGATTATTGTAAAAAAATGGATAGGGTTGCTTTTCGAGATGCAGCTATTATAGCTAAGCTAAATAATCAATTCTATGCGGTAAAAATGGATGCAGAGTACAAAGACAGTATATACTTTGGAAATCAAGTCTACATCAACCAAGAGGTTGGAAAAAAAAGAAACCCTACACACCAAATTGCCCTAATTTTAGCCTCAAGAGAAAATGAACCTTTTTCTTTACCGGCTATTGTTATCCTCAATGAAAGATTTGAAGTTGAAAGAAGATTCTTTGAGTATTTATCCCCAAAAAAATTAATTCGAATACTCAATGAGAATTAAGCTTTGTCAATATCAGAAATAGTGTTAAAACCTTTCACCACTTAAAAATTGAGACGCCTTTACTTTACAGCTTAAGTTTAAATCCCCCATTTACCACGAATCCATCCATTGGAGCGTAGATATCAAGAAATTGTGGGTTTGCGATGTTTCCACTGTAAATTGATCCAAACCTTGTTTGACGGGTATCTAAAAAGTTTTCAAAATTCAGAAATATTGAAAACTTGTCTCCTAATTTTTTTTCGCTCATCAGACCCATAATCCAAAATGACTGACTTAGATTGCCATTACTTAATTGTTGAGGACTGTAATAATAGGCTTCAAGACCAACCCAAAGATTTTCTTCTTTTTCAAACATTAGGACATTGTTTAAACGATGCTTGGCTACTAAAGGAAAATCAGAAACTAATCCGTTTTCATATTGCTTGACATCGGCATTGGTATAGCCAGTGAACAACTTAAAATCACCGTACTTTATCTTTAAATTGACCTCTACACCTTGAGTATCGACATAACCACCGTTTTGCTGAAATGAATAAAAACCATTATTACCTAGTATTAACGACATTGGGTCATTAATCTTGGTATAAAACAGAAGAGTATTGATTGACATGGATACTCCTGAAAACGGATTCCACCTATAGTTTAAATCAAAATTACCTCCTAAAGAACGTTCTAGGTCAGTATCACTTGTGTTTATGGGTAAAACGTTTACGAACTGAAGTCGTTCAGCATCTTCTGTAAAAACAGTTGGGGTTTTATAGCCCAATCCACCCCCCATTCTAATAGTCAATGCATTAGTTGGTTGATAAAGCAATGAAGTTCTTGGAAGTATAACAGTTCCGTAATCCGAGTGAAAATCAGCTCGAAGTCCTGTTTCAAGGGAAACACTATCATTTAATTCCCAAAGGTTTTGAGCAAATAACCCAACGATCTTATAGGATTGATCTAAGGCCAAAACTTCATTATTTCTAGTATCATTGAAGTACTCTGTCCACAAATTTGCCCCTAGTATCCATTCAACACCTTTTTTTGTGGTGGTTAAAAAATTGAATTCACTAAAAGAAGAACGTTGATATCCGCTAAAGCTGAAATCTGGAACTTGTATGCTTCGATCGTAAAAATTGAAGCTGTTTTTAATTTCCAATCGACTGTGTTCAGTTAAATCTGAGTTCAGTTGAAATTGTGTTGAAATACGCTGAGTTTCATTAGATTCAAAATAGGGATTGATAACGTTATCACCTTTCGCATAGTCAATATTACCTCCTAAACGGTTTTCCCAAATGGTATTCATCCCAAAGCGAAGTGTTGTTTTTTGATTTAAATACCAAAATAATTTTGGGTTAAAGGTAAGTCGGTTGAATTCTGGTATAGCGGTAAATCCGATATTTGCGGGATCATAGGGTGTCCCCAAATTGTATGAAGCAAAAACTGTTGTGCCTAATTTATTGTTTTTATTAGCGTAAAAACCGCTCAAATCAAGACCAAGAGCAGATGTTGTATTAAGCATAAAACTCAGTTCAGGCTCCTCCTCAGGGGTCTTAGAAATTAAATTGACCAAGCCAGCGATGGCTCCACCCCCGAATAATGTAGAACTCGATCCCTTGACAACCTCCACTTGTTTCAAGTCTAAAGGCGCTATTTGCATGAGACTTAAACCACTAGCAAATCCTGAATACAGCGGAAAACCGTCTCTGAGCAGCTGGGTGTATTTTCCGTCTAAGCCTTGTATACGAATACTTGAATTGTAACTGGTAGCAGAAGTTTGTTGTGTTCGAATACCTGTACTCTCATTGAGAAGCATGCGAATATCACCAGGTTTCATATTTCCTTTTTCAGAGAGTTCTTCGCCTGCGATAACTTCTACTCTTGTTGGTATATCAGCTATTGTTCGACTGCTCCTGGTAGAGACTAAAATAATCTCCTCCATTTCTTCAGTTTGAGGATGGAGGTAAACAAGCTTTTCCTGTAGCTCTTTATCTCCTGTAATATTGAAAGTGAAGGCTTTTGAAACATATCCTACATGGCTAATGTTCAAGGAATAAACTCCGCTGGCTAAGGAAACGAAATAAATCTCACCTTGTTCGTTTGAAATTGCTCCTTTATTGATTTGCGCTATAAATGCATTGGCTCCGATCAGCGGTTCACTGCTCAAAGTGTCTTTTACTGTAATCTTGAGGGTATTCTGTGCAATTGCAGAAACAATACTTAGTACGGAGGTAACAATGAATAATCTAAATCTCATTTATTTTTATTTAACCATCTCACGGATACCACAAAGAAAAGTATTTCTACTTATTAAGTTTCAACACAAGTCGTGAGATAAAAAACCTCGTAAATTACGAGGTTTGGGGCTGTACCTTGGGTGGGAATCGAACCCACACTTCCGAAGAAACTGGATTTTGAATCCAGCGCGTCTACCAATTCCGCCACCAAGGCTAAGAGGTATAAAAATGGATTGCAAAAGTAAACTTTTTCAATTTACAGCACACAAAAAAGGGTAAATTTCGCGGTTAAGACTAAAATTTAATTAAATTTGCGCTCCTTAGAATATACTGAGTATCACACATATGTCTTATCAAGTTCCAGAACCGAAAATTTTTGCCTGTAGACAAAGCCAAGTCTTAGGGGAAAAAATTGCGCAATCATACGGCGCTAAACTGGGTAATGTCATTTTTTCAGAGTATGCCGATGGAGAGTTTCAGCCGAGTTACGAGGAATCGATTCGCGGAGCAAGAATTTTTATTATTGGTTCTACCAACCCAAGTTCGAGAAACTTAATGGAAATGCTGCTGATGATTGATGCAGCTAAGAGAGCCTCAGCCAGACATATTACGGCAGTAATGCCATATTTTGGTTGGGCAAGACAAGATCGAAAAGACAAGCCTAGAGTTCCAATAGCAGCCAAACTAATCGCTAAAATGCTCGAATCTGCAGGTGCTACTCGAATCATTACAATGGATTTGCACGCCGATCAGATTCAAGGTTTTTTCGAAAGACCTGTGGATCATCTTTTTGCCTCAACTATATTTTTACCCTATCTACGCAATTTAAATCTGGATAATCTCTGTATCGCATCTCCTGATATGGGAGGTTCAAAACGTGCCTACAGTTATTCAAAAGCCCTTCAATCTGACGTAGTCATCTGTTACAAGCAAAGAGAAAAGGCCAATATCGTGACCCATATGGAACTTATTGGAGAAGTCGAAGGCAAGAATGTAGTTTTAGTAGATGACATGGTTGATACAGCAGGAACCTTAACCAAGGCTGCTGACCTTATGATTGAAAGAGGTGCTAAAAGTGTGCGTGCCATTACTACACACGGAATTTTATCGGGAAGTGCTTATGAGCGCATTGAGAACTCTGCACTTGAAGAATTGATTATCACTGATTCTATTCATAAAGAACATAAAAGCGACAAAATTAATGTACTGAGTTGTGCCAATCTATTTGCAGATGTGATGCAACGCGTACACTCAAATACATCGATAGCATCAAAGTTTATTATTTAATTTTTATACATGCAAGCAATTACAATCAAAGGATCCGAAAGAGAAAGCGTGGGCAAGGTGTCAACCAAGGCCTTACGTAATGCTGAAAAGGTCCCTTGCGTACTTTACGGAGGGGAAAAACCAATACACTTTTCAGCTGATGAACTTAGTTTTAAAGGATTGGTTTACACTTCAAATGCGCATACTGTCGTAATTGAATTAGAAGGTCACCAAGCTTACGAAGCTGTACTACAAGACATTCAGTTTCACCCTGTAACTGACCGAATTATGCACATCGACTTTTATCAATTATTTGAAGATAAGCCGGTGAGTATGAATATTCCTGTTCGTTTAGAAGGAAATTCACCTGGGGTTCGAAACGGTGGACGAATGCTCTTTAGAAAAAGAAAGCTTACTGTAAGAGCATTACCTGCCAACCTACCTGATGCCATCATGGTAGACATCTCTAAGCTGAGAATTGGAGGTACCATTTCTGTGGGAGACGTTAAGACTGAAGAATACACCTTCTTACACCCTGACAACACTTCTATCGTTCAAGTAAAAGCGTCTAGAAACGCCGTGGCCGATGACGAGGATGAAGATGAAGAAGGGGCTGAAGCAGCAGCAACTCCAGCAGCAGAGTAAATCATTTCACATTTCAAATAAAGCACCTCTAAATTTATTTTGAGGTGCTTTTTTTTTGGCTAATTTGCAGCTCATGAAAAAATTTTTAATCGTAGGTCTAGGAAATATAGGATCCGAATATAGCGGAACCCGTCATAACATTGGCTTTGAGGTCCTTGACCAACTCGTAAACGATTTAGGAGGATCTTTTGAAACTCAAAAACTTGGGGATATCGCCAAGGTCAAGTACAAAGGCAAAACGCTGATTTGTTTAAAACCCAGCACTTATATGAACCTCAGCGGTAAGGCAATCAAATTTTGGATGCAAGAAGAAAAAATTGATATCGCACAATTACTGGTGGTTACAGATGATTTACATCTTGACTTTGGTACCCTACGGCTCAAAGCTAAAGGAAGTGATGGCGGTCACAACGGCCTTAAAGATCTTCAAGATAAATTGCAAACTGCAGCCTATGCTCGTCTTCGATTTGGGATAGGAAGTACCTATAATAAAGGCCGACAAGTTGACTATGTTTTGGGCAAATGGAAACCCGAGGAATTAAAGGCACTTGATGAGCGATTAAACCGAGCAGCAGATTTGATTTGTTCATTTGTGTTTGCTGGTCTCCAACAAACCATGAATACATATAATAATACTTAATACACAACGTTTTAACTACAGATTTTAATCAAAATTATGGGCTATTCTAAAAGTGTCAAACTGGATACAGCTAGTTTGCTTTGGTTCAAAGCATCAAATTCATACGTCTTGGTTTCTGAAAAAATCAAGGAGCTTGTCGATGTATATCTTGAAAATAATGAGGCCTTAGATGAAGAGCTCGCGCAAGAACTCAAAGCGTTTTTTTTGCAATGTGAGGCTCCTAGAACGCACTCAGAAATTTTGATGGACTCAGCTTCAACAAATTCAGCAATCACTGCTTACTTTCAGATTGCCGATAAATGCATACGAGTTGAATTTGATAAGGAATGTTACCCGCTTTTCTATCCAATGATTCAAAATTATGTTACCGAAGAAGGTGTAGCAGTCGATGCGACGCTAAGTATCTCCAAACAAGCAGATGTGATTAGCATTCAAGAAGATGGTGAAAACAGGTACAGTAATACTGTTGACAATATGCGCACGCTCTTTGGTAAATTCAATTACTTTTTACTTCAAAGAGTGCATGATGTAAAGGGTGATTTGACGGCCACACTTCACGGTTCTGCAGCTATCATTAATGATACGCCTCTTATTTTTATGGGAAAATCCGGCAGTGGTAAAAGTACTTTTGCAGCGCTATTGGCCCTTAGCGGATATTCATTTATTTCCGACGATATGATTCCCTTTGATGGAGTAGCGAATAAGATGTATTGGAATCCTTCTCAGCCTTCTATAAAAATAGGTTCAAGAGATGTCATTCATCGATTTGCGCCCTCATTTGAAATTGATCGTTCCAAAGAAATACAGTACTTAGCGCTAAATGCTCCTGAACAAACTTGGGCACATATGAGCAAAAAAGTAGTGCTGATTAAATATGAGGCTGAAGCAGAGACGACTTTATCCAAAGCCACTGCTACAGAGGTTGCGCAAATACTCATCGAAGATTCTTGGATCTGTGCTGAAGAGTCGCACGCGAGCTATTTTATGAATTGGCTGGCTTCAATTGAGGCTTATCAGCTGATATATTCTAATTTTGAATCTGCTGTAAAATCGCTAAAATCAAATCTTTGCTGATGACTAACGCTTTAGACATTTTAAGACAAATAGATGCTATTGTAAATCAAAACAATAAACTTGAGCCGGGGGCACTACTGGAGTTTGATTGGGATTCTATTTTGATGATGGCCAGTTCAGGGCTCATTTTACCTCACATTTATGTAAGTCTTAGAACTAAAAAAGCACTTGAATTTCTCGAAGCAGACTTGGCGGATTACTTACACGAAATCTATCGCCTAAATAAAGAGCGTAATGAGGCGATTTTGAATCAGGCTCAAATTATCGCTAAAACACTACAAGAAGAAGGCATTGAATTCGTTTTTTTAAAAGGCACCGCACTTTTAATTTCAGATTATTACAGTGATATAGGTTCTCGTATGGTTGGTGATATCGATCTTTTGGTCAATGAACAAGACCAAGAAAGAGCAGATGCCCTATTTCGTAAAGCAGGCTATATCAATAATGTTGAAAAATCCAATATTGGTAAACTCGATATAGCTGACCACAGACACCTCAGTCGCCTGGTACACCCAGATTATATTGGTGCCGTAGAAATTCATAAAAAGGTCACTGATCAGACGATCGAATCATTAGACCCTTTAGCTATTCTCAAGGACAAAGAAGAGTGTAAAGGAATGCCCATTCCGAATTTAAAACACCTGTGTTTGCACAATATTTATAATTGGCAACTCAACGACAACGGCTATATATTATCTATGGTCGGGTTTCGATCGTATTGTGATAGTTTAGTTTTTCTTCAAAAAAATAAAACGCAAGTCTCTGCACTTTTTGGTACAGATCTAAAAACTAAAAAATACGCTAGCCTGTTAAGCACGTTTTCAAAAGCTTTTCAAAGT
>JBMYMD010000029.1:15589-15859 GCA_049596955.1 Flavobacteriaceae bacterium
AGTTTTGCTCCTTTTACATTTTCTAAAATGCTCTTCAAGGTCTCGAAGAAAAATAAGCTTTTTAACTCCGCTCTTTACTATGTGCGCCTTTTCACTTTTAAAACCTTGCCGTTTTTATTAAACCGAAGTTTTCTGTTTTTAACCCATAAGGGATACCGAAAAGCGGCTTGGAAAGATCGTCGCCGCATTGCCGATGAATTCACAAAAGTTATTTCCAAATAGTATTTCCTGAAGGAGGTGTGGCTAGACGATTACTAAAAGGCGTAGAAG
>JBMYMD010000030.1:0-15376 GCA_049596955.1 Flavobacteriaceae bacterium
TCTAAATAAACTTTTTGGTCTTTCCTGTAGACAACTTTAGGGTAATTAATTGCATCCATTTTGGCACTTATTTGGCAGTTAATAATTCAGTAACTGCTTAAGCCCTTTTCTACATGGAGTTTCAACCAATGACCCCCACCCTGTCAAGGTGGTGCTCTAAACCAACTGAGCTAACGGAACTCTTGGCAAAAATAGGCGTTTGTACAGGTAATTTAAAGTATAACTACAATTATTTGACCTGACTAATAATTGAATAAAAAATATGGAGAAGGAAAGTGAGAAGCTACCATAGGCATTAAGTCGGGTGATATGTAGCCCCAATCTAGATAGCCTTCATCTACAGCTCGCTCTGTTAAGATTTGAAGATGTACATGACAGAACCATCCGCCGCTATCACTCTCTTTACCAATTCGAGCAAATTCTTGACCCGCCTTTATTTGATCTCCTTCAGAAATGCTGTGAGGAGTTTTTAAATGCCCATAAAAAGAATAAAAGGTAACCTGATTTACACAGTGCTTTAAAATGACAAAGCCACCGTAATTTCCTATTTGTGTTTCTTTACCAATTTTATAGACCTCTGCATTTAAAGGAGCGTACATAGGGACATCATAAGGCACAACAATGTCTAAGCCCAAATGGTAATAACGTTTCTCTTGAATGATATTCGAATATAATCTCAGTAAATTTTTTCGCTCCTCCAAATACCTTCCGATACCCCATTGTGCAGAAGACGCATATAACTCTTCAAAAATCATTTGATCAAAAACTTCAAAATCAGTCAAATTATATTCTAAGGTTTTTGGATTACTAGAAGAGAAGTCAAAAACGTAGGGCTCTCCTTTTAAATAATCTCCGAATAAGGGAAAGATATCTGTGTTTTGAAGATTGAGCGGATAGTACATATCGTAATTAGTAGATAAAAACAATATTAGACATTATGAGTGAACCCAACAAAAAAGGCCTTCAAAACTGAAGACCTTCAGGCACACTATTAGAATTTAGAATACTTAATTCTTTGTACAGAACAATTAAGAAAGAATATTTATGAACTTAATCGTATTTATAAGTATTACTTACTTAAATCGGAATTGATAATCCAATAGTTGGGATCAAGCACATCTTGATTTTTTCTGAGCCAGCTCTTAGGAAGCTTTCCTTTCATCATATGATGCTTTATAGCTGTAAACAATTCTTTGTGGTCTTCATAATAACTGAACAGAGTTTCTCCAGTCCAAATTTTAATGCCAACGATTTCGAATTCTTTCAAGGCAAACCAGGTCCTTTTATTTTTTGACATGAACTCTTGAGTACTTATTACCATGCAACCAAAGGCTTCTTTGGAAAAAGAAAGCTCATTGTTACGTTCAAATAAAAATGTGATTTCAGCATCTTGGTCAAGACAACCCAAGTGTTCGTTGACAAAAGAAATCTCGTTTCCATCACCAAAAAATACTGAGGTTAGTATCAGATCTCCATTATTTGACATTTGAATATCAAATTTACTGCGTAAAAGACCTATTGGAGATTGTGCTTGTAAATAGACGGTAACACACAAAGAAACCATCACTAGAATAGATTTTTTCATAATATAAGATTTGGATAGCCCAAACTTATACCTTCTTAATCAATACAAGATGTATTTCGTCGATATTACGATGAACACAACACTTTAAGTGTATTCTTAAAAATAGTAGTGCACTAAGAGGAATTACCTGAGTTTTAACTGAAACTGATCTGATTTAATTGAAAATATTCCATAGCCATGTTCTGCCTATTCTGCATACTTTCAAGCTTATTCGTTAAAAAGCAACCGAATTATAAGGTTTTCATATTCCTAGATAATAGCTTTTAAACTATTAATTATCATCCAAATTCATCCATACATTTAAGGCATAAACAGTGACAGCAACCGTTGAAGTAATAGCTCCTAATAAGGCATTAGTTGTTGATTTTTTTCTTGAACCTTTTTCGTATCCTCGGATGTAATAAATGTCATTAACAATAAGATTGTTTTCGTTGGAAACCACAGATTGTGAGGGGAGTTGTTCTGATGAAAGGTAAACAACAGCTGTTCCTATAAGGCCTAAAAAGAAACCTACGGCTATGTTCCCTCCTTTATTCTTGGCGTATCTCTTTCCGTCTAGTATTCCTAACTGATATTTTTCAGCATCTGTTAATTCTTGATTAATACCAATTATAGAAATACGATTATTCTTGATTTTAGTCAAACCATTGGCATTTCTAATTTTTACAGAATTGACCGAAAACTTCACAATTTCACCTTTATGTATTGCACCATCAGTAGTAACTAAGACGTCACTCACATCATTTAGATCAAGTGGTTTTGCCCATATTAAGGTGGAATTACTAAACAGTAGAACCAAGCTCAAGAGGGTATGGATTATTTTCCTAGACATATAATTGATTTTAACTTCTTAGGAAAGTTCGCTTAAACACCTGACAAACTTAATCCGTACAGCAAAACTAAAATTCCATTACCTATTAAAGCCTGACTTCCTGACTTAGAACGCGCCCCTTTCTCATAGCCTTGTATATAATTAATATCATTGGCAATGGCTTTTTGAGCTCCATTAGCAGCTTGATAAGATGGTAATTGATCCGAAGACACATAAACTACTGCAGTCCCTATCAATCCAAAAAAGAAACCTACTGCTAAATTGCCACCTTTATTTAAGGCGTATCTTTTACCGTCTAATATTCCCAACTGATATTTTTCGGCCGCAGTTAATTCTTGAGCTAATGCAATAAGTCCAATTTCATTGTTCTTAATTTTAAGAATACCATCGTCATTTTTAATTTTCAATGAATTTGCAGAAAACTTAACAATTTCGCCTTGAATTGACTCACCATTGGCTAGAATAACAACGTCTGTTATGGGCTCTTTGACTTCAAAATCATCCATCGCCGAGAGCTGTAAGGTAAATACGAGACAAAGGATACAAAATGCGGTATTTATAAAATAATTTTTCATGTGAAGAACATATGTTTTTAGAAATGCAATATAATCCATTCACCTTACATGGATAGTTAATACCTTACGTTTTGATAAAAAACTCATAATAAAATACTAACTCCACACTTGAATTCTATTTGCATCTTTGATACGTCTCAAGCATTCAAGATGCTTAAAGTTATTTTACTTGTGTTAGTTACTAGGGAGTCCGTGGACTCCCTTTTTATAAATGCATTTAATTGAGATGCATTTTTTCGAGCATATCTACATTGTATGACAGTCTATATTAGTAGTCATCGCCCAATTAATAAGAAAGCGCCACACTTAATTTTCAGTAACCCAAAAGCTTATTTTTTTTGCTTTAGAATTTCCATTTGTTTTAATACTTCTTCAGCTTCAAAGGTTTTTTGATCGCTTTTACTCCTGTTCGTTTTAGAGAATTCATATGCTTCTTTCAACAAAGCCCTATACTTAATTTCAAGTTTTTCTAATTCTGTTTTTCTTTTAAATAGCCCAAACATAATAGTTGATATTTTTGTTTTTTAGTTTTTATTTAAAACTAGTGATACTTTCAATAAGTTTTAAATGCTCTTCAATACAAATTACAGCTATGGAGTTGGCGTATACCCCCACAAAAAAAGGCCTTCAAAACTGAAGACCTAGTTTATCGATGTGGGCCCTACTGGATTCGAACCAGTGACCCCCTGCTTGTAAGGCAGGTGCTCTGAACCAACTGAGCTAAGAGCCCTCTCATTATTGAGGACTGCAAATATAATTTTAAGTATCGACTCTACAAGTACTTTTTTAAAAAAAATGTGCCGACATGAATAATCACCATTGATTTATATCCTTTCTTTATTTAAAGTATTCAAATCGCTTCTTTTTTGTCAATCAACGAGGATAGTCCTCTGCTTAATTTTCATGTCATATCTTTAAGCAAACCTATCAGACATGGAAACTAAAAAGGTAGTTCTTTCGCCTTATCTCAAATACACTATTGAAGGATTAGTCATCTTTGCCAGTGTTTTATTCTCATTTTATTTAGGAAACCTTAACCAAACGAAAGCCAACTATGAGTTGAAAAACACCTATCTCAATGATTTAATCGTAACCCTAGAGGACGATATCAATCAAATTCAACTGGTTATTGACGAGTTGAATGAAAGTGAAAACAAAATCAATTTAGTTCAAAATGACATTGAAAAAAACCACCTACTCTTAGATGATCACAAGGCACTTTCTTCAGCGATCCAGATTAATATAGCCTTGTCATTTTTTCCAAAAAAAGGGGTTTTTAATCAGATGATTTCAACCGGTACTTTTGAATTAATTGCTAGCGATGAACTCAAATCTAATCTACTAGAAATCTACAATCATTTGAATGAAAGAAACTATGCCATATCGAATGAAATTGATTCGTGGAATATGAATTTTACGGATCAGATGTATCTAAACTTTAATATCAGAGCAGGTTATGATATGATGAACGGAGAATTTTATGGAAAAGAAAAATTATTGAATTACGATTTTGACAGATCGTTTTATCTATCAAAAAGATTCAATGGATATCTATCAAGAGCACTGATTTATTCGCAACAATACAAAAGATTATTAAGCAACTTCAGCGAAGCCTACAAAAAGTCGAAAGCTTTGGCGACACAAGAACTCATGCTTGACCAAAACTAGTCTATAGTACTTCTGCAACCACAAAAGTACTTCCACCTATAAAAATCAAATCTGATTTACCTGCATTTAGTTGTGCTTTGTGATAGGCGTCTGTGACACTTGAACAGTACTCCCCTTTTAGGTCAAATCGTTTTGAATGCTCAAATAATTCTGAGGCAGGAAGAGCTCTATTAATTTTTGGAGCAGTAAAATAGTAATGGGCTTTTTTGGGTAAAAGGGCTAGGATATCATCGATGTTTTTATCCTTCACCATTCCGAAAACAATATAGAGGTTATCATATTTTTGATCCGCCAACTGCTTAAAAACAAATTGTAATCCATCTACGTTGTGAGCAGTATCACAAACAGTGTTTTTCTTTAGCCATTGCCATCTTCCTTGAATTTCAGTATTAGCGACAACCTTTTGCAAACCATCGCTCACCGCTTTTGGAGAAATTGAAAATTCAATGTGCTTATTGAGAACATCTATAGCAGTAACCACAGTGTTTATATTGAAAACTTGATAAGTTCCCTTCAAATCTGATTTAAATCCAGAAGGAGTATCTGAAGCCCAGTAAATTGGAGCATTTTGCTCCTCTGCCTTAGTTTGAAACACCCTTTCTGTTTCTTCTTGAGTATTGCCTATAATTACAGGGATATTAGGCTTAATAATTCCAGCCTTTTCGTGAGCTATTTTTTCTAAGGTATCACCTAAAAAGGCTTGATGGTCCAAGCCAATAGTTGTTATAATACTCATAAGGGGAATAATTACATTTGTGGAATCTAATCTTCCTCCCATACCTACTTCTATAACGGCTATGTCAACATTTTGATCGGCAAAATATGAAAAGGCCATTCCCACGGTGAGTTCAAAAAAACTCAATGCATGAGCCAAAATATAATCCTTGTGCGTCGAAATAAAGGTCATCACAAATTCTTCTGAACACATGCCAGAGTTGGTGCGAATACGTTCTCTAAAGTCCACTAAATGAGGAGAGGTGTACATCCCCACTTGATATCCATCTTCCATCAATATTGAAGTGAGCATGTGAGAGCAAGACCCTTTACCATTGGTCCCTCCAACATGAATGGATTTAAACTTGTAATGGGGGTTTTCGAGATGGTCTAGCCATGAGTAGGTTTTATCAAGTTTGAACTCCAATGCCGATTTACCATCACGCTGATACATCGGTAGACGATTAAACATCCACTCCAGTGTTTGATTATAGTTTTGCATGTATTAACCTTCGGGCTGCACGGCCAAAATAAGCTTGTAGTTTTTTTTGTTGGCTAGGTTCATCACCTTTACACTTTCCTTAAGCGGAATATTTTCATCGGCGTACAGGATAATAGTAGGCGTTTCGATTCGCTCTAAAGCCTTGTCAAGTTCTATTTCTAAATAATCTGATGAAATTTGCTCACCATCGATAAACCAATTAAGGGTTTTGTCAATGCTAACAGTAACCATATTTGGATCTGCAGCCTTAGTTTGATTTCCCTCAGCAGTGGGCGTAATTAAGTCTAAAGCTTTAGGAACATTTGAGGTAAGTAAAAAGAAAATGAGAAGCAAAAAAACTACGTCTGTCATAGAAGACATATTAAACTGAGGATTAATCAAATTCTTTCGCTGAATCTTCATAAGTTTATTTATCTAGTTCCTCTAAAAACTCAGATGCCTTTTTTTCTAAATCGTGAACAATGAGCTGGGTACGAGTGACTAAATGATTATAGCCGATGTAGCTTAAAATACCCACAATTAAGCCTCCCACGGTAGTAGTCATTGCGGTATAAATTCCAGAGGCCAATTCTGCCATCTCGGCCTGACCTCCACTATTAGCCATCTGATGAAAAGCGATAATCATTCCAATAACCGTTCCCAAAAATCCAATCATAGGAGCTGCACCAGAAATGGTTGCCAAAATATTAATATTCCTCTCTAGACCGTAAACGACGAATTGCGCCTCATTTTCAATCGCTGTTTTTGTTGGTCCTAATTCATTTTTGTCTTTAAAACGCTCTAAACCTCTGCGAATTATTCTAGCCGAAGGATGATCACTTTTCTTACAAATTGTAATGGCCTTTTGAACATTCATGGAGTTTCTTCTCAATTCTTTGTTCAAATCATCGACAAACCCACTGTCTAATTTTAAAAGGCCGTTAAAGGTCAAGGTTCGCTCAGCGTAAATATAAACAGCCAACATCAGTAGTGCGAAGAGAATTAATATAATAATGATACTCCCTGCGCCACCATTGACAATCATGTCAATGACACTCAATGAATTTGATTGAATTTGATTCATAGTAGTTTAAAGATAGTCTCTCATTAGGACAAATACCAATGCACCCGATAAAAAGCCGACTAAAGCGAGCCAAGTGATTTTTTTCAAAAACCAGAAAAAATCAATTTTTTCCATACCCATAGCAACTACACCAGCAGCAGAACCAATGATTAACATGCTTCCTCCTGTACCCGCTGAATAAGCAATAAAATGCCATAGAGGATGATCTGGAGCCTCAGAGAACATTCCCATAGAAGCAGCCACCAAGGGCACGTTATCGATTACTGCAGAGGCAATTCCAAGCAGTAGTACAACAACATCCTTATTGGGAATCGCATGATTTAAGGCTTCTGCATAATTGAATAAGATTCCTAAAGATTCCAGGCATGCCACGGCCATTAAAATACCTAAGAAGAACAAAATACTAGGCAATTCTATTTTCGTCATCGCTGTATGAACAGGAGAGTGATGTTCCAGTTCATCAATTTTCTTGTCGGTTTTTGACAGACTAAATCTTGTACCCGTTAAGATTTCAGCCGCTAAGGCCACAATAGACAGCGAAAGCATCATACCGACATAAGGTGGTAAATGTGTAACTGTTTTAAAGAAGGGAACAAAAACTATTGCACCTAGACCTAAATACAGCATAAACGACCCAAATCTGGAATTCTCATCACCTTTTTCTTCTGCCGGCAATTCGGCTATTTCTCCTCTAAATACTTTAAAACGACTGGCTATAACTGTTGGAACTACCATACAGAATATTGAAGGCACCAACACTCTATTTACCAATGAGAAACCATCCACTTTATTTGCAATCCATAACATAGTGGTTGTCACATCACCGATAGGTGACCAAGCACCACCTGCATTTGCGTTTAATATGATTAAACCTGCGAAGTAAAGTCGAACATCTTTTTGATGAATAACCTTTTGAAGAATCGTAATTAAAACTATAGTAGCCGTTAGATTATCAATAATTGCAGATAAGATGAAAGCTAAAATCGAGAATATCCAGAGTAATTTGGATTTTTGTCGAGTACGGATAAAGTTTTTTATAGTTACAAAGCCGTTGAAATAGTCTATAATTTCAACAATAGTCATGGCTCCGAGTAAGAAGATCAAAATTTCTGCAGTCTTACCCAGATGGTGTAACAAAATCTCTTCTAAATGTGTAGGTTCTAATTCTTTCAGTTGGGCATTTACTTCAAAAACATCCAAGTGTGTTAAAGCAGTTACCGCCCATAAAACAGCCATCATTGCTAAGGCAGGAATTAGCTTATCTACTTTAATATTGTGTTCAAGGGTAATGAACAAATAGCCCAATAAAAAAATGGCGATAATTATGGTCTCCATAAAGTTATGCTCCTCGTAGATTTAGTCGAGACTAAGATACTTGAAAAAATCTCGGTTAAAAAAACCCTAAGACAAATATTTTGCTTTTTATAATTCATCAAAATAAAGCTTCAAATTTTAGATAATCTGAAAAATAAAGATGCCTATTTACCATATTAGCGATAATAGAAGCTAAAAGAAATTTGGCCCTTAATATTTAATAACTTGTAATGCTATTTTAAATTATTGCTATGAGTTTACCGAAACGCGGCCTGTATTTACCTTCTTTTGAACACGATAACTGCGGTGCAGGATTCATCTGTAGTCTTGAAGGAAAGCGTTCAAATGATATCATTCACAAGGCTCTAGAAATCTTGGTAAAACTAAAACACCGAGGAGCTGTCAATGCCGATGGAAAAACTGGAGATGGAGCAGGGATTTTAATTGACATTCCTCATCAATTCTTCAAAGATAATTGTGAATTTGAGCTTCCAGAAGCAGGATCTTATGCTACTGGTAACGTCTTTTTACCACAAAAAGAAAATCAACGCAGCTATTGTAAGGATGTTTTTCAAAAAAATCTTGAAGAACAAGGTCTTGCCCTATTAGGATGGCGAAAAGTTCCTGTAAACAGGGATATTTTAGGCAGTATTGCTATGCAAACTGAACCTGAAATCGAACAGATATTTATTGGTCATGGTCAGGTGCAAGATGAATTCGAGTTCAAAGTAAAGCTCTACATCGCTCGTAAAAAAACGGAGCACGCCGTAGCCCAGTCCAAACTTTCAGAAGGCAATGTTTTCTACCTGCCCAGTCTTTCTACGAAAATTATCATTTTCAAAGGCTTACTCGTACCAGAAGATATTTCAGCATTCTTCACAGATTTGAGAGACGAACGCGTAGTGACTCGATTGGCCTTAGTTCATCAAAGGTTTTCCACCAATACATTTCCAACATGGGATTTGGCACAACCTTTTAGATACATCTGCCACAACGGAGAAATTAACACCCTCCGAGGCAATGTCGCTCGAATGCGTTCAAGAGAAGAATTGTTGAGCAGTCCTTATTTTGGAAAAGAAATCAAAGAAATTTTACCTGTTGTTCTTCCACACAAGTCAGATTCCGCAAGTCTTGATATGGTGGTAGAACTCCTTTTGATGTCTGGAAGATCTCTGCCAGAGGTAATGATGATGCTCGTTCCAGAAGCGTGGGAACGCAATGAAAATATGTCTGAAGACAAGAGAGCCTTTTATGAATATCATTCTTGCGTCATGGAACCTTGGGACGGACCCGCCTCTATTCCTTTTACAGACGGCGATTATATAGGTGCGCTATTGGATAGAAATGGCTTGAGACCTTCTCGATATTCAGTGACTAAAGACGGGTATGTCATCATGTCTTCAGAGACAGGGGTGGTTGATGTAGAAGTAGAAAATATTGCTTACCACGGTAGGTTAGAACCTGGAAAAATGTTTTTAGTAAACATGAAAGAAGGTCGAATCGTTGAGGATGAAGAAATCAAAAGCAAAATATCTTCAAAACACGATTACAAAACCTGGGTAAGTGAAAATTTAATTTACCTCAAAGACATTCCTTACAACAAAATGCCAGCTCTAAAAGAACCTTCTAGTTTAGAAGAAAGGGCAGCATTTTTTGGTTACACTCGAGAAGATATCAATACCATCATACTTCCAATGGCCTCACAAGGAAAGGAGCCAATAGGATCAATGGGGGCAGATACGCCAATTGCAGTCTTATCTGAACGACCACAATTGTTGTACAACTATTTTAAGCAACTCTTTGCTCAAGTAACTAATCCTCCATTAGACGGTATTCGCGAGGAGCTCATAACAGATATTAGCCTCACACTAGGTGCCGACCAAAATATTTTCGAAACTCTACCAATTCATTGTAGAAAATTAAAGATTCAAAATCCTGTAATCTCTAAAGAGGATTTAGATAAAATTAAAAAGCATGACGAGAGTCCTGACTACAAAGTAAGCACGCTGTCAATGCTATATCCCGTTAGTGAAGGGCTTAACGGTATTGAAAAGGCACTGAAGAATATGATTTCAGACGCCACAGCAGCCATCGAACAAGGAAGCAATATTCTCATTTTATCGGATCGAAACGTAAACCAAGACAAAGCTGCCATTCCTGCTTTATTGGCTTGTTCAAATTTAAACAAGGGATTGGCCAGGCTTCAAAAGCGCTCTAAAATCAGCATAATCATTGAGTCTGCTGAGCCGAGAGAAGTACATCATTTCGCTGTTTTATTCGGTTTTGGGGCTTCAGCTATAAACCCGTATTTGGTCAATGAAATCATTGAACAACACGTTGTATCCGAAGATTTAACAATCAGTGCTGAAGAAGCAATTACGAACTATAACAAAGCCGTTGGAAAAGGAATTTTAAAGGTGATGAACAAAATCGGTATATCTACCTTAAATTCATATCGAGGTTCTCAGCTTTTTGAATGTATCGGTATTAATAAAAAAGTAGTAAACACCTATTTCGAAAATACTCCGACGAGAATAGAAGGTATAGGTCTACAAGAAATAGAATTAGAAGTTCAAAAAAGACATCAAAAAGCATTCAAAGACGCTAAGATCTCTGCGAGTCTTGATTTAGAAATTGGAGGCCAGTATCGCTGGAGAAGAGATGGTGAAAAACATCTATTCAATCCATTATCAATTTCGTATCTCCAAAAGGCTGTTCGAAACAACGAACCTACTACCTATAAAGAGTACGCAAAGCTGGTCAACGAACAAAGTCAGCACTTAATGACCCTTAGAGGCATGCTTGAATTTACCAATTACGATCCTATTCCTTTAGAAGAAGTGGAACCTTGGACTGAAATTGTAAAGCGATTCAAAACCGGAGCAATGTCTTACGGAAGCATCAGTCAAGAAGCTCACGAGAATCTTGCCGTTGCTATGAATAGAATTGGAGGAAAGAGTAACTCTGGAGAGGGTGGTGAAGATGTAGAACGCTTTCACAAAAAAGATAGTGGTGATTGGAAAAACTCTGCCATTAAACAAGTAGCCTCTGGTAGATTCGGAGTGAGTTCCAATTACTTGACCAACGCACAAGAAATTCAAATCAAAATGGCACAGGGTGCCAAACCTGGAGAAGGTGGTCAATTACCTGGACCAAAAGTAAACCCTTCTATAGCAAAAACAAGAAATTCAACACCCTATGTAGGTTTAATTTCTCCTCCTCCTCACCACGACATCTACTCTATTGAAGATTTATCTCAATTGATTTACGATTTAAAATCAGCCAATAGAGAAGCACGCATCAACGTTAAATTGGTCTCTGAGGTCGGAGTTGGAACAGTAGCTGCCGGTGTTGCTAAAGCCAATGCAGATGTGGTTTTAATTTCAGGTTTTGACGGAGGTACTGGAGCCTCTCCATTAACTTCGTTAAAGCACGCAGGTTTACCATGGGAATTGGGAATAGCCGAAGCACAACAAACCCTTGTAATGAATGATTTGAGAAGTAGAGTCGTTTTAGAGTGCGACGGGCAACTCAAGACAGGTAGAGACGTAGCTATAGCCTGTCTTCTAGGTGCAGAAGAGTTCGGGTTTGCTACCGCACCTCTTGTCGCTTCTGGATGTGTAATGATGAGAGTTTGTCATTTGAACACCTGCCCGGTAGGAATCGCAACACAAAATCCTGAACTGCGAAAAAAATTCAAAGGAAAACCTGAGCACGTTGTCAACTATATGTATTTCGTCGCACAAGAATTGCGTGAAATCATGGCAAAATTAGGGTTTAGAAGTATTAATGAAATGGTTGGTCAGGTTCAAAAACTCGACCGCAAAAAAGCAGTGGATCACTTCAAATCTGAAGGACTTGATCTTAGCCCAATTCTGGAAAAAATTGAAGCTCCAAACGGATCAACCCTCTACAATTCGCAAAAACAAGAGGATCAAATCAGTTCATCTATTGAATTCGATATTATCGCGCAAGCTCACCCTGCTTTATTCAGAAAGGAAAAAACGAGCTTAGAATACGATATTACCAATACCGACCGAGCTGTAGGTGCTATTATCAGTAATGAAATCTCAAAAATATACGGAAGTGAAGGTCTACCCGAAAACACGCTGAAATTGACTTTTACAGGCTCAGCAGGCCAGAGTTTCGGTGCCTTTTCAACCAAAGGCCTCACCTTAACCCTAAACGGAAACACAAATGATTATTTAGGTAAGGGACTTTCTGGTGCTAAACTCATCATTAAAGTTCCTTTTGAGGCCAGTTTTGAACCACATAACAACGTAATTACTGGTAACGTTTCACTCTATGGAGCAACCTCTGGGGAAGCCTATATCAATGGTCTGGCTGGAGAGCGATTTGCGGTACGAAATTCCGGAGCTATAGCAGTAGTCGAAGGCATTGGAGACCACGGTTGTGAATACATGACAGGAGGTGAAGTCGTTATTTTAGGAAAAACCGGACGTAACTTTGGTGCTGGTATGAGTGGGGGTATTGCTTATGTGTACAATCCTGATCAAGAACTCGAAAAAAATTGTACCAATGACATGCTTAATTTCCTTAACGTCACTGAAGCAGAAGATCAAAAAAGACTCTTTGAACTCGTTGAAAATCACTACAACAACACCATGAGTCCTATTGCAGCACAACTCTTGGGAGATTGGAAAAATGAACTAAAAAACTTTACCAAAGTATTGCCAGAGGAATACCGCTTGGCATTATTAAGATTAGAAAAAGAACAAGCAATTAGCTAAGTAGTATATGGGAAAAACAACTGGATTTTTAGAATTCGATAGAAAAGATGAGGGGCAAACTGCTGTTGAAGAACGCATTAAGAATTATAAAGAATTTACAAAGCCGCTTAGTAAAAAAGAACTTGAGACTCAAGGGGCAAGATGTATGGATTGCGGAATTCCCTTTTGTCATAGTGGATGTCCTTTAGGAAACCTCATTCCGGATTTTAATGACGCTGTCTACCAAAAAAATTGGGAGAAAGCAACAGATATTCTACACGCCACTAATAATTTTCCAGAATTTACAGGTAGGCTCTGCCCGGCACCCTGTGAAGAGGCTTGTGTACTAGGAATCAATGAAGATCCTGTATCTATAGAAAATATTGAAAAAAATATTGTAGAAACAGCATTTACCAATGGATGGATTAAGGCTCAACCACCTCAAAGCAGAAGTGGAAAAACTATAGCCATTGTCGGTTCAGGTCCAGCAGGCCTTGCAGCTGCACAACAATTAAATCGAGCCGGACATCAGGTGACTGTATATGAGCGCGATGAGAAAATTGGTGGACTTTTGCGCTTTGGTATTCCTGATTTTAAAATGGAAAAACAAGTTATCGACAGACGACTAGAACAGTTAATCGAAGAAGGAATCACCTTCAAAACAGGAGTTCATGTCGGTAAGGATATAAGTGCAGAACAACTTAAAGAAGAGCACGACGCATTATTACTCTGCGGTGGAGCAACCATTAAAAGAGAATTACCCATACCTGGATCCGACCTCAAAGGAGTGGTGCAGGCCATGGATTTTCTTCCAGAAAACAACAGAAGAGTTGCAGCGCAAAAAGAGTTTGAAGGACACCTGCCTGCTAAAGGAAAAAAAGTCATTGTTATCGGCGGTGGTGATACAGGCTCTGACTGTATCGGAACCTCCATTCGACAAGGTGCAGAGTCAGTTTCTAACTTTGAAATTATGCCGATGGCCACAACAGACCGTCCTGAAAACCAACCTTGGCCTTTTTGGCCGATGAGACTCAGAACGAGTAGTTCTCATAAAGAAGGAGCTGAGCGCCATTTCAGTATCTCGACGAAAAAATTCATCGGTAATGATAAAGGTGAATTAATTGGATTACAAACAACCGAAGTCGAATGGGATTTTTCAAATGGAAGACCTCAATTAAAAGAGATCGAAGGAACTGAGAAAAATTGGGACTGCGACTTAGTCTTACTTGCTTTGGGCTTCACAGGTTCAGAAAAATCAATTGCTGAACAACTCAACTTAAAGTTTGACAGTCGAAACAACATATCAGCACCTACTGAGAGTTATCAGACCAATGTAGACAATGTTTTTGTTGCTGGGGATCAGCGCAGAGGCCAATCTCTAATCGTTTGGGCTATCTCTGAAGGACGCTCGGCAGCGCACTACATCGACAAATATTTAATGGGTACCACGAACTTGCCGTTAAAACAAGAAGGTGATTTACCACGTGTTTAATTCATCTGTCGTACCACTATGCTATTGTTGTGACCGTTTACAATACTAATAGAAGATTCGTGTCCCAAACCTTCTTGAATAACGCTGATTTCATTACCGTTAGAGGCGCTTAGAAGAACTGTGCTCATCAAATTCGTTCCAGATTGTAAAACACTTAAATCATTTCGGTTTGCAGCATTAAAATCCATTTTTGATTGATTTTGATCTCCATACTGTTCAATAATCAATTCATTTCGATTGGACGAGACAAAGGTCATCTCAGCTAAAAGATTTTCACCATCTTGATTCAGTAAAATGGATTGTCTGTTCGATTGATCTAACGAAAGAATCCCTGAATTTAAATCACCTACTTGAATTATTTCAACCTGATTTTGATTTGAATCAGAGATTTGTTGAATAACAACTAAATCATCTCCAAAAGCCAGAGCATTGGTAAAAGCCATTAAATTAAGTAGAAAGAAAGTAATTGATTTTGTCATGATAAGTGCTATTGAATGATTATACTTAAATAACGTTTCATTCGACCAAATCGTATATTTTCTCGATAAAAAAAGCCCTGCACATTGCTGTGCAGGGCTCGAAGGAGGCGGCGACCTACTCTCCCACCTGGTGGGGCAGTACCATCGGCGCTAATGGGCTTAACTTCTCTGTTCGGTATGGGAAGAGGTGATCCCCATTGCAATGGCCACCTAAATTTTCAATACGGTATGTCTTTAACCATTGAGACAAGTGACTTTATTCACCTAAAATGTAGCTGTATATGCTATGAAAACATCAATCTTCAGTTTAATTTTCTAAAAAAGAGCCTACAAGGGGCTGTGCAAGTATACGGGCAATTAGTACCACTCGGCTAACATGTCACCATGCGTACACCTATGGCCTATCAACGTGGTCATCTCCC
>JBMYMD010000031.1:0-15028 GCA_049596955.1 Flavobacteriaceae bacterium
TAAAAACTTTAATAACTAAAAATCATAATTATGTTAGCATTTATTTTCTCTGCCATTTTATCTATTAATACAGACAATACTCCAAATGAATTTGTACAACCAGATATAATTAAAAAAGAACAAGTTTCAATAGGAAAAAGATTAATGAAAAAAAGGAGAAAACTATAATCTCAGTATTTTTGCATGAAATTTGAAATAGCTCATGCAGTTTAATGGTAAAGAAATATTGACAGCAACAATGGTTCTTTTTGCTGTGATTGACATACTTGGTAGCATTCCAATTATTATAAGTCTGAGGCAAAAAGTTGGGCACATCCAATCTGAAAAAGCTTCTGTAGTGGCTCTTATCATTATGATTGCTTTTTTGTTCGTCGGAGAAACTATTTTAAAGTTAATCGGTATTGATGTAAACTCTTTTGCCGTTGCAGGTTCATTTGTCATTTTCTTTTTGGCTATTGAAATGGTTTTGGGAATTTCTCTTTACAAAGATGAAGAACCTGAAAGTGCTTCAGTTGTACCAATTGCATTTCCACTAATTGCCGGAGCTGGAACGCTAACTTCAATTTTATCTTTACGCGCAGAATACCATGTTGAAAACATCATCATCGCTATTATTATAAATATCATTTTTGTTTTTGCAGTTCTGAAATCTTCTGTCAAAATTGAAAAGATGCTTGGAACTGCTGGACTAAATGTTATTCGAAAGGTGTTTGGAGTCATACTCATGGCTATTGCCGTTAAACTCTTTGCTGCCAATATCAATCAACTTTTTTAAACTGATTTTTATGTCAAAAACTTTTGCATATATCATTATACTAATCGCAACTATTCTCATTGTAATTAATGGGTTTAAACTTGATTTCGAACAGCTTTTCGAAGGAGATAGCTTAATTGGACTAATTGGAATCACAGCTTCCTTGTGCACTATCGTAATAATGCTAATCTTTCTAACCTCTAAAAAAATCGACGATAAAGTTTCTGGAAAATAAGCTTACTGACTATTTTCAATTTCAAGAACCTTCTCAAGCATTGGGTCTAAGGTTCCCCTTAGTTGAGCGGCAATATTCGAATCAAAAAGTTGGTCAGCCATGTTCGCTTTCATCAAGGTATTAATGGTACGACCGTATTGTTTTTGATTTAAGACAAAACCATAAGATTTTAGGTCATCAATGAAAGCCCTGATTTCATCATCTGTGAAGTTGAAGTCATTTAAGAATTCTTGCTTTGTGAAATTGTAATATCTCTTTCGATTGCGCTCTAAGTAATTGAAAACAAAATTAGAAATATAGGTTTCTTCATCTAACATTTTCAAGGTTTCAAGTGTTGTGTTTTCAACAGCCACAAAAACATCTGGGATAATCCCACCTCCACCATAAACAACTTTGCCTTTAGGTGTTAAAAATCGAAGAGAATCGTTGACTTCTATATTATCTGCCGAATCCATTTCTCCTGAGTCATAACGGTCATAAATCTGCATATAATAATCTTCCTTGCCTTTTTGATAGGGTCGTTGAATTGACCTCCCCGTAGGTGTGTAATAGCGCGATATGGTCAAACGAACAGCTGAACCGTCACCCAGTTCCATCTCTCTTTGAACAAGGCCTTTTCCAAATGAACGCCTTCCGACAATAGTACCTAAATCATTGTCTTGAAGAGCACCTGCTATAATCTCAGAAGCCGAAGCAGAACTCTCATCGATCAAAACATAAACAGGTTGATTTTCAAATACGCCTAAACTTGAGGCAAAACTTTCTTCTATTCGACCTGATTTGTCTTTTGTGTACACAATCATTTGATTGGCCTCCAAAAACTCATCTGCAATTTGCTCAGCAATGCCGATATAACCACCGGGATTCCCTCTCAAATCAAATACGAGCTTTTCTGCCCCTCTACGGATTAGTGATTCAAGTGCTAATTTAAATTCAGTGTAACTGCTTTCAGCAAATCGATTAAGCTGAATATAACCCATTTTATCATTGAGCATATAGTTTGCATTTACAGAAACAATAGGAACGTCTCCTCTGTTAATTTTGACTTGAAATGAACTGTCAATGGCCTTTCTGTAAATCTCTAACTCAACCTGACTGTTTTTTTCTCCTTTGAGTCTTGTAACAATCTCTCCTGAAGCAATTTCTTTATTGAACAAGGTGTCTTTATCTGCGATCATGATTTTGTCTCCTGGGAGCAGTCCGACCTTTTCGCTCGGGCCTCCCTTTATGACCTTAACCACGGTCGCGGTATCTTGTTTCATTCGAAAAGTGACGCCAATGCCAACAAAATCACCACGCATTTGCTCTGCAACTTCGGTCATGTCACTTTTTGGAATATAAACAGAATGTGGATCGAGTTCTGAGAGTATTGAATTTACTGTTTTATCGACTATCTCTTCAGTGTTTACAGGGTCTACGTACTCCCTATCAATAAAATCTATAAGTCTATTTAATTTTTCTTTAGTGGGGTTTGATGTATAAAAAGCATTTTCTGTATCAGCTAAGAACCATCCTGCACCAAAGAACAAGACCGCAAAAAAAGAAAAAGCAATAAGTCGTAATATAAATTTTAGCATCAATCGAAAATAAGGTGTTCAACACTCACTCCTGCGCGTTTCAAAAATTCCAAACCAGAAACATCTTTATAAGCGTTTAAATATACAACGCGTTTTATGCCCGCTTGGTGTATGAGCTTACTACATTCTTTACAGGGAGAAAGTGTTATATACAAAGTAGCACCTTCACATGACTGAGTAGACCCTGCAACTTTGAGAATAGCATTAGCTTCGGCGTGCAGAACATACCATTTGGTATAACCCTCTTCATCTTCACAAAAATTCTCAAATCCTGTTGGCGTACCGTTATACCCGTCAGATATAATCATTCGATCTTTGACAATTAAGGCCCCAACTTGTTTACGCTTGCAATGCGAGAGCTTACCCCACTGCTCAGCCATTTTCATATAGGCCTTGTCGTATCGAAGTTGTTTTAAATTTTCAGGGCTATCTTTCATAGAGGAAAGGTTTCTACAAGCATTGGAATACAGATCAGTATCACTAAAACAGACATTGCGAGAATAACTTTTTTACTCCAATTTGGAGCCGCTTTAAAGAGTAATCCTGTAAACAATAGAACGACCGTCAAAACAATCAGCTGAGCAATTTCAATTCCACCTGTAAAGCCAAGCAGTGGCATTAATTTGTCGGGCTCACTATCCATCAACATTTTAAAATAATTTGAAAATCCAAAGCCGTGAATAAGCCCAAACACTAAAGTGGCTAGAAGGTGTGACCTAAACGGAAATTGTATAGCCTTTGATTGTTCGATTAAAATATTGAATACTGCCGTAATTGCGATTGTCACAGGGATTAAAAATTCGATAATAGACGAATCTATTTCAATTATTTTATAAACGCTTAATGCTAATGAAGTACAGTGCGCCAATGTAAAGGCCGTTGCTAACCACACCACTTTTGTAAATTCTTTTAATTGGAAAGGCAGAGCTAATGCCGCTAAAAAAAGCACATGATCGTAGGCCTGGGGATCTAAGACGTGTGTTAAGCCCAATTCGAAGTAAAATAAAATCTGTTCCATTAGTTGTTATTTCTTTCTTTTTGTATGATTTCGTAGGCTTCTTGAATTTCTTTAAACTTCTCTTCAGCACCTATTTTCAAAGCCTCGTCTTTGGTAATTACTTTATCTGGATGATAACGCTTCACTAATTTTCGGTATGCGTTTTTGACCTCAGCATCCGTGGCATCTTTTGAAACACCTAAAATGCTGTAAGCTGCTGCAGAACTCTGTTTATAGGTGTCTTGTACATTTTGTTGGCCCAAATTGAACAGACGTGCAATCTGAGACAACTTTTGGAATTCTGAATCAGAAATAGTTCCATCGGCCTTTGCTACTCTTTGCAAAAACAAAAATATTTGCTCTCGAGTTTGCATTGGACTACGCATGGCAATTCGCCTGCATATCTCTTCTAAAGAAGTGTTTTTTTGATCAAAATCTGTTTTGTACTGACGAAAAATCTGTTGCGCCCGCTCCTCACCATACATTTGTTTGAAAGCATTTCTCACGGTTCTGAGTTCCACTTCTTCTACTGCGCCGTCTGCCTTAATGATAATAGAAGCTAAAGCCAATAAGTTGAGCTGAAAATCATTATCGGGTTGATAAACGGATTGAAATGGACCATTGAAAGCT
The DNA here is from genome assembly GCA_049596955.1 of Flavobacteriaceae bacterium. Lineage (GTDB taxonomy): Bacteria > Bacteroidota > Bacteroidia > Flavobacteriales > Flavobacteriaceae > UBA3478. Next base: position 4,194 of record JBMYMD010000031.1, read on the forward strand.
CCTCTACTGGTATAAACTCTTGTCCCCTGAAACATTCGACCAATGAAATAGCCAATCAGTGCTCCTGGCAATCTCATAACCATAAAACCGAGTATAGAAAACAATAATGGGGCGAGTGATTTTAACATCTATATTTTAAAATGATTTACAAAGATACACTTTTGAAAAACCCATATCTTTGTCGACTAAAATGTAAATTATGTATCCGGAAGATTTAGTTACACCCATGCGACAAGACTTGACCATGGCTGGTTTTAATGAATTGTTTACTGCAGATGAAGTAGAACAGGCACTTGCTAAAGAGGGTACAACGCTTGTGGTTGTAAACTCAGTATGTGGATGTGCAGCAGCGAATGCAAGACCTGCAGCCAAACTTAGTTTGAAAAACGAAAAGAATCCTGATCAACTCATCACCGTATTTGCGGGAGTTGATTTTGAAGCTGTAAACAAGGCTCGAGAAATGATGGTTCCTTTTCCTCCTTCTTCGCCCTCAATGGCTTTGTTCAAAGATGGTGAATTGGTGCACATGATTGAACGACATCACATTGAAGGTAGGCCAGCAGAAATGATTGCTGACAATCTAATGTCGGCTTACGACGAGTTTTGCTCGTAATTAAAACATAAATAAGCCACCCTTTAGCGGTGGTTTTTTTATAGATTGACAACCGATGAAAAAACTGCTCTCTCACCTACTAACACCCGTATTTCTCTTCGTTTTTGGATTTTGGTTATTGCTGTTTCATCCCTTGCAATACCTCTGTTTAAAACTTGGTGGGCGATACGCTCACGATTACTGTGTAGCAGTCTTAAATTTTTTACTGATTCACACCGGAAAAATTCTGGGCACGAGCTATACACTAGAAGGTGCCGAAAATCTCATTTCACATCGACCGCTTTTGATTGTAGCCAATCACCAAAGTATGTACGATGTGCCACCTTTCTTTTGGACTTTAAGAGCCCTACATCCAAAATTTGTAACCAAAAAAGAATTGGGTAAAGGAATTCCTTCTATTTCATTTAATCTCAAATACGGAGGGTCTGTACTTATCGATCGCAAAGACGGGAAACAAGCAATTTCAGAAATACACAAGCTAGCAGATTATGTAAATAGTCAAGGGTTTACAGCTGTGATTTTTCCAGAAGGTACGCGTAGCAGAAACGGCGAATTAAAACCTTTTAAAGTGGCTGGTCTAATCGCTTTAATGGATAAAATGCCCGATGCTTTAATCGTACCTATTACCATTAATAATTCCTATAAAATGCTGCCCTATGGAAAATACCCATTAGGTCTAGGTGTTCGAGTATCACACACTATACATCCAGCAATCGAAAACCAGGGTGACCGCAAAGAATTGGCAGCCAAGATTGAAGCTATAATCGCCTCTAAACTTGAAAGGCCCGTACAATGAATGCCGTCGTCTCCAATTGCATTAGCTATGTTAAAGAGGCTCTAGTCGAAGCAGAAGCAGGTCACGATTGGCATCATATCCAAAGGGTTCATCGCCTAGCACTGCGCATAGCAGCTCAAGAAAAACAAACATTGGATCTTCTCGTTGTAGAGCTGGCTGCACTTCTTCACGATATTGCAGATTCAAAATTTCACAATGGAGATGAAGAATTAGGTCCGAAAAGGGCAGTAGAATTCATGTCTTCTCAAAATATAAGTAGCCCTCAAATAACAGAAGTAGAGCTCATCATCAAAAACATGTCTTTTCGCAATGCCTTTGACCGCGAAAAAGACCCTGTTTGCGACCGTCTTGAATTTAAGATTGTTCAAGATGCCGATCGGCTTGATGCAATCGGAGCTATTGGAGTTAGTAGAGCTTTGCACTACGGAGGATATAAAAACAGACTAATCTACGATCCAGAAATCCAACCATTACAATTTGACTCTAAAGAGGCCTATAAAAAAAGTGATGGTCCAAGCCTCAACCACTTCTATGAAAAGCTCTTAAAGATTAAAGGACAATTGCATACAAAAACCGCAATCGCAATCGCAGAAAAGCGACACGCCTTTATGGTGCAGTTTTTAAATCAGTTTTACGAGGAATGGGGAGAAACACCATCCTGGCATAAGCCCAAAGGTTAGTCTCCTTTAAAATCGGGTTTGCGCTTTTCTAGAAATGCAGATGTACCCTCTTTAAAATCATTGGTTGCAAAACAAGCTCCAAACAATTTTATTTCTGTTTCAAAGGAATCCACCGAATTTGAATATTGAGCATTGATGGCTTTGATCGAATGACTAACTGCAATCGGTGCGTTAGCGGCAATTTTCAAGGCCAATTCTGTAGCTTTTGACAACAATTCTTCTTGAGTATATACTTCATTAACCAATCCCCATTGTACCGCCTTATCGGCTGATATCATCTGGCCTGAAGCGACCATCTGATGCGCTCTTCCCTTTCCGATAATTTGCCCCAAACGCCGTGTTCCACCATAACCCGGAATCAGTCCAAGGGTTACTTCTGGCAATCCCATTCTGGCGTTTTCGCTGGCCAAACGCATATGACAAGAAAGGGCCAATTCTAATCCTCCCCCTAAAGCATATCCATTGATAGCAGCAATCACAGGAGTGCTTAAGTTTTCGACAAAAGCGAAAAGCTTTTCGTGCCCTGCGCGAGACAAAGCTTCTCCTTGTTGCTGATTAAAAGACGAAAATTCTGCAATATCCGCTCCCGCCACGAAAGCCTTTTGACCTTGCCCTGTCAACACAATTGCCCTGACTTCTGCATCAGCATCTAAAGCAGAAAACGCCTCGTGAAGCTCCTGTATTGTTGCAGAATCAAGTGCATTTAACTTTTTTTCACGCGTTATGGTCACAAAAGCGATTTTACTTTCTTTTTTCAGGTGTAATTGTTCGAATGTCATCTGATCTAATTGTTTAAGGGGAGTTGAATTTTAAAAGAGGTATACTTCTCATTGAGCCTTTTGTACACTATTTGCCCCCCGTGATATTCAATGCTTTTTTTAACGATAGCTAAGCCCAAACCCATTCCACTGTTTTTGGTGGTAAACTTAGGCTCAAAGATGCGCTCTTCAAGCTCTTGCTGCACACCGTCTCCTGAATCGATTACTTCAATATGAACCTCATCTGAGTCTTGTCGAATCTTTACGGCCAAGTAAGGTTGTTCTTGATGCTCAGTAGCTTCTATGGCGTTCTTGATCAAATTCGTTAATAATCTCGACCACTGATCTTTGTCAAAGGTCACTTCAACGCTCGCTGTGTCGTGTTCAAATTCAATTTTGGCTTGATTGAATAAATCAATAATGCGTTTGCTCTGAGCCACCAAATCAATTCTAGAGGATTTTGTTTTTGGAAATTGTGCAAAATCTGAGAAGGCCGTGGCGATATTACTCATGATATCAATTTGCTCAATAAGGGTTTGAGCGAATTCTTTGAGCTCTTTTGGATCGATCTTTTCGGTCTGCTTGTAATTGTGCTCAAATTCTTGAATCTGAAGACGCATCGGGGTGAGCGGATTTTTTATTTCATGAGCGACCTGTTTGGCCATCTCACGCCAAGCCTGTTCTCGTTCACTCTTAGCAAGACGCTCAGCGCTTGATTTAAGCGCTTCTAGCATTTTGTTATACGAGTCGATTAGAATTTGTATTTCAGCACTCTCAGCGCTCAATACAATGTTTTCGTTTACCGCATTGAAATCTGTTTTTGACAACACAGAGGCTATGGCTTTAAGATTCTTAGTGATATAAGTAGAAACGATATAAGACAGACTAAGGGCCACGATTAACAACAAAAAATAAACCCCTGAAATACGAATCATAAACTCTCGCAGTTCTTTTTTATTGAATGTGTCTTCTTCAAAATAAGGCAAATGTACAATGGCTACCGGACTGTAATCGATATCTCTGAGCTTGAAATAGGAAGAGAAAAAGAAGCCTACATCAGAATCCATGGGTTCAATAATCACAGAAGATTCGGATTCCATAATCTGACGTTGAAAATCGATGGCTAGTTTAGGTTTTGAGCTTAATTCTTCTGGTTGATTTTCTTGTATAAAATTAGACTTGAGCAATAACTCGCCGGACAAATTGTAAATCGAAAAATCGACATTGTGTATACTCGCAATGCTGTATATTTCATTTTCAAATACGGCCTTTAAACGGGTCTCGTCAATGGATTCTTCTGATTTACGCAGTTCATTCTGCAAACTTTTAAGCAGCTGTAGTTCTTTTCTATTAAGCCTTGTTTTGTGATAGTCGTATGATTGCTCTTGATACTGATAGAGCGTAACGATCGCCATAAAAAAAGAAGACAGTACTACTAAGCCTGTCATGGCTAAAAAAATGCGGTTTCGCAGTGAAATGGATGTCTTAAAACGTCTTGCTAAACTCATTTTGCCTTAGGCGTTAGGATTTTTTTCTCTGACCTTCCTGTACCAACGAATACCTAACATCAAAAATATTGCCAAAAGCACGAAGCCAATGAGCGCAAATAAGCCGTTCAAAGTGTTTTTTAAGATGACTAAAAAAACAATTGCAAATAAAATCAAGGTCGCTCCTTCATTCCAAAGTCGCATATAACGCGCGCTGTATCGGAACTCGTCTCTTTGCAATTGACCGTAAATCAAATGCGTTCTGTAATGATAGAGAAATAAAAGCAAAACAAAGGCAAGCTTAGCGTGCATCCACCCCTGAGAAAGCCATCCTGGCATCACATAGAGTAATGCAATGGCAAATAAGGTAGCGAGAATTGCACTTGGCCACGTAATGATAAACCAAAGTCGCTTGGCCATGAGTTTAAACTGCGTAGACAACACCTTTTTTTCAACTTCATCTTTTTCTTGTGCCTCAATGTGATAGATGAACAATCTTGGCATGTAGAATAGACCTGCAAACCAGGTAATGACGAAAATGAGGTGAAATGCCTTAAGGTAATTGTACAACATATAACTTTAAAAAAACCGGACCAAAGGTCCGGCTTATTTATTGAACTATTCTTCTATCGCCAGATAATCTAATTCGAGCTTGTTGAACTCAGCGTTGAATTCTTTCATCTCTTGATCAACCAAGGCGTCAAAGTCTTCTAATTGCTCATTTATTTTTTGAGTCAATTCAGCGGCAACCGCTTTGTCTTGTGCCGTAGGTGGAAAATCGTCTCTTCCGACTAAACTATTCACGTGAGCCAATTTATTGGTCAATCGAATTGGGAAGTTTAGCGGATCTTGCCCAGATCTGTTTTGCGTCTGGTACAAGGCTTTCTCTACTGTAGAAAATGACTCTTTCAAGGCTTTTGCCTTTTCTACCAATCCACTTACTTTTTCGTCATCTCCGTATTGTTTTACAAAGGCACTTAATTTAGAATTGATGCTTCTGATCTTCTTGATCGATTGATGTGCCTTATCTACGGTTTGATTGACTCCATTGATAAAGTCATACTGCTCTTGCATTTGAGCAACACTAACCTCAGCCCTTGGATCAGGCACTATTTTGAATTCTTGCGATTGAGTTGTGCCATTGATATTTAGATGAACCATATAATCTCCAGGAACGGCTTTCGCTCCACCTAGACTTGCAGCCCATAAAATCATGCCTGGAAGACGCTCTGCTCCATCTGAACGCGTATTCCAATTATGTGTGTTTGCTCCTTTTTGCACACTCAACTTTTTGTTGCGCTCTTTGGCTTTTGTGCTAAAATGGGCAAGGGTATCACCTGCTTTGGTATAAGTCAAACTCACCTCATCTTTGGCATCCATGTCTTTGATATAAAAATGGGTAACCACTCCTGAAGGGTGATTGGCTCCTGCTGTAAGTGCAGTGTTTCCATAAGATCGTCCTCCTCCTTTAGTTCTATAACTGTCTTTAGGTGCGAATAGTTTAAAATCAGCATTATTATCAGCAACCTCCAATTGATGTAAAACGCTTAAATCATCTATGATGTATAAGCTTCGACCTTGAGTCGCCACAATGAGGTTTTCATCTTTAATCGTCAAATCAGTAATCGGTACTATAGGCAAGTCGAGCTGAAATGATCTCCAATTGGAACCATCGTCAAAAGAGATGTACATTCCTGTTTCTGTTCCTGCGTAAAGCAAGCCTTTTCGGTTGGGGTCTTCACGTAAAACTCTTGTAAAGTGTTCGTCTTCTATGCCGTTTGTAATCTCCGTCCATGTCTGACCGTAATCTGTGGTCTTATACAAATAAGGTTTGAAGTCTCCCATTTTATAACGAGTAGCAGCTACATAACAAGTGCCTTCATCAAAGGCTGATGGCTCAATGCTATTGATCATATTCCACTCTGGCATTTGAGTAGGGGTAACATTGTTCCATGTTTTTCCGCCATCTTGAGTAAGGTGAATCAATCCATCATCACTCCCCACCCACATGAGTCCTTCTTTCAATGGGCTTTCACCTGCGGCAAAAATGGTACAATAGTACTCGACTCCAGTGTTGTCTTGAGTGATTGGTCCTCCGGATGAAACCAATTTAGTCGGGTCATTTCGGGTCAAATCATCACTCAACAACTCCCAGCTTTGGCCTTCGTTTGTTGACATGTGAACATGGTTAGAGAAGGTGTAGAGTTTATTGGGGTCGTGCTTTGAAAACATGATCGGAAAGTTCCACTGAAAACGATACTTCATTCCCTCTGCTCCATAACCCATAGGATTATCTGGCCAAACATTAATAGCCCTTTGCGTTTTAGTTTGATGATTCACACGAGTGAGATATCCTCCGTAACTACCACCATAAACGATATCATTGTTTTCTGGATCTATCGCAATATGAGCAGATTCTCCCCCAGCAGTGGGTTCCCAATTGTCTTCAGTAATGGCGTATCCATCACTTCTGTGCTCAATACGCACCGTAGAGTTATCCTGCTGTGCAGCATAAATTCGATAAGGGAAGGCATTGTCTGTGGTGACTCTGTAAAACTGAGCTGTTGGTTGATTTCCATAGGTGCTCCAATTTTCTCCCTGATCATTGCTGACCTGAGCTCCACCATCATCACCAATAATCATTCGATGATTGTTTTCTGGGGCTATCCACAAATCGTGGTGGTCACCATGAGGAGCATTGTAGGTTTGAAAAGTTTTACCTCCATCGGTTGACTTGTGGTAACGCACATTCATTACATAAACAATGTTTTCATCTTGTGTATCTGCGTAAACTCTAGTGTAATACCAAGCACGTTGTCTTAATTTACGCTCTGAATTGACTTGGGCCCAAGTTTCACCTCCATCTTCTGATCGGTATAAACCTCCCTTTTCTTTGTGCTCTACAATGGCCCACACTCGGTTAGAATTTACTGGTGATACTGTAACCCCCATAATTCCAAGTGTTCCTTGAGGAAACCCTTTATGAGCAGATATTTCTGTCCAAGTTGCGCCTTCGTCTTCACTCTTCCAAAGTGCAGATCCTTCACCCCCACTGCTCAAACTGTAAGGTGTTCTTTGAATGCGCCATGTGGCTGCATAAAGAATTCGAGGGTTATTTGGATCGAGTATTAAATCTACGGCCCCAGCCATATCGTTAGCGTATAATATTTTGGACCAACTGTCTCCTCCATCTGTACTTTTATACACCCCTCGGTCAGTGCTTTCTTTATAAATATTTCCCAACACAGCCGCATAAACTATGTTTTCATTTTTGGGATGCACTCTCATGCGGGGAATGTGACGACTGTTAGGTAAGCCTTTAGATTCCCATGTTTTTCCTGCATCTGTAGATTTAAACACACCGTATCCTGAGGAAACGTTTCCGCGAACAGTCACCTCTCCACCACCTACGTAGATGACATTTGGATCTGATTGAGCAACCTCAACGGCTCCTATACTTCCGCCAAAATATCCGTCAGAAATATTTTCCCAGGTTGTACCAGCATCTTGAGTTCTCCAAACACCTCCTCCTGTAGCTCCCATGTAGTACAAATTAGGTTTGTTAGGCACACCTGTTACCGCAGCAGATCTACCCCCTCGGAAAGGCCCCACAAGTCTGTAGGATAAACTGCCATATAAATCCGATGAAATGCTTTCTGTTTTTTTAGCTTTCCTCTTTCGCTGTGCATTAAGGGTATCGGTTGATATACTTAATGCTATCGACAAAATGGCCGACAATAAGATCATAGTATTTCTCATGTTATTCTCAATGTTAGTGTACTAAAATTAGAAAAAAGATTAGAAAAGCATTAATTTAATTTTCGAATCGAAAATGCGGTCTTACCTAAGGCCTAAAAGAACCTGAATTTATGACAACTGAAGTAGCGATTATGAATCGTCAGGCTGTTGCTTTAGCAGCAGACTCAGCAGCCACCGCTTACTCTGGTGGAAGGCCGATTTACACCCATGCAAATAAAATATTGTCTCTTGGTGCTAAACACGCTGTGGGAGTGATGATTTACAGCTCTGCAACTTTTATGGGAATTCCATGGGAAACACTCATTAAAATGTTTAGAGAAACTCTTGGTAACCAACAGCAATCTCAACTTGATGACTACGGAAAACTATTGGTTGAATTTCTTGAGAATAATCAAGAACTTTTTCCAGAAGAGCTTCAAGTTAAATACGCCTTGAGTCGGATCGATGATTACTTTGAAAGTCTGATTATCGAGACGCTATCGCATCGATTAGACTTTAGTTTTTTTGAAAATCAATCTGAAATCAATGAGGAGGATATCAAAAAATTATTTGCAGATATCGTAGAAGAAGAATTAGAGAAGTACAGAAATGGGGAAACCTATGTGAATAAACCAGAGAAATACGGTGAACTCATAAATCAAAAGCTTGGCAGTCATGTCGATCAAATTATAGCCGAGATTTTTGAAATTTTTCCTTTGGATGACAAAACAAAAGAAAACTTGAAGCAACTGGCTACTTACCTATTCATCTATCATCCCGAAAATTCTCAAGAATACGATTACACCGGTGTAGTCATCTCTGGGTTTGGTGACAAGGACATTTTTCCAAGAGTACAGCCTTTAAAAATATTTGGGCTTCTATTTGGTGTACTTAAATTCAAAAAAGAAGAGTACAAAAAGGTAACGCATCAAAACTCAGCACTCATTATGCCCTTTGCGCAAGATGAGGTCATGCGTACTTTCATAGATGGTATTTCTCCTTATCTAATGAGTTACAATGATTTCTTCTTTAAATACTTTGTTTCAGAATTACCTCAACTCATATTAGACGAAGTAGAAGATCTCATTGACGACGAACAAGAAAATCAAATTCACAAAGCAATAAAGGCGAAAAGTCTCAAGGCTTACAAAAAATACAAGTCTAACATCAACCGCTTTATGAAAGAGTACAATATCGACCCTGTACTAACTGTGACTTCAGTTATGGCCAAGGACGAATTGGCTGAACTCGCTGAGAGTTTAGTTCATTTGACTTGTATTAAAAAGAAATATTCAACAGAAGATGAAACGGTTGGTGGCCCTGTAGATGTGGCTGTAATCTCCAAAGGGGATGGTTTTGTTTGGATCAAAAGGAAGAACTACTTCAAAAGTCAGGATAATTACAAATTCTTCAATAAATATAAACGTCATGGAGAACAAGAAATCATTTAAAAATTCGGAAGAAATTCTTCAGTATTACATGCCAAAAATGAAAGAGCGCATGCAGCAGAAAAATACTGAAGCAAGTAAATTACGAGATACCGAGTTCAAAGCTCGAGAAATGGCAAGAGAAGTCTTGGCAACGCTTAAGTCAGAAATTAAGAAAGTAGAATTAGAAGAAACCACAAAAGAGCTTTCAACTGAACCACAAAAACAAGGAGAAGATTCATCAGTCAAGCAAACGGTCATGAACCGTAAAAGAGGGCTATTCAGATACCGACGCTAGATTCACTGTGATTTCACGGTATAAGAAGTAGGCCGTAATTAATGTGGCCAAAACATCCGCAAAGAAGAACGATTGCCATACGCCTTTCTCTCCGAGATAAGGCGGCAAAATAAATAGCAAGGGCATTAGCAGTAATCCTTGTCTAAGTAGGGTAAGCCAGAGTGCCGGCTTCACTTTACCTATTGCTTGAAAATACCCTGCTCCAATGAGCTGAATCGCAATTATTGGACTGGCACCAAAAACCCATCGCATGGCAATAGGAACTTTTTCGATGACCATGGTACGAATATCCATAGCTTCTTGACTTAAATTATCTCCACTTCCCAAAAACAAGGCGGCTATTTCGGCGGGAAAAATAAACAAGAAGATAAACACAAGGGTGGCTACCCCTGAGGCGTAGAGAATGGCTTTGGTGATGCTCTCACGAACGCGATCGTATAGTTTTGCACCATAGTTGTATCCCGCAATCGGAAGAAACCCTTGAGTAACCCCAAACACAGGAAACAGGGCAAACATCAGCATACGACCGATAATGGCGTAAACGGCGATAAGAGCCTCTGCTCCAAGTCTAAAGAGCAGCGTGTTCATGATCAGGTAAATAACACTTGAAATGGCCTGTCTTGACAAGGTGACAAAGGAGAGTGAACTCATCTCTTTTAATATGCCCATATCAAAACTAAAGTCTGATTTCTTGGGCGCTAAATTGGAGTGTTTTAAAAAGAAAAACAAGACATAGGCAAAGCAAAAAAAGTAACCTGCAGTGGTTGCCCAAGCAGCGCCTAACATCCCTAAATCTAAATAGTAAATAAAGACGACGTCTAAGACTAAATTGGCAATAGAAGGAATGATCATCGCAATCATCGCGTGTCGCGGTTGACCTTCGGCGCGAATGACCGTATTTCCCATCATACACAAGGCTAAAAAAGGAACCCCGTATAATACTACCTCGTAATACACTCTCGCCGGCTCGTAAATGGCTCCCAATCCTCCAAAAGCAGGGATTAAGCTTTCCATAAAAATCAATCCAAAAACGACCAT
>JBMYMD010000032.1:0-15000 GCA_049596955.1 Flavobacteriaceae bacterium
TATCTTCTTGGAATACGGAAAGAATAAGTGATTGTGCTTCATTTTCAAATGGAGCATCATCTTAGACTTTCCCTAAACCTCATTTTAAGAACTGTAATTCTGATTAAAGTTTGTGGGTGAACTATTATAAGAAATTATGCCTCTAGTTAATTCTAGGGTTTTTTAATTATTTTCGGTTAACACATATCAACAATGAAAAGGGCTCATATGAAGGTTCAAGGTCGTAAGGTTTCTATCAATTTTTAATTAACACACTTAACTATACTTTAAGAAAATACGATTTGATTTTAACTAAGCCTTAAAGACCTGATTAAAGCATTAATTGTAATTTCGAGAAACTAAAACAACAACTATGATTAAAGCGATTTTCTTGAGTTTGTACACACTACTTGCTATCCCTACAAGCCTATCAGATTCCTATGAGCCCATCTCCTTTAAGATTGATAAAGACACCAGTGATGAGCAAATTTTAGTCATCAAAGACCAGCTCCAAGAACAGGGGATTGATTTTTCCTATACCATAACAAGAAATGAAAATTTAGAAATCACTTCGCTCAGTTTAGAATTGAGATCAAAAAACAGTAGATCAAAAAACACTGTGGGCAGCGGTGGTAACAAACCCATTCAACCCTTTACCATTGTCATAGATCCAGAAAGAGGCAGCTCAATGATTTCGCAGGGTGCTTCATCTAAAAGTTTCAATAGCAGCTTTATGAATATGGATGATATGGATCTCTCAGATTTCGATAAGACTATTGACCAAATGCGCGCTCAAATGCAGGCTCACATGGTAAGAGCTTTTTCCGGAAATATGTTCATGGATGAGGCTGACCAAGAAAAAGAAGTAGAAGAAGAGGAAAAAGAAGACCTTAATCCCCTATTCATCATTGACGGCCGTGAAGTTAAAATGGAAGAAGTCAACAAATTAATTCCTGAAGAAATCGAATCGGTTAACGTTTTAAAAGGGCAAAAAGCACTTGACAAATACGGGGAAAAAGCAAAATACGGAGTAGTCGAAATTAAAAGTAAATCAAAGTCATGAGCCCTACATTTTACAAAAATCTAGCCCGTTTAAACAAACTAGTGTTACCTTCATTCACCAAGAAAAGACTGGATTTAGCCAAGGCCAAGAAATGGCAATTAGCAATTATAGGCTATAGAGCTTATGTCACCTGTCGCTCTCTAGATGATTGAGTAGTTAAGCATAAAACCATTATTTCAAATTGTTGAAAGTCCAGGTATAAAAGTTCACCCAAAGATTCCTGATATCTGTATTGAACAATTTTAAAAAAGAGGTTATATTTGCAGCCCCTCTAAGGGGACAAAAGGCCTCGTAGTTCAACTGAATAGAATACCTGATTACGGCTCAGGCGGTTGCAGGTTTGAATCCTGCCGAGGTCACGATTAAATAGTTCAATATGAAAAAACGCCAAGTTTACTTGAGCGTTTTTTTTATATAGTATTTTCAAAGTGAAGCTTTATCAAAATAGACGAACTCTGTTTCTCCAAAGTGAAATTTAAGCTCGTCACTGCTGTGTTTTTTTACCCTATATTAAATCACATTTCTCAAGTCTAAAGCGATTCAAATTCTGTTTGCGTTAAAAGCAACAACTTAATGCTCAAATGTTTATATTTAATCATAGGATAAAAACATCCTGTACAAAAACTAATAAACACGACTAAAGCATATGAAAACACTTCTTCAATACTGCTGTATCATTGCATTACTATCAATTATTCCAACACTTTCTGCACAAGAAAGTACACTTAGTTCAATTGACAAACAGTACTATAGTGGTTTAGAATGGCGAAATATTGGCCCAAAACGAGGAGGCCGATCTTTAGGATGCGCAGGAAGCCCAAGTCGACCCAATGAATATTATTTCGGTGCCACGGGAGGTGGATTATGGAAAACCGTAGATGGCGGTAATGAATGGAAAGCGGTCACTGACGGTCAAGTTACCAGTTCCTCAGTAGGAGCAGTTGCTGTGGCAGAAAGCAATCCTGATATTGTTTATATCGGAATGGGTGAAGTACAATTACGAGGAAGTATCACCCAAGGTGACGGAGTTTATAAATCTAGTGATGCCGGAAAAACTTGGACGCATTTAGGCCTTGAAGAAACGCAAGCTGTAGCCAGAATACGAATACATCCTACCAATCCAGATTTGGTCTATGTTGCTGCTCTAGGACATCCTTACGGCGATAACGAAGAGCGTGGCGTATTTCGATCTAAAGACGGTGGTGAATCATGGGAAAAAGTACTCTATGTAGGTCCTAAAGCAGGTGCCGTAGATTTAATAATCGACCCTAACGATCCTAATGTCATTTACGCAAGTACTTGGCAAGTATACCGTAAAGCTTGGAAAATGTGGGGAGGCGGAGGCCAAAGTAAATTATGGAAGTCAGAAGACGGCGGGGATAGCTGGTCAGACCTCACAGAAAATCAAGGTATGCCCGCAGGTCCAATTGGCAAAATAGGTGTCACGGTTTCGCCTGCTGATTCCAATCGCGTCTGGGCTATTGTCGAGGCGAATGAAGGTGGTGTTTTTCGTTCTGATGATGCCGGTAAAACTTGGCAAAAAACCAATGACGAAAGAAAGTTGAGACAACGAGCATTTTACTACTCCAGAATATATGCCGATCCTCAAGACAAAGACAAGGTCTACGGGCTAAATACAAGAATGTATATGTCAAGTGATGGCGGTCATACATTTGATAAAATCATCCAAACACCCCACGGTGATAATCACGACCTCTGGATTGATCCAAATAATCCGCAACGCATGATTAACGCCAATGACGGAGGAGGAAATGTCACCATTAATGGAGGAAAATCTTGGACAGAACAAGATTTTGTGACTTCACAATTTTATCACGTGATGACCACAAGTGATGTTCCTTATCACGTCGCCGGTGCTCAACAAGACAACAGTACCCTGGCCATGCCAAGCGACGGTTGGGGCCATATGTTAGCAAGAGGACCGAATAAAGGCTGGTACTACGCCGTAGGAGGAGGTGAAAGCGGTTGGATCACACAACACCCTGATGATCCAGATATTTTTTATGCGGGAAGTCAAGGTGCCCTTCTAACACGATACGATCGCAGCAATGGTCAAATTAGAGACATACAAGTATACCCAAGGTTTTTCTCGGGAGAACCTTCAGAGGCTTTACCAGAGCGCTGGCAATGGACCTTCCCTATCATGTTTGCTCCTCAAGACAGCAAGGTGATGTATACCTGTTCTCAACACGTTTGGAGAACTACCAATGACGGGCAGACCTGGGAACAAATAAGTCCTGACCTCACTTATGCAGACCCAAGTACACTTGGAAAAACAGGAGGAGTAATTACCATGGACATGAATGGTCCAGAGATTTATGCTACGGTCTTTGCTCTAGCTCCATCTGTTCATGACATTAACACCATTTGGGCAGGATCAGATGATGGAAAAATTCACATCACTCAAGATGGCGGAAAAAACTGGGAAGACATTACTCCAAAAGACCTACCCAAATTTTCAAGGGTAAGTATTATCGATGAGTCTAAACATAGACCAGGCACACTTTATGTGGCAGCAAATCGATATCAAGTGGATGATAGACAACCTTATGTGTTTAAAACACATGATTACGGAAAAACATGGACTAAAATAATTGATGGCATCGCAGATGGTCACTTTGCAAGAGCGATACGTGAAGATCACAAAAGAAAAGGCTTGCTCTTTTTAGCCACAGAGCACGGCGTCTATTTCTCTATAAATGATGGTGCAAAATGGGAAAGCTTACAATTAAACCTTCCAGACACTCCAATACGCGATTTAGTGATTAAAGACAATGATGTTGTTCTCGGGTCTCACGGTAGAGGCTTTTGGATCATGGACGATATCGAACCTATTCGTCAACACCAAGCAGAGATGAAAAATCAAGAAGCTATTCTTTACAAGCCTAATAACGCCATAAGAGGAATTAGTGACGCCCACATTCAATATCACCTCAACGAGGAAGTTGAAACAGTGAGTTTTGACATTCTCGATCAAAACGATGAAGTGATTGACACTTTTACAGGAGACAAGGTAAAATACGAAGTCGATCCCAATATTCCTTGGTGGCAAAGAGGAGGCTCCTCAAAACCTACTACGGCAAAGGGTTTAAATACATTTACATGGGATTTGCGCTATCCAGGAGCAACAGATTTTGAAGGAATGATCATTTGGAGTGCTAGACCTACCAGAGGTCCAAAAGCACCAATAGGACAATATAAAGTAAGAATGAGAACAGGTGATTATCAGCAGACCTATCCTTTCTCGATAGAAATAAATCCGAATCTAAAAGGAATCAGTAAAGAAGATTTAGACGAGCAGTTTAAACTCGCTATGCAAATCACGCAAAAGACCACAGCTGCTAATGAAGCGGTAATCAAAATCCGTGAGATTAAAGCAAAAGTAGAAAAGGCTACAGGAAAAATTTCTGCAAAAAATCAGAAAAAAATCATTGCTCCTTTCCTTTCAAAATTGAGTGAAATCGAAGAAGCTTTATATCAAGTGCGAAATCAATCTGGTCAAGACCCTTTAAACTTTCCGATCAAATTAAATAACCGTCTTGCCTCTTTGAGAAGGAGTTTAGAAAATGGAGATGCAAGGCCCACAGACGGCGCTTATAAAGTCTTTGCTGAACTCTCTACAGAACTGGAATTACACCTAGCTAACCTCAACAAGGTATTGAAGAATGATTTAACGAGAGTGAACCGATTGATTCAGGAAAATACAGGCACCGCAATGAAACCTTAAACAAAATCAAATCATATGTCCCCAAAACTAGTTTACACAGCTCTGTGCTACTTTTTTACAGGCGCACTGCTGTGGTCACAAAAAACAGGAAAAATTGAATACGAACAATTAGGTATATCCATGGAAGTTCCCACCGGTTGGGTGGCTCAAGAAGGAAATGGATTTTTACTTATCGGTTCTCAAACAGTTCCCGGATTCATCATGCTTACAACACACAATTATGATATCGAACAGTTGAGATCTGAAGCGATAAGCGGAATGCAATTCGATCAAGGGTCAAGCTTGTTTTTATCCGAAGACTTACAAAATATAGCTCCTAAGGCTATTAGTGGAATTTTCTCAGGAACTATGGAATATCAAAGTGTTAAGGCTTATATCATAGGCGTTGAAAATCCTTATGAAGGTGTCGGGGTTACAATCATGGCCGCAACTCAGCCGCAGTTGTTTTCATCTGTCCATAAAGAGGTTGCAGATCAAATCTACGCCTCTTTGGACTTTAAAAAAGTAAACCGTGAAAACGAATTCAATCAATGGAAAGAGTTTCTGTCTAATGTAAAATTGACTTATATGGATTCCTACTATTCATCCAGCTATACATCAGGTGGAGTATCTGGGGGTTATAGCTCAGAACGAGTCATAGATATCTGTGAACGAGGTTTTTTTAGATACAATAGCAGCAGTAATGTCTCGGCAAGTGGAAGCGGAATATCAGGATACGATAGCGGAGGAAATGCTGGAGACGGCAATTGGACTATAGGAATCGGAAGTGATGGTTCTACAAATTTGATCTTAAACTTCAACAATGGAGAACAATACCGTTACGCACTCGAATACAGAGAAGAAAAATTATACTTAAACGGTGATCGCTTTTTTCGCACCACCTCTGGCGAGTATGCGCCTAATTGTTTTTAAAATAGTTAATGCATTTTATAGAAAAGGACTGTTTTTATAAGTTAAACAAAATTTAGTCACACTATAAATTCGGCTTAACTTACGCCTAAAAATTATGGAAGTTTCATCATCAATTCGATTGCTTGAAGAAAAATTAGTACCACTGCAAAATAAGCTGAGGTCACATCCTTTGTACGCCCAACTCTCTTCTATTGAAGATATACAAGTGTTTATGGAGCATCATGTCTTTGCAGTATGGGACTTTATGTCTCTTTTAAAGGCCCTACAGATTGAACTTACTACAACAGAAGTTCCTTGGACACCCGCGAAAAACCCGACCTTGTCAAGATTCATTAATGAAATCGTACACGGAGAAGAGAGTGATGTCAATGAATTAGGTGAGGCAAAAAGTCATTTTGAAATGTATTTAGAAGCCATGGATCAGGCAGGTGCAAGCACCAAATATATCCATAGCTTTATCCAAAAAGTAAAAGAAAAAAAATCCGTTGCATCTGTTTTAACCGATTTACAACTAAGAGCTGAAGTTTCCGATTTTGTGAACTTCACTTTTGCAGTTATTGAAACAAGAAAAACACACCTCATTGCATCGGCTTTTACTTTTGGACGAGAAGACCTCATCCCAGATATGTTTATAGAAATTTTAAAACAGGCAGATGAGTCAAACAAAAAATACAGCAAACTGAACTATTATCTCGAAAGGCACATTGAATTAGACGGCGATGAACACGGTCCACTCTCCCTTCAAATGGTCGAAGAACTTTGCGGAGATGATGAGGTTAAATGGAAAGAGGCCGAAGAAGTTGCTATTCTAGCCTTAGAAAAAAGGATCAGCCTATGGGATGGTATAGCACATGCTATGTCTGAAAAAACAGTCTAGTTGCTACAGCGTACCACCTTATAATGCTTTTAGTTTTTTAAATACTAAACGCTATCTTACAATACGTTAAGTCTACCATCTTATGCACGTATTGTCCTTTTTATTCAGTATCTCCTTTTCGATTTTCACGTTATTTTCCAAGCAGCAAACCGAAATAAATCACTCAAAAACCCTAGACTCGTTGCTTATTTCCAAATCGGCATACAAGGACCATTTGATGGGATTTTGGTTGGGATCATGTATTGGTAATTGGACGGGGCTTCCCACCGAAAACCGAAGAGTTGATTTTCCTTTTTTTACAGATGACGATTTTGGAGAAGGTAAATTTAATTTCGTGCTAGATCAAGATCCTTGGGGAGCTGACGATGATACAGATATAGAGTATATCTATCAATTAGCCATGGAGCAAAACAATTCTCCTTTGCTCACGCCAAGTCAGATTAGTGCAGCTTGGCAAAAACACATTGGATTACCCTTGCTCTGGGTATCAAACTTAGCTGCACTCACACAAATGCAAAACGGCGCCTTACCCCCTAACACCTCACATCCTGATAATAATCCCATGTGGGAAATGATTGATGCTCAATTAACCACAGAATTATTTGGAGCACTTGCCCCATCTCGACCAGATATAGGCCTTAAACTAGCGCATCTTCCCATAAGAACAACAGCTTATGCACATTCCGAGTGGGCTGCAGAATTTTATGTGATTATGCATACCCTTGCGGTTACTATAAATTCTGAAAAAAATCGTAAAGACGAAATTCTTAGAATAAGCGAGATTGCACGAAAACACATTCCTAACTCCTCTTATATCGCCGATATGTATGATTTTGTATACGACAGCTACCTCAAAAATCCAGATAAAAACGATTGGGAAAAAACACGGGATATGGTTGCAAACAGATACCAATACAACAACAATGCGGGATATGTCTACCAGTATCCTTGGGATTCAGGTATCAACTTTGCCGCTTCAATTATAAGCTTGCTCTACGGAGAAGGTGATTTTAAAAGAACCCTTGGAATTGCGAGTATGTGCGGATGGGATTCGGATAATCCCACAGCAACTTGGGGTGGATTTTTAGGACTTCTAATGGGTTTCGATGAATTGAAAGACCTCTTTGATTATAATTTTTCGACTTCTTATAACATTGCTCGAACGCGTTATAACACCCCCTTGAAGATTGATAATTTTGACGATATGGCCGATAGAGGTATAAAACTTATCGATGCAGTCGTTCAAAACCAAATGAATGGAAGTCTTGACAACGATCATTGGATTATCCCTCAACTCAAAAATGAACCTACTATTGCTTCAACAGTCATTAAAGAAGATCCGTGGCAAACCATAGAAGATAACGATGAATCTTGGAATTATACAGGTTTCGAAATCCAACAAGAGCAGTGGAATGCCTCTGGTGCAACCCTTAGTGTGGGAAAATCAAATTGTACGGCCGAAATCACATTTGACGGTAAAGCCATACAATTATTTTCTTATCGCAGTATTGATGCAGGTTCTATGAAGATATATTTAGATGATGAATTCATAGGAAATTTCAATCTCAGTACCACTGAAACCTATGGTCAGTATTATTTTAAAGTTTTTGAAAAAACAGCGCTAGAGCACAAATCACATACCTTAAAAATAATTGGCGATCAAACTCTAAAACCTAAAACTATTGATTTGATCCGTATCAAAAATTAAGTTTACGAGCTTGCTCAAAACCATTTAGCGAAAAAATTATATTTTTAGAAGAACCAACCTAACTAAATTATGTTTCTTGTTTCTTCTTATTTGACTGCGGTCATCCTATGTTTTATCACAATGCTTTGCTGGGGATCTTGGGCAAACACACAAAAAATGGCTTCCAAAGAATGGGGGTTCCCTCTTTTTTATTGGGACTACACTTTAGGAATTATTTTACTCTCTCTAGTATTCGGGCTTACTCTTGGTAGTACCGGAGATTCTGGTGCTCCCTTTATTGAAAACCTCAATCAAAGTTCTCTAAATGCCATTGGACTTGCACTTTTAGGTGGAATTATATTCAATATCGCCAACTTGCTACTTGTAGCCGCAATCGATATTGCGGGAATGGCAATTGCTTTTCCAATAGGTATTGGTATTGCTCTAGTTCAAGGTGTTCTAGTAAATTATATCGCTGTACCAGATGGAAATCCAACGCTGCTCTTTATAGGGGTTGCCTTGGTAACTCTAGCCATTATTGTAGATGCCATTGCCTACAAAAAAATAAGTACTCAAAAGTCTTCAACAAAAGGAATTTTAATATCCATTTGTGCGGGTGTTTTAATGGGATTCTTTTACCGCTTTGTAGCAGCCTCTATGTCTGAAGATTTTGAGGTTATTGCAACAGGCAAACTAACTCCTTACACGGCCACCTTCATTTTTTCTCTTGGTATATTCTTCTCCAACTTTTTATTCAATAGCATATTCATGTATAAGCCATTAAGTGGTGCTGCAGTGAGCTATTCAGATTATTTCAAAAAGGGTAACACTAAATTACACCTGATTGGAATCTTAGGCGGTGCAATCTGGTGCATAGGTATGGTACTAAATACCATTGCTGCAGGAAAAGCCGGATACGCCATCTCTTACGGTTTGGGACAAGGGGCGACTATGGTTGCAGCGCTTTGGGGAGTATTTATTTGGAAAGAGTTTAAAAATGCTCCTAAAGGAACTAACACCTTAATCTCCTTGATGTTTCTGTTATTCCTCAGTGGGTTAACCCTAATTATTCTTGCTAAAATATAATCATGTCCAAAGTAATAGTAGTCGGGAGTAGTAATACGGATTTAGTTTTTGAAACTCCAAAATTTCCAGCAGATGGTGAAACGGTAATAGGTGGAGATTTTGAAGTGATTTCTGGAGGAAAAGGAGCTAATCAAGCAGTATCAGCAGCAAGAGCCGGAGCAAATGTGCTTTTTTTAACCAAGGTAGGTGATGATGAATTTGGAAGCAATGCAATAGCTGTTTACAATAGTGAAGGAATAGATACTTCATTCATAGAAAAACAAAAAGGAGTTGCTTCAGGAACCGCGATGATCATGGTGAATCAGAATTCAGGGGAGAATGCAATAATAGTTGCTCCCGGTGCGAACAACCACTTAAACCAACAGAATATAGATCGTATCTCAAATCAAATTAACGAAAAGGACATTGTACTTTGTCAATTGGAAATACCCCTAACCTCGGTAGCCTATTTATTAAAACAAGCCAAGAGCAAAAAGGCCTTAACGATTTTAAATCCTGCACCTTACCAAGAAATTAGTCTTGAGCTTTTAAAAGATGTAGACATCATTACCCCGAACGAAACAGAAACATATGGCCTAACAGGTATAAAATTAGTTGATCAAGAAAGTATCGAACGAGCAGCTTTCAGTTTGTTACAAATGGTAAATAAAGCAGTAATAATAACTCTTGGAGATAAAGGTGTTTATTTCATTTCTCACCAGCAGAAAGGACAATTTATGCCCACTTCAAAGGTTAACGCTGTTGATACCACTGCGGCTGGTGATGTTTTTAATGGATATTTCGCAGCTGCACTGCAAGATAATGAGCTCGAAACTGCTATTAAATTGGGCATGAAATCTGCAACACTTTCAGTGACCCGAAAAGGAGCCCAACCCTCTATCCCATTTAGAAATGAAATTGATTAATTTGAAAAAATACGCACTCCTACTTTTAGTAATTAGTAGTTTCAAATGTACCATTAGTCAAGACAGAAAAATACCTATTATTTTAGATACAGATGCCAATAATGAATTAGATGATCAACACGCCCTTGCTTATTTATTTTTCAATGAAGAGACATTTGACATCAAAGGTATAACTGTAAATACCACCTACAATGGTGGAGAAATTGACCAGCATTACAATGAGGCCAAAAGAGTTGCAGACCTATGTAATGTGTCTGGAAAATACCCGCTTTTAAAAGGCGCAAATTCGAATTTTAATGAGATCAAAGCCCAGGTTCAATCTGAAAGCTTTGACGGTAAATCAGCCGTTGATTTCCTTATTGAACAGGCTCATAAAACAAAAAAAGAAAAGCTCATAGTAGCAGCCATAGGAAAATTAACCAATGTCGCATTGGCCATAGAAAGAGATCCTTCAATTAAAGAGCACATTAAATTAGTGTGGTTGGGCTCTAATTATCCAGAGCCGGGTGAATACAATCAAGAGAATGATATTCCTTCGTTAAATTATCTTCTTGAGCAAGATTTAGATTTTGAAATAGTGACGGTGAGATATGGAAAAAAGTCAGGTTCAGATGCCGTAAAAGTATCCCTAGACGAAGTTCAGAAAAAAATGAAAAACAAAGGGCCTAAAGTAAAGCCCGTTATAGGTCGGCATGGAGGAAGCTTCACCAATTTTGGAGACTACTCCATCGAACTCTTCTCAAAAATAGACTTATACGGTGATCCGCCCTCGAGAGCCTTATTTGATTTAGTGGCTCTCGCGGTACTTAAAAACAGTCAATGGGGCGAAAAAAGAAGTATTCCAGCTCCAACCGTAGTCGATCAAAAGTGGGTAGATCGACCACAAAATCAAAAGCGGGTAATACTTTGGGAAAATTTTAACCGTGAGGCGATTATCAATGATTTTTACAAGAGTCTAAGTCAGCACTAAATCCACTGATCGTTTTCTGCTGTCAACTCGTTAGATACATCTCCTGTATTGATAATATTCCTAGGTTCAAGAATTAAAATTTTTGTCTCTTGAAGGGCAAAAGGTCGGTGTAGCACACCCTTAGGAACAACATAAAGTTCTCCTTCTTTCAGTTCAATGGTTTTATCCTCAAATTCAATATTGAGGGCTCCTTCAAGCACTAAAAATGCCTCATCAGTCTCATCGTGTTTATGCCAAACAAAATCTCCTTTAACGCGTACCAATTTGAATTGATAATCGTTCAACTCGGCAATGACTTTAGGCGACCACAAGTCTTGAAATAATTCAAACTTAGATTTTAGATTGATTTTAGACATTCCTTAAAGTTTTATTTGTGACAAATCTTCCCGAACAGAATATAAAGATTGAATATAGTGTTCCAAGCTCATAACCCTTAATTCAATTCTATAGCTTCTGTCTTCAATGAGGTTTTTGAGTTGTAAGTCTTTCAGTTCTGTAAACACAAAATCCCTAGAGCGTGAAATGACAGAGGCGTCTCTTTTTGCTTCTGCCCATTCAAATATTTTATCAGAGTTGGCCTTCAAGAGCTGTTCATTAACAATAACACGTCTTTTTTTAGTACTGTAAATGCCCTCTATTCTATTGCGCAAATCCGCGTCTTTAATCTCAAGAAGTAAGCCATTAGATACAAGTGAGTTAAAATAGATTTCATTTTGTGCGAAGGTATTCCACCATGTGATCATCCAGAGGTAAAGATTTTCATAATCCGATGGCGCTGTCCAATAGCGGTAAGAGCCGTCTTCGAGATAACTGTGTCCAAAAGGATGCGCATTGTGCAGTTCCATTAGAAAGGGCTTATCAAACCGAAACTCTTTTTCAATAGTCTCATTGATGACTAACATGTTTTTCAATTGACTCAAGTGTTCTTCACAGTAAGCGATATTCGCGTCTATTTCTGATACCAAAGATTTTAGAAAAAGTTCATTCTTCGATTTTATCGCTTTGGATTCACTGATATTCTGAAGTTGAAATGAAATCAAAACACCTAAAAAGACTACTATAAATTCTAAGCCATAATGTTTATATTTTTTATAATCTGCCTTCATATATGTTTTTTTATTGGGTAAAATCAGAATTATTTGTACTGCGTAATTCAAACGCTATTAGTCACGATATTTAAATAAATCTTCTAAATATATCTACTAAAATTTAAGCCTCAAAAAAAGCGAATACGAAAAAATATAGTATTTTACACTACTCTAACACTAACTAATAAATTATGTCATCGAATAACACAAGATTATTTTATGCAAGTTGTTTCGCATTAATCACTACAGCGTTTTCTTTTAGTATCAGAGCTGGAATCCTTCCGCAATTAGGAGACGATTTTAACCTCAATGCTCAAGAATTAGGTTTTATCAATTCCATGTGGTTTGTAGGTTTTCCAATCTCAATGGTCATTGGAGGACTTGTTTATCACAGCCTTGGAGGTAAGAGAATCATGCAGTTTGCCTTTCTTGCACACATGGCGGGTATTATTCTCACCATCTATGCTACTGGATACAACAGTCTGCTTCTCTCTACTCTTTTAATTGGTATAGGAAATGGATGTACTGAGGCCGCTTGTAATCCAATGATTGCAGACGCCTATGAGGGTAAAAAGATGAATACCCTACTCAATAGATTTCACATGTGGTTTCCTGGAGGTATCGTCTTAGGTAGCTTGATTTCTAAGTTTATGACCGATATGAGTCTGGGCTGGCAAGCTCAAATTTGGATTATTGTTATTCCAACCTTGATTTACGCTTACCTATTTGCCGGACAAAGTTTCCCAAAACCAAAAGAAGAAGCATCGAGTTCAATCAGTGAGAACTTTAAAGCCATGTTCTCTCCGCTCTTTTTATTCATGATGTTCTGTATGGCCTTTACGGCAATCTCAGAATTTGGACCTCAACAATGGACGAGTTTAATACTTTCAAACAGTGGTGCACAGCCTATGCTTATTTTAGCATTAATAACAGGTCTCATGGCAATTGGACGTTATTTCGGAGGAGAAATGGTACACAAATTAGACCAAACAGGTGTTTTACTAGGT
This sequence comes from Flavobacteriaceae bacterium, assembly GCA_049596955.1. GTDB lineage: Bacteria > Bacteroidota > Bacteroidia > Flavobacteriales > Flavobacteriaceae > UBA3478. Next base: position 13,323 of record JBMYMD010000032.1, read on the forward strand.
TCAGCTATTCTGACCACAGTAGGGGTATATCTTTTAAGCACTTCAACTGGATCTATGGTATATGTTGCGGCCATAACATTTGCAATAGGGGTATGTTACTTCTGGCCTAACATGATTGGTTTTGTCGCTGAAAAAATACCAGCCTCAGGTGCATTAGGCATGTCAATGGTTGGAGCTGTTGGAATGTTCTCTACAGCCATTTTTCAGCCTATCATTGGAGGATGGATTGACGCTTCTCGGGTCGCTCAAGAGGCCAATGGTTTAAGTGGAGATGCCCTTGAATTAGCTGCTGGACAGCAAACTATTACCTATATGGTAAGCTTTCCAGGATTACTAGTCATACTATTTACCATACTTTATTTTTGGCAAAAAAAGAATAAGGCTTCTGTAGCCTAACAACACAAAAAAGCAGGCGAAAAGCCTGCTTTTTTTTACTTTGATGAAAACTATATTTCTATACATATCGCTGATGTTCTTTCTTGTAGCTCAAGGACAATGGACAAAAAAAGAGGCTCAAGAGCAAACGACCTACACCTATATTGTAGAAAACGGAAAACTACAAAATGCGAGTACAGAAAATGCTCCTCTTAAGGTAGAGGTTAAAATAGCTCTTGAAAAGAGACCTACTGATCTGATCGATAAAAAAAGTTACATCGAAGATTTTGTAACCAAAATAAAAATAGGAGAAAGAGAAAAAGAGATCATCAAAAAAGACAGTATCGTACAAGAGGAAATCTACAATCAATATTTGTTAAGTCAAATCCCTAAAATTGGAAGTATTCAATTTAAATTTTTAGAATACGGCGTAAATCCATCTTTTCTGTGGGGGTGGAATGATGTGGTTATGGTCTATAAAACAGCCGAAGGCAAATCAATTGAATATGTTGATTTTGGGCATCCACAGCAGCCAAGTTCCAAAACCTTTGAAATTACTTTTACCTACGAACAAGAAGTAACGCTAGATCTGTATACTCAAATTTTATCGAATAAACCTGCTATGATTGTCGTAAATCACTACAAGGATTACTTTCAATTTATATTACCTCCTTTCAAGCCTTATTGATTTCGGCATAATCATTGTAATTGAATACTCAACTAAATTATCTTCTTCCTTATGAAAAATCAATTTACCTCAATCATTATCGGATTATCAATTGTGATTTCAGTTGCAATTATTTCTCATGCATACAAAAATCGAAATCAAAAACAAGAACGCATCAGCGTTACCGGTTTAGGCACAAAAGATTTCAAGTCAGATTTAATCGTATGGAGCGGTTCATTCTCAAAGAGAGCCTATGAATTGAACAACGCCTACAACAGATTAGATCAGGACAAACAAGCTATTCGTAATTATCTAATCACCAAAGGTGTTTCGGCTAGTGAAATCGTTTTTAAAGCGGTGGACATCAATAAGAATTTTGACTATGTCTATGAAAAAAACGGACAAAGCAGAAGAGTTTTTTCTGGTTATTCACTGAGTCAACGCGTAGAGATTGAATCTAAAGAAATCGAAAAAATAGAACAGATTTCAAGAGACATCACAGAGCTAATCACCAATGGAATTGAGTTTTATTCTAATGCTCCTCAATACTATTACACCCAACTTGCAGATTTGAAGGTAGAGATGATTGCCGCTGCTACAGACGACGCCACACGTCGTGCAGAGCAAATCGCAAAA
>JBMYMD010000033.1:0-13307 GCA_049596955.1 Flavobacteriaceae bacterium
GGATTGGATTGTTATAAAGATTTCGATGAAGGAATGGCAGAGGCTAAACGACTAAACAAACCTGTTCTTTTAGATTTTACAGGATGGTCTTGTGTTAATTGTAGGAAGATGGAAAATGATGTTTGGAGACAAAACAAGGTATATGAATTGCTAAAAAATGAAGTGGTTTTAATTTCACTTTATGTAGATGACAGAGCGGAACTCTCTAAAGAAGAACAATTCATAGTATCTTACAGAGAAAACCATCAAAAAGAAATAAGAACTATCGGAGATAAATGGAGCGCCTTTCAAGTGCTTAATTTCGGGTATTTATCACAGCCGTTTTACGTGCTTATTTCTTCAGACTACCAAATCTTGAATTCACCTATTCAATACACAGATTCAGATAGCTACCATGTTTGGCTCACTGAATCAATCCAAAAATATAAAGCGAAATATGAATTTGAGAAAAGTATTTTTTAGTGTAGCAGGATTACTGCTGCTTGTGGCAATTCTATTGAAGATTTGGGTAAACACCAATACACCACTTTACCAAGGACAATTAGAATTGATTGGATTAGACCAAGAGACAGAGGTTTATTTTGATGATTATGGAATTCCACACATCTATGCAGAAAACGATGCCGACTTGTTTAAAACACTAGGATATATTCATGCGCAGGAACGCCTTTGGCAAATGGAGCTGTTGAGAAGAGTGGCAAGCGGTCGTTTGTCTGAAATTTTTGGAGTCGAATTTATAGACAATGACAAGTTTTTTCTAAATCTGGGTATTGCAGAAAATAGTATTGAAACGGCAAGTAAGCTCAAGAGTGACACCGAATTTGTACAGCATGCAAATGCTTATTTAAAAGGGGTTAATCACTTTATAAATACGGGATATACACCCATTGAATACAAAGTCCTCGGCATTGAAAAAGAAGAATACGACCTCGTGGATGTCTATAATATTTTGGGATACATGAGTTTTAGTTTTGCCATGGCACAAAAAACAGATCCTGTACTCTCAAAGATCAAAGCAGAATACGGGGATGCCTATTTAAAAGACCTTGCCATTGACATGCCTTATCAAAACACCTTGATTCCTTCCTTTAAATCAGTGAATTATGAGCAAGTCTTAAGTTGGAATACCGTTCTAGAGCGTTTAAATGAAAAGCAGATACCCTCATTTGTAGGCAGCAACAGTTGGGTTTTATCTCCTGGTAAATCTGAATCCGGGGGAGTATTATTTGCCAATGATCCTCATATCGCTTTTGCACAACCTTCGGTTTGGTACGAAGCACATCTCAACAGTCCTCAAATCGAGAAATATGGATTCTTTTTAGCGGGCGTGCCTTTTCCTCTAATTGGACAAAACAGAACGATTGCTCATGGACTTACCATGTTTGAAAATGACGATATCGATTTTTACCAAGAAGATGAAATCAACGAGGAGTACTACCGAAATCATAAAGGAGATACCCTTGCCTACTTGAACAAATCATACACGATTAGGGTAAAAGACGGTGAAGATGTAGCCTTTAATCATAAAAGTAGTTTTAGAGGCCCTGTTTTAGAAGCAAAATCGCTTATTCACGGTATTGAAAACAATGCAACTAGTATTTCTTGGGAATATTTAAAAGGTGAAAACCGTCTTTTAGAGGGTTTATTCGATTATTCTTTTGCTACTTCTTTTTCTGAGTTTGAAGCTTCTTTAGATAAAATTCACGCTCCTGGTTTAAACGTGATGTACGGTGATGTGGAAGGCAATATTGCCTGGTGGACCGTTGGTCGTCTCTATCAACTGAATTCAAGGGTTTCTTCCAAGTTTATTCTCAATGGTCAGGATTCCTTGCATCAGATCAACAGTTATCATCCATTTGAAAAAAATCCATCCGCAATAAACCCGCCTTGGAATTATGTGTACAGTGCAAATAATCAAGTGGATTCAACAGGTTTGGGATATTATTATCCTGGCTATTATTTACCTGAGGATCGAGCTAAACGGATAGTGTCTATACTCGAAGACAATCAGAAAATGAACCTTGAAACCATGCAGGAAATGATTTTAGATCACAAATCGACTTCTGCACCCGATGTCATTTCAGCACTTTCTGCGGCTTTGGAAGATGAAAATTTATCAGCAATCCAGAAAAAAAAGTTAGAAGCTTTAAAATCCTGGACAGGCACTCATAGTGCAACTGATGAAAGTCCTAGTTTATATCACAAATGGTTAAGTCACCTCTTAATGCTTGTATTTGAGGATGAAATAGGTGAAGCACCCTATAAAGTCTTTAAAAACACCCATGTATTTAAAAGGTCTATTCCTGGTGTTTTAAGTAATCACAATTCTGTTTGGTGGGATAATATCAACACTCCAGAAACTGAAACAGCCTCTGAATTAGTGACAAACTCTTTTTTAATGGCTTTTGATGAATTATCTGATTTTTACAAGGATACAGAAGGATGGTATTGGAGTAAACTTCATGTGCTTGAGCATAAACACGCATTTTCGGCGAATTCTTTTCTTCGTAAATGGTTCAATGTTGGCCCATTTGAGGTAGCAGGATCCAAAGAGGTTATAAATAATTTACAATTTGATTACGTCACAAACTCTTATTTTGATGTGAATATCGGTCCCTCAACAAGAAGAATACTGGATATGTCAAAAATAGAGGATGGATTGAGCATTTTACCTACGGGTCAGTCTGGTAATGTTTTTAGTAAGCACTACAGCGATCAAGCCCAAATGTATAACCAAGGTAAGTTTCGAAGAATGCTTATGAATCATGAAGTCATAAAAACTTCAGCTTATCGAAAACTTTTGTTAAAGCCCTGATTTATTTTTTCATGACTAGACCGCTTATTTGTGGTTAAAAATGGTGACAATTAATTCCTGTTTGAATGTAGGTTTACAGGTTTATAAGGTAGAGGTTCAAATAAGTTTGAGTCGGGGTTATGGGGTTAAAATTATAGGCCTAACCGATAGAGTTGTACGAGAGAGTAAACACCGAATCCTTACGGCACTGCATTTTAATTCTTTCAAAGTATCAGGTCAGCGAATTGTCATTAATCTTAGTCCTTCTGATTTACCTAAAACAGGAATGGGCTTTGATTTGCCTATTGCTATGGGTATTCTTATGGCAAAAGAGCTTGTCATAACCACTATAAAGCCTGAACGTATTTTGTTTTTATCTGAATTGACTTTAAACGGAGATTTAAAGGCCAATCAAGGGTATGTCAATTGTATTCAAAAAATGATCAGTAGTGATTTTGAATATATCGTTCTCGCTTACGAAGCAAGAGATCGATGTTCACATCTGAATCAAGAAAAATTAGTTTTCTGTAAGAATATTAATGAAGTATTACGGTTTTTAAAAACCGAAAAAAAAGAAAACGAAGCTTTTTGTAAACCAGAATTTTTCATTGGAACGAAAACAGATCTTGATTTTTGTCAAATTATGAATCAAGAAGATGCTGTAAACGCTGCGCAGGTGGCAGTTTTAGGTCAACATCACCTTATCTTAAAAGGCAATTCTGGTCTAGGTAAAAGTATGATAGCGGAACGTATACCAAGTATAGCTACCAGAATTGATCATATAGACAAGAGCGAAATCTTAGGAATATATGACCTCTTCAATGGAATTGCGTTTAAGGAATTTGATTATAAACAAATCCCTTTTAGACGACCAGATCATCATATTACTAGAGCAGGACTTAAAGGTAGTATACAAGGCAAACTAATTCCTGGAGAGGCTTCACTCGCTCATGGAGGAGTGCTATTCTTAGATGAACTCAATTATTTTCAATTAGACGTTTTGCGACTCTTACAAAATCTATTAGACCACCGAATAATTCAACTAAAAAAAGGAAATCAAAGTGTTACCCTTCCTGCTGATTTTTTATGTGTTACTGGATTCAATGTGTCAGAAATAGGCCAGTATCCAAAAATAATTTCACCTTCATTAATTGAAAGATTTGATTTGTGCGTGTATTTGAATCCAATTGCGATTGACCAACAAAAAGAGTTGAACAAACCTCTACAGCATTCTAAAAAAATGAGTGTAGAAATTAACGAAGCTCGAGAATTTCAGTTAAGTCGAAATGCTAAAGTAAGAGGAGGGCTGAATTCAAGATTAAACACCCAACAAACATATGAGGTTTGTAGAAAAACAAAAGCAGCAGCTTTGTTATTTAAAGAGGCAGTTGAAACTAATTGTTGGAGTTTTAGAAGGCAGCTAAAGGTTTTACAACTGGCTCGAAGTATAGCTGACTTAAAATTCGCAGAACAAATTGATGAATATCATTTATCTAAGGCGATCACATGGGCACCTTAAAGTTTGATTCTTTTAAATTGATAATCATTTGAATCAACCACTCAAAAGTCTCCTCGAAATTTTCTTCTAAGTCGCTACTCGGTATTTCAATTATTTTTCTGGACTGATGCAAGTTGTCTTTATAAATCATGCGACATGATTTTTCATTGTTTTCTTTTTCTACAACATTAAAATAAAGGCCTAGTCTAGAGAGTGCTAGATCAACAATTTCTTTTCCGTTCCAATGGCCTAATTCAGGTTTAAAATTGTGTTTAAGAAGCATAAAGTATACTCGAATGGTTTGAGAAGATAGACCTTTATCTAATTGGAATTTTTCAAATAGTTTTTTGTGTTTCCTGCAGAGGTAAACGTGATTTAAATCTTTAAAATTTATAGTGTCCTGGTTAAATTTCGGATTGCATGCCGAACAAAATGAATTCATTCTTGTAGATTTACACAAGTTATAACAGCAGAATTCTTCTTTTGGTATAGCGATAATTAACAATTCGACCAAATGCAATTTAAATCTCGGGGAATAGGGTTATTTGTGACCGCGGCCTTTATTGGTCCTGGTACTTTGACTATTTGCACTTTGGCTGGTTTTTACTTTAAGTTAAACTTATTATGGGCGCTATTATTGAGTGTTACGGCCACTTATTTTTTTCAGGAAATGGCCATAAGAATCAGTTTGGTATTAAAACAAGGGTTGGCCAAATCTATGGTTCAAATGGGCGGTCCAAAATACGTCAAATGGATATTATCTATAGTTATTAGCTGTGCTATTATCATTGGAAATTCAGCCTATGAAGCTGGAAATATTAATGGAGCACTTTTAGGCCTCAAAGGAATATTCGGTTCAGAAGTTAATGAACTTCTAATGTTACTAATCTTAGTTTTTGGCATTGTTGTTATTCTTTGGCTTCAAAAATTAAAATGGATCAAGTTGCTTTTAATGACTTTGGTTTTTATGATGAGTCTTTCATTTGTTATTGCGGTAGTAAGCTTAAAACCTTCTATTTCCGAAATCATTAGGGGAAGTTTTACATTCAATGTTCCTTCTGGCTCTTGGTCAACCATATTGGCACTGATAGGAACTACAGTTGTACCTTATAATTTGTTTTTGCACAGCTCCCTAGTTCAAATGGAACAATTAAATTCTCAAGATTTAAATAAAGTTAGGTTGGATACACTTTTAAGCATCGTACTTGGAGGGTTTATTTCAATATGTATTTTGATAACATCTCGATATATTAATGGTGTTTCAGAAGTCTCTAATGCAACAGACATGTCTTTTGCTTTGCAGTCCGTATTCGGATCATATGCTGTAATTATTGTTAGTTTGGGATTGTTCGCAGCAGGTTTGAGCTCAGCAATAACAGCACCTCTCGCTGCTGCTTTAATTACTAAAGACTTATACAATGGACAAAGGTCTAATCTCTGGTATACGTTGACGTGGATATTAGTTGTTCTTTCAGGTTTGTTATTCTCTATCTTAGGCAGTACCCCAATTGAGATTATTAAACTTGCACAAATTTCTAATGGTTTACTATTACCTATTGTAATTGTAATGCTACTGATTGTTCTCAATTCCAATAGAATTGAAAAAGAATTCAGAAACTCTTGGCTGCAGAATATTTTTGGATTTTTATTTGCTGCACTAACTCTTTTATTAGCTACTCGTATATTTTGAAATGGATTTCTTAAAAAATCAAATACACATCAATTTAGACGTGGGCGAAGGAATAGTTGATGAAACTCAAATGTTTTCAAAAGTTAGTGCTGTTAATATTGCTTGCGGAGGTCATGCCGGAGATGACTCTACGATACGTTCAGCAATCAATTTTGCTCTTGAGAATCAAAATCAAATTGGATTGCACCCCTCTTATCAAGATCGCGATAACTTTGGTAGACTTTCTTTGCAACTCCCCTTAGATGAATTAATAGCTCAATGGTATGGTCAGTATGAACTTTTTATTAAAAATTTAAACAGGGAAAACGCGACCTTAAATCACATTAAACCTCATGGTGCCTTGTACAATGATTTATTACATAATCAAAATCTCGCAAAGGCCTTTGTGCAAAGTTTGTCTTTTTTTAGTCAACCCTTAATTGTTTACACTATGCATGGCTCAGCATTGCACAAAGAAGCCAAGGCTGCAAATTTTGAAGTTCAATTCGAAGCTTTTTTAGATAGATCCTATCTCTCGTATTTAAAATTAACGCCTAGATCAATGAAGGGAGCTGTTTTGGAAGAACCAACAGAAGTCATGACTCAATTAAATCATCTCAAGCGAAACAAAGGACTTTACAGTTTGACAAATACTTGGATTCCAATAAAGGCCCAAACCTATTGTTTGCATTCTGATCACAGCAATACATTGGCTATTTTGAATTATTTACATCGTAATTTTAGACCATGAATTTTAAGGAATCGTATGAGGTGGTAATTGTCCCTGAACAGGGAATTGAAATTATATGGGATAATTTTCATCAAAATCCTGAATTTTTTGAACGCATTGCATTTGTTTATCAGGCTTTAAAATCTGAAATGAATGCTTTTGATGTTGTTGAAATTTCAATGCTTTACAATAAAATATCGGTACTCTGTCCTTCAGATTTAATTGAAAAGGTACAGTCTCATTTAGCGTCCAGTATTGAAAGAAGTTCAGGACATAAAATACAATCTGTTCATTGGAAGATTCCTGTATTCTATGATTCAGAGTTGGCTAAGGATTACTCATCTCTCGAAGAGAAGCTCAATCTGACAAAAGCTGAAATTATCGCATTACATCAATCTAGATCGTACACCATTTACGGAATAGGATTTTTGCCTGGCTTTTTATACATGGGAGAACTAGACGAGCAGTTAAAAATAGGAAGAAAGTTAAATCCTGATCTTCATATCGAATCTGGATCTGTTGGAATTACTGGTGCTCAAACAGGGGTTTATACTGTCAACTCACCTGGAGGATGGCACATTATTGGCCACTGTCCGATTCCTTTTTTCAATCCTTCTTCGCAAAATCCGGCATGGGCAAAACCAGGTGATGTGGTAAGTTTTTTCGAAATAGATAGAAATACCTACGAATTGATCAAGATACAAGTTGATACAACGGTCTTTGACATTAAAGAATATTTGAATGATTCGATTTAGAGAAACGGGATTTTATACGAGCATACAGGATAAGGGAAGGTTTGGTTTTAGACATCTTGGTGTACCTGTTGCTGGCGCCTTAGATCAAATTTCTTTTGAGAATTCTAATTTAATTTTGGGTAACCCTTTAAATACTGCTGCTTTTGAAATAACAATGTTGGGACCTACAATAGAATTGCTCAAAAGGTGTTGCTTTTGTGTTACAGGTGCTGACATTCAAATCTCTCTCAATGGAGAAGAGGTGCCTATGAACACCGCGGTTATTGCCGAAAAAGACAGTCTTCTTAAAATAGGTCGTGTCAAAAATGGTTTGAGATCATACTTAAACTTTAAGGGAGGTTTTTCTTCGGAAGTAAAGCTCAATAGTGCCTCTCAATTTTCTGGGATCACCACAGAGAACAGAGTAATAGCTAAGAGTACTTATGAACTCAAAGAAGAATTGACCGATCTAATTTCTGATTACAAAACAAATGCCCTCATTAAGCCAATAGAGTATGCATCGCTTTTACATTTGGAGGTATATAAAGGAGTTGATTTTAAGTTGTTTCCTCCACGACTTATCGAATCTTTAACAGAAACGGAGTTCACCATAGGTTCGAGTGTAGATCGTATGGCTTGTCAGCTAAATACCAATAGTGAGTTGTCACATACTATAGACCGATTGTCTTCGCCAACCTACGTGGGAGCAGTACAGTGCACGCCTTCAGGAAAATTATTGATTCTCATGCGAGATAGTCAGACCACTGGTGGCTATCCAAGACTTCTCCAATGTACCAGAAATGCCGTAAATCGACTTTCTCAAATTAGACCGAATCAACGTTTAAAATTTGTATTAATCGATTAATTTTTGGCGCAAATTATTTTTGGATGTTGTAAAAAACACTATTTAAGTATTTCAAAAACAGTGTTTTAATATTAAATAGCTTTTAATGACTTTACTTTATTGTCAAAACCTATTCAATAGTTTGTTTTGAATAAAATAATTTTGTAACTCCAATAGTTATGTTTATATGGAATTGAACAAATATAGTAAGAACGTCACGCAGGATCCCACGCAACCCGCCGCCCAAGCCATGCTCTATGCTTTAGGTCTCAGTGAAAGTGATTTAAAGAAACCTTTCATAGGTATCGGAAGTACGGGATATCAAGGAAACCCTTGTAACATGCATCTGAATGACCTTGCGGCTCTTGCCAAAGAAAGTATAGACCAACAAGATCTTGTTGGATTGATTTTCAACTCTATAGGCGTTAGTGATGGTATTTCTATGGGAACCCTAGGAATGCGATACTCCTTACCCTCGCGAGATATTATAGCAGATTCTATGGAAACTGTAGTACAGGCAATGAATTATGACGGTTTAATTACTGTAGTTGGATGCGATAAAAATATGCCGGGAGCACTGATGGGGATGTTGCGTTTAAACAGACCTTCTATTTTGGTTTATGGAGGAACGATTGCTCCAGGATGTGTCGGTGATAAAAAACTTGATGTGGTTTCAGCTTTTGAAGCTTGGGGTGAAAAAGTTGCAGGATCTATCAACGAAGACCAGTATAAGGAAGTTATAAAGAATGCCTGTCCTGGCCCTGGTGCTTGTGGAGGAATGTATACGGCTAATACCATGTCATCAGCTATTGAGGCAATGGGAATGAGCCTGCCTTACAGTTCGTCAAATCCTGCTGTTGATCAATCCAAGGAAAAGGAATGTGACGCAATTGGCCAGGCGATTAGAAACCTTATTGAAAAAGACCTAAAACCGCTAGATATTGTGACTAAAAGCTCACTTATCAACGCGCTAAAACTAATTACTGTTCTAGGGGGTTCTACCAATGCAGTGTTACATATGCTCGCTATTGCTCGCGCAGCACAGATCGATTTGACTATTGACGATATTCAGAAAATTTCAGATACAACACCCTTTTTGGCAGATCTAAAACCCAGCGGTAAATACGTCATGGAAGATCTGCACAAAGTAGGTGGTGTTCCTGCAGTGATGAAATACATGCTAGACCACGATATGATCGATGGAAGCTGTCTAACGGTTACCGGTAAAACCATTGCTGAAAACCTAAAAGACGTCAAAGGTCTTAAGGAAGATCAAGACGTTATACATTCGATTGATAATCCAATTAAAGAGACAGGACATATTAGAATACTTTATGGTAATCTTGCCAAAGAAGGTGCCGTTGCAAAAATCACCGGAAAAGAAGGACTGAGATTTCAAGGTAAGGCCATTGTTTTTGACAGTGAAATGGAGGCCAATAAAGGAATTAAAGACGGTCTAGTACAATCTGGAAATGTGGTGGTTATTCGTTATGTAGGACCTAAAGGAGGACCGGGTATGCCAGAAATGCTTAAGCCAACATCTGCAATTATGGGAGCAGGTTTAGGTAAAGAAGTGGCTTTGATCACAGACGGTCGATTTTCTGGAGGAACTCATGGATTTGTGGTAGGGCACATTACGCCAGAAGCACAAGAGGGTGGTGTTTTGGCCTTAGTTCAAAACAATGACGAAATAAGTATTGATGCAGAAACAAATACCATTGAATTACTGGTTGCAGAAGAAGAAATAGCTCAAAGGAGAGCAGCTTGGGTTAAGCCTGAACTCAAGGTTCAACACGGAAGTTTATACAAATACGCAAATATTGTATCGTCTGCATCTAAGGGATGTGTGACTGATGAATTCAATTAATGATTAAATAAAAAAAACATGCCTTTAATTGAAAAGAAAAATATAACTGGAGCTGAGGCCATCATTCATTGTTTGTTGGCTGAATCAGTAGATTTAGTTTATGGATATCCAGGAGGTGCAATCATGCCCGTTTATGATGAATTCTACAAGTTTTCTGATGAACTAACGCATATTTTAGCACGACACGAGCAAGGTGCCATACACGCTGCTCAAGGGTACGCGAGATCAAGCGGTAAGGTAGGGGTGGCTATTGCGACCTCTGGACCTGGGGCAACTAATTTAGTAACAGGTATCGCTGATGCACAAATAGATTCGACACCTGTAGTTTGTATTACTGGCCAGGTTCCACGTCATTTATTAGGTACAGATGCATTTCAAGAGACAGATATTGTTGGAATTTCTACACCAGTAACCAAATGGAATTATCAAATTACAGAAGCTGCAGAAATTCCAGAAATTATTTCCAAAGCTTTTTATATAGCACGTTCAGGACGTCCTGGCCCTGTCTTGATTGACATTACAAAAAATGCCCAGTTTGATCGTTTTGATTTGACTTACGAACCTTGTACGGAAATTAGATCTTATAAACCAGTACCTGAAGTAGATACTCAGCAGCTTAAGGATGCTGCGGCGATTATCAATGCTGCCAAAAAGCCAATGATTGTTTGGGGACAAGGGGTCATCTTAGGTGAAGCTGAAGAAGAATTTAAAACCTTGGTTGAAAAATCAGGTATTCCGGCTGCATGGACGGTACTCGGACTCTCAGCATTACCTACTGCTCACCCTCTAAATGTTGGTATGGTTGGAATGCACGGAAATTACGGACCAAATGTGCTAACCAATGAATGCGATGTTCTCATTGCTATAGGTATGCGTTTTGATGACAGGGTAACTGGAAATTTAGCGACCTATGCAAAACAAGCAAAAGTGGTACACTTTGACATCGACCCTGCAGAAATCAACAAAAATGTGACTGCTGATGTAGCTGTATTGGGTGATGCAAAGGAAACATTAGCTAAGATACTTCCGCTCATAGAACCAAAATCACACATTGAATGGTTGTCGGAGTTTGAGAAAAAATACGAGATAGAAAAAAATGAAATCATCGAGAAGGCCATTAGACCAACAAAAGAAGGTTTAACCATGGGAGAGGTCATCGAAGGAATAAATAAAGCTACTAAGGATGATGCAATCATAGTCACTGATGTTGGTCAGCATCAAATGAAGGCCTGTCGTTATGCTAAGTTTACCAGAAGCAAAAGTAATATTACTTCTGGAGGACTTGGAACAATGGGCTTTTGTTTACCAGCAGCTATTGGCGCTAAAATGGGAGCCCCAGATCGTGAAGTTGTTGCGGTAATAGGTGATGGAGGCTTTCAAATGACACTCCAAGAATTAGGTCTAATTTTTCAGCACCAGGTTCCTGTGAAAATTGTCGTTTTAAACAACAATTTCTTGGGTATGGTCAGACAATGGCAACAACTGTTTTTCGAAAAAAGATACGCTTCGACAGAGATGACAAATCCAGATTTCGTAAAGATTGCTGAAGGTTATCAGCTTAAGGCTGAAAGAGTTACTGATCGAAAAAATTTACAATCCACTATCGATGAAATGATAAAGAGTAAAGAACCTTACTTTCTCGAAGTCGTGGTAGAGCAAGAAGAAAATGTTTTTCCAATGGTTCCATCAGGAGCCTCTGTTTCAGATATAAGATTAAAATAGTACGATGGGAGACGAACAAAAATGGTATACCATTACCATCTATTCCGAAAATACAGTGGGATTACTCAATAGAATCTCCGGTATCTTTTTAAAGAGGCATATCAATATTGAGAGCTTTACGGCTTCAAAGTCAGAGATTGACAATGTCACTAAATTTGTAATTGTGGTTTGTTCTGACGAATCACAAATAGTAAAAATCACTAAGCAGATTGAGAAGCAAATCGATGTCATTAGAGCTTTTTATCACACTGATGAAGAAACTATTTTTCAAGAATCAGCACTTTTTAAAATCAAGTCAGATTTGTTGTTTGATGAGCGGCAAATCCAAAATATTATAAAAGAGAGTAACGCTCAAATCGTCACGGTTTCTAGAGACTTTTTTGTTTTGGCAAAGACAGGAAGAAGACCTGAAATTGATGCGATGTACGACGCTTTAAAAGAATACGGCATTAGCCAATTCGTTCGTTCAGGACGAATAGCAGTGACTAAGGATTCACTAATGATTAGTAAACTATTAAACCAACTTCAAGAATAATAAGAACAAATGGCAAATTATTTCAATACTCTAAGTTTAAGAGAACAATTAAAGCAACTCGGTCAATGCCGATTTATGGAGTCTAATGAATTTTCAGACGGTGTAGAGGCACTCGTTGGAAAGAAAATCGTCATCGTTGGATGTGGTGCACAAGGCCTTAATCAAGGTTTGAACATGCGTGATTCAGGATTGTCTATTTCCTATGCGCTTCGTCAGCAAGCGATTGACGAGAAGCGAGCGTCTTTTATGAATGCATCAGAAAACAACTTTGAAGTTGGCACATTTGAAACATTAATCCCACAAGCGGATTTGGTAATTAACCTCACTCCAGATAAGCAGCACACCAAAGTAGTTCAAACCGTTATGCCTTTGATGAAAAAGGGGGCAACACTTTCTTATTCTCACGGGTTCAATATTGTTGAAGAAGGAATGCAGATAAGAGAAGATTTAACGGTAATCATGGTGGCTCCTAAAAGTCCGGGATCTGAGGTGAGAGAAGAATACAAAAGAGGTTTTGGAGTGCCTACTCTTATTGCAGTGCATCCGGAGAATGATCCAGAGCAAAAGGGTATGGCGCAAGCAAAAGCCTATGCGGTGGCTACAGGAGGACATAAAGCAGGGGTTTTACAATCCTCTTTTGTTGCTGAAGTAAAGTCTGATTTAATGGGAGAACAGACCATTTTGTGTGGGTTACTTCAAACAGGTTCTATTCTTTGCTTTGATAAAATGATTGAAAAAGGAATGGACGCCAATGAAGCCGCTCGACTTATCCAATACGGATGGGAGACCATTACTGAAGGCTTAAAAATTGGAGGAATTACCAACATGATGGATCGTTTGTCAAATCCATCAAAAATCAAGGCTTTTGAATTGGCTGAAGAATTAAAAGAAATTATGCGTCCTTTATTCCAAAA
>JBMYMD010000034.1:0-12746 GCA_049596955.1 Flavobacteriaceae bacterium
AGTCTTTCCACCTTTTTTATTTTACAAAAAAAGGGGCGCTAAGCCCCTTTTTGAATATTAATACTATTGTTTATTTATTATTGAGCTGCCTCAAAACGTTTGGCAACTTCAGACCAGTTAATTACGCTAAAAAACGCTTCTATATAATCAGGTCTGCGGTTTTGATAGTTAAGGTAATAGGCGTGTTCCCAAACATCAAGCCCCAATATAGGCGTACCGCCACATCCAATACCCGGCATAAGCGGGTTGTCTTGATTGGCAGTCGCGCAGACCTCCAAACGCCCCCCCTTATGAACACACAGCCACGCCCATCCTGATCCAAACTGGGTAGCAGCAGCTTGCGCAAAGGCTTCTTTAAACTTTTCAAAAGAACCGAAAGAAGCACCGATGGCATCGGAAAGCGCCTCGGAGACCGCTTCACCGCCTGCCCCCATGACCTCCCAAAACAGGCAGTGATTGTAGTAGCCACCTCCGTTGTTTCGGACTGCGGCATTGTTCATGTCCAGTTGGGAAAGAATCGCTTCGATTGAACTGTTTTCAGCAGGAGTACCGGCGATGGCAGCATTGAGTTTGGCTGTGTATCCGGCATGGTGTTTTGAATGGTGTATTTCCATGGTGCGCGCATCTATGTGCGGCTCTAAAGCATCATAAGCATAAGGCAAAGTCGGAAGTTCGAAAGACATAATTTTTTGTTTGTAATGAAGCACAAATTTATGTAATATTAGCCAATTCTGTATGGAACAAAACCGACTTATTCACATGAGCAACCCACCACGGTTTAAGATTTACGACGCTTCTGCTGGTTCAGGAAAAACCTACACCCTGGTGAAAGAGTTTCTAATCACAGCCCTATCAAGTCCCGCACCAGACAACTATCAGTCAGCGCTAGCCATCACGTTTACTAACAAAGCGGTTCAAGAAATGAAAACGCGGCTTTTGGAAGTACTTTCCCAATTTTCAGAAAAAAGGATGGTTACAAGCCCCACGGAACTGTTCGCGGATGTGGCTCAAGAAATTGGCATTGACCATCATCAACTGCATTTTCGTTCAAGCCAAATGTTGACACATTTGCTTCAGTATTACTCTCATTTTTCAATTTGTACTATAGATCGACTTACCCACCAGATTGTTCGTACGTTTTCTAGAGACCTTGGTCTATCCTCGAGCTTTGAATTGGCACTAGACACAGAAACATTTTTAATCCAAGCGGTGGACTTATTGATTGAAAAAGCGGGTACCGATCCACAACTTACACGTGTGTTATTGCGGTTTGTCACCTCCAAGGCCGACCAAGACAAATCATGGGATGTGGCCTACGATTTAAATAAGGTAGCAAAACTGATTTACAACGAAAATCACCATGAACCCTTAAGAGAGACCGCCAACAAAACGTGGGATGATTTTCAGGCTCTGGAGAAGATTCTGGTGAGCAATAAAGAAAACCTAAGCCAACAGTTGATTGTAAACACCCAAAAACTTCAAGAGCGCCTCAGCTCTTTCAAAATTAGCCAAGCATCATTCTCACACGGGGAGTTACCCAAACAAATTGCCAAAGTGTTAAAGAGAGAGTGGAACAAACTCCCCGGAACGCGGCTTATAGGTCAAATAGAAAAAGGGACCATATTAAAAAAATCCGCATCTTCAGAAGATCATGCAGCCATTGAATCTATACAGCCAGATTTAGAGAACTGGTTGGCATCGCTGTCTCAAACCCTACCCAAATTACGGCTAATAGACACTTTTTTGATACAGCTTGCTCCCCTTTCTGTTTTAAACGCACTGCATCTAACACTACATGAGATCCAGTCTGAAAAAAACACCATGCTGCTCAGCGGCCTCAACACTATAATAGCCAATGCCATACAAGACACACCGACCCCGTTTATTTACGAACGCCTAGGGGTGCGCTACCAACATTATTACATAGACGAGTTTCAAGACACCTCAGCTTTGCAGTGGAACAACCTTTCTGCTTTGGCCGAACACGCACTCTCTACCGAACACGGCAGGCTCATGTTGGTCGGAGACGCCAAACAAGCCATTTATCGTTGGAGAGGTGGATACCCAGAACAGTTTATGGCACTTTCAAAAGGCGCCAGCCCCTTTGAAGGAGTAAAGCCCAAAACCTCTCCATTGCCAAAAAACTACCGAAGCCTTGACAATATTGTTGAAACCAACAATTTGTTTTTTCGATTTATGGCCAAGGATTTGAAGATCTCAGATTACAGAAAACTATTCCTAAACGCCTCAGAACAAGAAAAAAACAATCATTCGGGGGGGTGGACGACCTTGTCATTTGTTGAGGGAGACCTTGTTGATGAAAGAACCCCATACTACTTAGAGGCCACATTGGATAGGGTAAAGGACGCACTTTCACGAGGCTATGCAAAGAGTGATATTTGTGTTTTGGTTCGCAAACACAAACAGGGGGTTGCTGTGACCGCTTTATTGAACCAACACGATGTGCAGGTGGTGTCTGCTGAAACCCTACTGATAGACCAAAGTACAGAAGTCAGCCTTCTTTTAGCTTTGTTGCGTCTCCGTATAGACAACCAACACCAAGCGGCCCGAAAAACGGTTTTATCCTATTTTACAACAGTTAACCAAGATGTATTTGATTGGCTTTCCATCCACTTAGAGGGTGATATTTATGCTATGTTTGAAGCGATCTGTGACACCCAATATGAGTTTTCGTTTGATACATTTCGTCAAAAAAAGACTTACAGTGCCCTTGAATATGCCATACAAAGTTTTCGGTTGACTCAAGAGGTTTCGGCCTTTTTATCGGGGCTGTTGGAGGAGGTGCTTCAACACAACGCCCAACAGTCTGTGAGCGATGCAGCGTTTTTGGCATATTGGGATGAGGTTAAAGAACAAAGGTCGGTTTCGGTACCAGAAAATCTTGATGCAGTTCGTGTGATGACCATTCATAAAGCCAAAGGATTGGCTTTTCCAGTAGTGATCCTCCCTTTTGCAGACGCAGATATTTATGGCACAAAATCCCCCGAGTGCTGGCACCCTGTGGAGGCTGACCAATACGCAGGTTTCCAACACATGCTAGTGCGCGCCAACACCCAACTCCAAGCCACTGGCTTGGTGGGAGAAGCCCTTTACTATAAACATCGTTCAGAACAGTTATTGGACGCCCTTAATGTGCTTTATGTCGCCATGACGCGACCCGAGCGTGAGCTACATATACTGACCCACGAATCTGAAAAAACAAACAGCTCTTACGCGGGCTTGTTTACAGCTTTTGTTAAAGAAAATAAACCCAAAAAAATTGCCTTCAACAGCTATGGATTTGGCAGTCCAACAACCCAGCCCAACCCAACCCCAAAACCAACCATTCAGACCAAACCGTCAAAATGGATCGGCAATGCCACGCCAGCGGTCTTGTACCGTCACCAAAAACCGATTTGGGACCAGCCTCAGCGTGAGGCCGTTAACTACGGAAATCTTTTTCACGATCTGATGGCAGAGATATATGTCCAGGCTGATGTTGATGAAGTAGTTCAAAGCGCTATTTTTCAGGGAAGAATTGGCAAACAGGACGGCATCAATCTAAAAAAGAAAATACAAACATTGGTAAACATGCCTGAACTGAGCGATTTTTTTGAGGTTGGGCACCGCAAGTTTAGAGAGCGAACATTATTTGCACCCGACGGAACCCAGCTTCGTCCCGACAGCTTTGTGATTTTGCCCAGCGGGAAAGTCTCTATATTGGACTACAAGACAGGGAATCGGCAAGTTACGCATGAAGACCAACTTCACACCTACGCAAGGTGTTTTAAGCAAATGGGATACGACACAGACCGCCTCTTAATTCTTTATGTTGGAGAAATGTTAAAATTGGAACAGATTTCTTAAGTTTGCAATGAATCTTAATCTATCAAAATGAAAATTAAACATTTACTTGCCTCAATTACACTGGCATTCGCAATAAGCGTTACTGCCCAATCCCCTGAGAATCCATGGAAGGTTTCATTAGGAACCAACGGAGTTGACTTTTTTGAACGCTCAGGTGCGGAATATCAAATAGGTAATGACGGAGTTGCGTTTGAAAACGACCTCAATGTAGCCCCTTATTTGTCATACTTAGAAGTATCTCGCTTCTTGAACAACGGCATTTCTATCAATTTGGGTGGAACACTCAACCAAGTAGCACGCACCAATGGAAACGATGATTTGTATTACAGCATTGATGCTGGCGTAGCATTGTCTGCTAACTCTTTTGTAGACCTTGGAAAAATTGAACCAACCCTTTTAGGAGGTGTGGGAATCACGTCTATTGATAGTGATGCTTTCCCAACTGCCAATATAGGCCTGGGGCTTTCCCATTGGTTCAACGATAGTTTTGCATTATCTCTACAGGCCAAGAGAAAAGTGTTTTCTCGCGACCTTAATGATATGTTTGACATCAACGAAAACGGCGGAGACTATGTTGATCAGTTTACACTGGGTCTTTCTTTCGCTTTTGGCGATGGAGACGCAGATGAAGACGGCGTTAAAGACAGCGTAGATGCTTGTCCAAACACGCCCGGCTCTCCTTTATTGGATGGATGTCCTGATGATGACGGAGACGGTATCAGAAATGGAGATGATGCTTGTCCAAACGCGCCTGGCGTTGCAGCTTTGAACGGCTGTCCAGATGGCGACCAAGACGGGATTGCTGACAAAGACGATGCTTGTCCGGCTGCTGCAGGCCCTGCTGCTTTGGGAGGATGCCCAGATGCGGATGGCGACGGTCTTGCTGACAAGGATGACAACTGTCCACAAGTAGCCGGCCCAAAAGCGAATGGCGGATGCCCATGGCCAGACACAGACGGTGATGGCGTTGCCGACAAGGATGATGCATGTCCTGAGGTTGCTGGCGTTGCTACCAACGGTGGTTGTCCTCAGTATCCACTTTCAGATTTGGCGGAGTTATCTGTAAAATTTGACACTGAAAATTCTGACTTGGATGCAGAAGCAGAAGCCCAATTGGCGGAAGCATATAAGATTATTGACTCTAACGCTGGCGCCAAAATCAGCATTGAAGGTCATGCAGATAGTACGGGACCACAGAGCTATAACAATCCACTTTCAGAGCGACGAGCGGCTGCTGTAAAAGCCCATTTGGTTGCTGCTGGAATCGACGCAGATCGTTTGAGTACATTAGGCCACGGCGAATCAATGCCTGCTGCTGAGAACAACACCAAAGCCGGAAGAGCAGAAAACAGACGTGTAGAGTTTAAAGTATCCGAATAGTACTTTAATATGTAACGACTCATAAAACGCGGTGATTGTTTCACCGCGTTTTTTTATTTTTAGTGTTTATGGCAACAAGCTTTTTGGATTACATTGTCAAATCCGTTTCCGGCCATCGGTTAGAGAAGCTTTGCTTTGTTGTACCCAACCGAAGAGCGACCCTTTATCTTAATCAAGCCATATCCAAGACCCTTTCACAGCCTTGTATAGGGCCACAGGTTTTTGATATTGACGCCTTTGTTCGCGAGGTCTCAGGGGTAGAGGTTCCACCAAAAATGGAACTCATTTTTTCCCTTTACCAAAGTTATTGTCCTGCAGTAGACAAGCAAAAACGGGATGATTTCTCACTTTTTTTGGGCTGGGGGGAAACACTATTGAATGACCTCGATGCCATTGACCGCAATTTGATAGACAGAAAAGGGATTTTTGCCTATTTGAGCAGCTTATATCAACTCAAATCGTGGGCGAAAGAGGAATCAAGTTTGGTAAAAAATTACTTGGGCTTTTGGGATGTATTGCCAGAAATATATGAGAATTTTATCACCACACTTACATCCAAAGGGCATGGCACATCGGGCAAGGCCTACAGAGAAGCGGTTGCTAGCTTTGAGGCCTACATAGAAGCACAGCCCGACACCCATTTTGTGTTTTGTGGGTTTAATGCATTGAGCCATAGTGAGTCCCACTTATTTCAATCGGCATTGGCACAGGAACGCGCCACCGTTTTTTGGGATATAGACCGTTTTTTTCTTGAGGACAAAACCCAACGCTCTGCACATTTTATAGCGGGCTATAAACAAAAGTGGCCTTTTTTTGAGAAAAACAATTTTTTGGGCATACACGAATCTTTTTCACAGCCCAAGCAAATAGAAGTCATCGAAACGGCCGGAGTTTTGGGGCAGGCCAAACAGGTAGGCACCATACTCCAAGAACTTTCCAAGAACAAGCCCGAATGGGAGCGTGTGGCTGTTGTGCTTCCTGACGAGTCGCTACTTGAACCGGTACTGCATGCTTTGCCATCCGAAATAGAGCGGCTCAATGTTACTATGGGCCAACCCCTAAAAGGGCATTCTTTATCAGCCCTTTTTGAGGCTGTTTTTGATCTTCAGTTGGGACGTTCTTTAGATAAAGGCTTTTATCACAAGCATCTTGAGCAGCTGCTTGGCCACCCCGTGATGGCACATCTTTCTCAGCACCACAAACTGGCCGACCCTACCCAGATTATGGCAGAACTAGTGAAGAGAAATCAAAGCTTTATTACTTCTGAAGCACTTTTCAAGCTTCACCCATTTGCGCACCAATTGGAATATATTCTGACCACTTGGAACACCCCTCAGCAAGCCGTATCATCACTGTTGCGCCTAGTGGATGAAATACGGCCTGTTGTGGAGCAATTTGCACCCGACCAACAAGAAATCCTTTATCGGTTTTACACCCTTTTTAATCAGTTGGACCAACAAATCAGCAAGTACTCCTTTGTTTCGGATCTGAGAACCTTACGCACTATTTATACTGTCCAAATTGCCACGCAAAAACTGTCTTATGAAGGCACGCCTCTTGAGGGATTGCAAATCATGGGGATGCTAGAAACCCGCTTGATTGATTTCGACACCGTTATATTGACGCAAGCCAGCGAAGGCATCCTTCCGTCGATGTCCATAGACGATTCATGGATGCCCTATGATGTAAAGAAAAAACACGGTATCCCCACCCGAGACGAAAAAGAAGCGATCTATGCTTATCATTTTTTTAGGCTGATGTACCGAGCCAAACAGGTTTTTATTTTATACACCACCAATGGAGATGTGTTGGGTGGTGGTGAAATAAGTCGGTTTGTACGCCAGTGGAAACATCACTTGCCCGCTACGCACAAGATGCAGTTTTTTACCCAACAGCAAACCACCCAATTGCCAAAGCCTGAGCCACAGATTCTCACAAAAACTGCAGGAGTCTTAAAAAGACTGAAAGAACTTGCTCAAAGCGGGTTTTCCCCTACTGCATTGGGGACCTACATAAGAAACCCCATACAGTTCTACGACCAATATTTGTTGCAGATTGAGGAAGCGGAAGAGGTTGAAGAATCCATAGCAGCCAATACTTTGGGCACGGTAGCACATGATTGTTTAGAGACTCTTTACAAGCCCTTTGAGGGGAAAGAATTAAGCGTTTCCTCCATAGAGAGCATCCAGTCGCAATTAGAGCCCACTTTGTCTAAAAAGTTTGTTTCCCATTTTGGGACGACAGGTCACAGTACGGGCAAAAATTTGCTTTTGTTTACGGCAGCTAAGCACAACCTCAATCGGGCTTTAGATGCTGACAAACAGCTTATCCAGTCGGGGACAACCATTCAATTGATAGGGGTGGAGCTGCAAAAGAAAATCACCCGAAATTTTGAAGGCGTTCCATTTCCCATTTGTTTTAAGGGGGTTGTTGATAGGGTGGATAGGGTTGATGGACAACTGCGGATTTTGGACTACAAGACCGGTACCACGGAGCCAAGAGAGCTTTTGTGTGATGACATAGCCTCTTTGAGCGAGGACCCCAAATACAGCAAGGCTTTTCAGGTGCTTTTTTACAGTATGTTGTTCGCAGACCAATTAGAGTCTAACGCGTCATTCACAGCAGGAATTTATTCAATAAAGAAGCCATCAAACGGCTTCATGCCTTTTGGAATTAAAGGATCAGGGCGGAGCAAAAGAATCGAACTCACAACAGCCGACCTTAAAGCATTCGAAGAGATGTTAGCGCGCTTGGTGCGAGAAGTATTTCACCCAGAAGTGGCCTTTGTGGAGCCGTCTTAAGCCTTTTGACTTCGCAACACCGAAATGCCACAGTACAAATAAGAAACCGCCTGCAACAGCACAGCGGTACCGAGAAGCGGCAGAAAGGTTGGAAGATTTTCCATCACAAGCATAACGCCCTCCATTTCTTCTTCGTTTAAGTCATCGAAGGCGGGGTTTTGCTCCATTGCCTCCCAAAAAACCTCGACTCCAGCACCTTGAAGAACGCCCCAACCGACAAACATCAGAAGTGCAAACAGCCCCGCAAATACGGCATAAATCAAGACGCCATAAGTAAGCACTTGTTCAAACCCACTCACAGCAATTGCCGACAATTGCTTTCGTCTTGTGGACCATAGCCAGAAGGGAACCAAACCAGATAATAAAATACCGATTATAGAGCCGTTTATTGCATAGAGAAGAAAATGAAGCACTGACACTATCAGCGCTATATAATAGAAAAAAGTGTGGGTTTTTGATGTATGCATTGTGTTTATTTTTTGGTGAGTCGTTCAATGACTTCAAGTGTGGTCATTAATGTGATTTTATGGACCGCATCTTTGTAGTCTCGACGGTTAATTTTGTTGCTCAACACATCGATGAGCTCAGCCACAGTAGTCTCTGGGGAGATGGTTTTCATATTTCAAAAATACAAAATAATGAGGCAGCGCTAGTCGATAGATAAACAGTACTTTTATAGACATGAAAGTGTTTAAAAAAACATTGAAGCTTTTGTTGTTTGTTTTTGTCTGCATGACGTCTTTTTCTTGTGGATACGATCTTGAATCGGCAGCCCAAAGCTTGATCGACCAGGCCATTGAGTCACATGGCCAAGAACTATTGAAGACGCATGATGTTGTTTTTCGCTTTCGAGACAAACTTTACAAACTCCAGCGAAGCAAGAACGGTTATATATATGAACGAAGTTTTGTACAAGACAATGACAGCATCACAGACCAGCTGTATAGCGACGGCGTTTTTGCTCGTAGTGTAAATGGTCAATCAGTCATCTTGGCCGACAGCTTAGCGCTGTCTTACAGCAACAGTTTGAATAGCGTGATGTATTTCTTTCAACTGCCCTATGTGCTCAACGACCCGGCCGCTATTAAGCGTTTTAGAGGGACCGCTATCATAGAGGGCCGCCCACACTTTGTGGTGGCAGTCACTTTTGAACAAGAAAGAGGCGGCACGGATTACGAAGATGAGTTTAGGTATTGGTTTGACGCTCAAACTCTAAAGATGAACTATCTTGCCTATAGCTATCACACCAACGGAGGTGGTGTCCGATTCCGCGTGGCTACCAACCCAAAAGACCATCAGGGCCTGTGGGTACAGGACTATGACAACTACATGCCCAAATCCGCCAACACCCCTTTAGACAGTTTGCCCAGGCTTTGGCAAACGGGCGCGTTGGAAAAAGTATCTCGCATTGCTCAGGAGGAAGTTTGGGTTCTTGCACGAAATTAGCAGAGAAGTGCTAACTTTGTGATATGGGAGTAGGAGGAACTTTTTTAGCAAGCGTGGCTTTGTGTTTGGTGTTGGCCTTACTGATAGAAGTCCGCGAACGATTTTTTTAGACGGCCTTGCAGTGAATGTGTATATTCGCAGGCGCAAACCGGTCCTATAGCTCAGTTGGTTAGAGTAGCTGACTCATAATCAGTTGGTCCCTGGTTCGAGCCCAGGTGGGACCACTAGCTAACTCCTTGATTATCAAGGAGTTAGCTTTTTAAAATGGTCTTTGGGTACAATATGGGTATCAATATTACCTTTTTGTTTTAGTCTTAAATGTCTTTAATTACATGAAAAACGTGAGTTTCTAACTATATTTTACTCCCCTTTTTTCTATTTTCTACTTTATGAACAATCCCCAAGTTTTCAATTTCATCTTTTCCCTGAAGAGACAATGGAACCTTATGATCAACTTCAATCTCATCCCATAGGTAAATAGGAGCTCCACTAATTGAAGATTTTCCATCTTGATCCTCCAACATTATTTTCTTTTCTTCAAGTGTTAGTTTCCTTTTACGGGTTGAAGATGAACTATAGTTCTTTATAAAGAAACTAGAGTCTTCATTAAACTTATCTACTAAATCAAACTCTTGGTCTTTTGAATAGTTGGTGTGACTCTTCTTGTAAAAGTCAATAATCTTAAGAAGGTCTTTTTTCATATCATTTCTTTTAAACTTTATTAGTTGGAAGTTAGACTTTGAAATTAAAATCCAGACTAGATAGAAGTTTTTCAGTTTTCGAGAATTCCCATCCATGACAACCTTATCAAGTTCATTTTTTAAGAAACCGTTAAGATCTTCACCCTTGTTAGGATTTCTATCAATTAGTATTGTTTTTAAGTTTCTAATTTTTGATTTAACCTTCTTAATAGAGTTCAAAAAATCTTTTTTTATTTTTTCATCGTTACTTGTCTGAATTAAAAGACTATTTATTCTTGACTTTGTTTTTATCCTAGCGTTTAATTTAGATGTTATTTTTTTCTCTAGGTCAATATTATCTCTTTGGTAAACGTCAACCACTTCACTGATATCACCTTGATTCAATTCAATGTAACAAAAAGAAGTAATTAACTCTTCGTTTTCCATTCTGTCTCGATCACTTTTTTTAGTTATCGTTTTTAGATTGAACCAAGGATATAATTCATTTTTCAAGTTTTTTATGTTTGAAATAATTTCTTTATCAACCCATGAATTCCACATTTCAAATGAATTTTGTTTGATAGGATATGGTTTGTCATTAAGTCTAATAAACAAGTCAATAGGGTCAAAAGAAGGGTTTTTATAAGAATCTATCTCAACAACATATAGTTGGAAATCCCATAATTTTTCTTGTAATTTTTCGTTAAGTCCATCAAACCCCAATCCATTGAGTTCTGAAAGAATTCTCAGGTCTTTTAACTTAAATTTATTGTCTTTTGAAAAAACCTTCTTATCGTTTTGATCAGTATATGACTCTCCTATAAAACTTAGTAAAGTCAACAGCCTTTGTTGACCGTCGACAACCTCGTATACATCATCTAAACGTTTATAAATGAAAATCGGTGGCAACTTGATGTTCAATAAAATACTTTCAATTATTGATGATTTTTTTTGTTGATTGATGACCTCAACTCTTTGGTATGAAGGTCTAACCAAAAACTTTCTTCTATTCATTTTTCTCACAACATCATCTATTGACATGTTAGAGGGTTCGGGTTTTGAAAGTCCTAGATTATTTAATTCCTCTAGTTTTGTTTTAGGAGTTTTTCGGGAGACATCTTTTTTAACTTGTTCAAACTTCGAGTTTGTTGAAATATATGAAGACAAATCGACTTCAAAAACATTGTCTAAAAAAGTTTGAACAATTAGGTACCGGTTATAAATATTTTCTCTTCTAGTACTATATTCAGTTGAAAAATAATCTATGTTTTCATCTACAAACAAAGAACACTTTTCAACTAAATTGTTTTCATAGTCTAAATTAACCCCCTCAGTTTCTAGTACTCCTAAACCCCACAACAATGATCTTAATCCTAGGTGGTTAACTTTTCTGTTTGTCTTTTTAGATTTTTTTATAACCTTGTATAAGAACTCAAGTTTAGTCTTAAAACCAATAAAGACTTCTTCATCTGTTTGATCTTTAGTTGTAATAAAAAACTCATACAATTTTTCTACAACCTTAGCCACACCCCCTTTGGAAAATTGTTCGATAGGATATTTAGGTAAAACCAACTCCATTCTTACTTGATTCATAATTTTAGCTATGGTGTGTTTTTTATATATAACATCTGAACCAGTAAATAATGTACTTTGAAATAACGAATGAATATTTTGACTTTTAAGTTTCTTTTTAAAAAAGTTTGACAAAAGATCTTTATCATACCTTGCGTCATCAACTTCTTCTCTTTTTAGTGGAGTAATACCAGAATTATATCTTAAGAAAATTTCTTTTTTTACCCTGTCTTGAAGGTCAATATCTAGAGGTGGGTGATTAACAATTTGAAAGTGAATAATTCTGATTTTACACTCTAAAAACCTTTCAAGTAAATCATTGGATTTTTTTCCAAGAGAATTGTACTTAAGGTTTTTAAGTTGGGTTAAAACAGTTAGACCATTTTGTTTTAAGGAAAACTCATTTTCCATAAACCTAAATATTGTTTCATATCTCTGTCTACCATCAATAATTTCAATTCCATCGTCATTTTCAAAAAAGATTAATGGAGGTAATTCTGTTCCTAAAAAGATACTTTCAATAAAATGAGTAGCTTTATTTTCATCCCAAACATAATTTCTCTGATAGTACGGACTGTAATCAGTTTTATTTTTCATTCTGGGGGTGAATAATCCATCAATACTTTTTTGAGACGTTTCTATTTTGATATGTTCTTTAAAAATTTTTTCAAAAACCCCCTGTTTCATGACTATATGTATTTTTAGTAAAACTAAATAAAAGATAATAATCGAGGTTGTCAAGTATTCTAATAAATGAAATACTCATATTTATTTGATACCCATGGGTAACAATATTGATACCCAAAGGGTACAATCAAAAAAACTAAACATCTGATTTTCAACACATTAAGTGGTTGGTTCGGGTCCAGGTGGGACCACCCTTAAACCCTCTAAGTCCTTGACTATGAGGGTTTTTGTTTTTAACGAATTTGAGTGTGAACCAATTTGTGAACCAAAATCATTCAAAAATATCTTCTTTGTTGATTCCTTTGATATTGTT
>JBMYMD010000035.1:0-12281 GCA_049596955.1 Flavobacteriaceae bacterium
TAATTGTCTGATTTTAAACTTTGTAGAAGATTTTTACGCCTTGTTTTTTGCGTATATATACTTGGAAATAATAGGATGATTGGAGCCATAAATTCTTACAATATTTTGAAGTAAATGTCTAGAGCTTAAATGCAAAAAGCCCTCGCTAGGCGAGGGCTTTTCTATATTGTGGTTGTGTAAAATCTAAATGATTAACTACCAGCTTGGAATACGTTAACATTATTGTAGTTTCCACTTGAAATTGAAACACTTGAAGTATTTCCAGTTCCTAGCTGAAGTACATTAACGTTGTTATTAGAACTCATTTCGAATCTAATACGGCTTTCATTTCCTTCACCGATTTGTAGAGTAGCAGCAGTGTCATTGTCACCTAACATTAAAGTTCTGGCGTCGTTTCCTAGACCTAATTGCCCTACTAGAGCTCCATTTCCATCTCCTTCTTGGTATGTGTAAGCGAAGTTTCCAACACCTCCTTGACCAACTAAGGCACCATTGCCGTCACCTGTTTGTACTACAGTGTTGAAGTTAAACGCACCTACTTGAAGCAAACCAGCTTCATTGTCATCTCCTAATTGAGCTACGATACCTAAGTTTAATGAACCTGCTTGAGTAACACCAGCGTAGTTACCATTTCCTGTTTGTACGGTAACAGCAGCATTTGCAAATCCAGCGAATAGAGCATCTTGATCAATATCAGCAGTATTGTTATCTCCTGAAGCAACTGCCACAGCTAAGTTACCAACAGTACCTGGACCTTGGTCAATAGATGCTGAGTTACCATCTGCTCCTAAAATGTTAGCAGAAAGAGCTAAACTGAATTCTCCAGATTGAGAAATGCTTACCGTATTATCATCAGATCCAACTCCATTCCATGAAACCGCAGCATTATCATCTCCAGCTTGAGTTACTGTAACGTCGTTGCGGTCGGCCATTGGAGCAAGAATAACTAATGAAATATTATCAGAACCTTTTTGTCTTACTCTAACTGTATTATCGTCTGCCATATTGGCGAATACACCTGACCAGTTATCTGAAGATTTTTGTCTTACTCGTACTGTGTTGTCATCAGAGAAAGTATTTAAATCAACAACAGAAGTATTGGCATTCCCTTTTTGTACAACTCTTACAAAGTTGTCGTCTGAACCGAAAGTAATATCAACATCCGAGTCATGATTTGTACCCTCTTGCTCGTTGTATACTTCATTTCTATCAGAGTCAAACATCATAAATCCGTCAATATAAACATCAGAAGTGTTGTTGTTTCCAGTTTGGGCTATCCCGACAGTATTTTCATCTGAGTCATCTTCAACGAGAACAGTAGCAGTATTACTATTTCCATCTTGTGCCACAGCAACGAAGTTGTCATCTGAAAAATCTTCGATGTCAACATCAGCAGTATTATTATTTCCACCTTGTGCTACAGCAACTATATTTTCATCTGAGTCATCATTTACAAATACATCAATGTCATTGTTATTACCAACTTGTAATGCTAATACGACGTTTTTGTTTGAGTCATCTTCAATAGATAGATCCATTAAGTTATTGTTTCCAACTTGGGCAGCACCCACGATGTTGTAGTCTGAATCATCAATTTCAATGTCATCAATGTTATTGTTATTACCAACCTGTAGAGCGACAGCTGAATTGTAATCAGCGTCATCTTCGATTTCAACTTCAAGATCATTATTGTTACCAACTTGGGCAGCTACAACTAAATTATTGTCAGCATTACGCTCTATACCGTCATCGCCTTCCATGTCAAGGTCATTATTATTACCTAGCTGAAGAGCATATACTTCGTTGCCACTAGAATCATCATCAATAACAATATCAGATTCATTTGAGTTTCCATCCTGAGTAAGACCTACTGTGTTTCTATCAGAATCATCATCAATTCTTAATTCAGAGTCGTTGTTGTTTCCAAGCTGTGCAATTGAAACATCATTTCTGTTTGAATCAAAAACACGAACTCTAGAATCGTTATTATTTCCTCTTTGTAAAACGGCTACATCATTTCTGTTAGCATCATTTTTTAATTTTATAGTTGAATCATTTCCATTTCCAACTTGTCTTGTAGAAGCGTCATTTCTGTCTGATCCACCATTAATTTTAGTGTCAGCATCATTATTATTACCTCTTTGAACAACGCCTACTGTATTTCGACCTGAACTACCATTAATACCGGTGTCAGCGTCATTGCTGTTACCTCTTTGTACAACACCTACCTCATTATTATCTGAATCGTTGTCGATATCGGTTGTTACGTTGTTATTGTTTCCAGCAGATAGAGATGCTAATTCATTATTATCTGAACTGTCGTCAATGTCAACATCAACATCATTATTATTTCCTCGTTGAACAGCCATTACGTCGTTCTCATCAGAACCATCAGTAATCTCAACATCGATGTCGTTGTTGTTTCCATTTTGAATGCTTGAAGATGAGTTCATGTTAACGTCGTTACGCATCATAACATAAGTCTCGTTATTATTTCCTCTCTGAATCACAGAACTTTCGTTATCGTCTGCGTCAAACCAAAAATCGACTTCGGCATTGTTGTTGTTTCCTCTTTGGATAGTGGTAGTCTCGTTTCCGTCTGAAGAGTTAAAGAAATCCTGAGTTGCATAGTTGTTGTTACCAACTTGAATTAATGCGCCGTAGTTGTCGTCTGAATTACCATAAGCATCATTATCATCGATAGTGTTTCCATTACCTCTTTGTAAGATCATAAAGGTATTGTCATCTGCCTTTACTTCAATCTCAACTTCAGCTTCGTTGTTATTACCAATTTGACGTGAAAAAACAGAGTTACCATCAGACTTTCTTCTAATTCCATCATCCGTACCACCCATATCAAATTCGTTATTATTACCTCTTTGATAAGCTGATACAGTGTTGTTATCCGAGTCGACACGGATCACAATTTCTGATTCGTTGTTATTACCCATCTGAGTAAGATCCACTGAATTAGTGTTTGAGTTGTTTCTGATTTTAACATCAGAATCATTCGAGTTACCCATTTGAGCAACTGCAACCGAATTCGCATTACTATTTGTAATGAGAACATCGGAATCGTTATTCTGAGCTATAGCTACAGTAACGAAAAGAGCAAATGCTCCAGTTAGTAATTTTTTCATTTTAATTTCATTTTAGATTTTAGGCTAGCAATATGATTTATTACTTCTTAGAATCCAAACAAATAATTTAAAAAACGATGAAGCACGAAATTATTCGACAAAAGTTTAAGAGTCTGAAAATCAGCATAAACACGAACGATTGAGTATGAAAAAGAATAAGTAATATTACCTTTGTTTTCTTACAAAAAATAATAATAGAAATCATTGAAAAGTCCTACGATTCCTACGATTCTTGCAGATTACTTGAGTTTTAAAATATGATGATAAAAACAAAAAAGTTTGTTTTTTCAAGAGTTTTTGTAATAATCCAAGACACTTAATTAAAACCTTAGTAAGTAAAAATTTAAAAACCAATTGATATTTCTTAATTAGGTTTTTTACTTTATAATTCAAATTCTGTGGTCTGATAATGTTATTTTAGAACACAATTCAAGTTAGACAATACGTTTTTTGTACTTGCATACTTTTGCAACTTGGAATTCCTTCTTGGTGTTATGCATCCATTTTCCTGTGCTGTTTGTGGTAATGACATGGCAAATTTAAGACACAGTAAAAGACTTTAAAGCATTTAACAAATCGTTAAAACTGGGTTGATAACTTTTCAATCTAAAATTGAGGCTTGTTTATTACTTTTATCCCTTGGAAATCACAAATATGCACGAGATGAATGCAGAACAACTAAAGACGGTAATTATAGGCTCGGGACCTGCGGGATATACGGCAGCAATTTATGCTGCCCGGGCAGACATGAGCCCTGTAGTTATTACAGGAATGGAGCCAGGTGGTCAGCTCACCACCACAACTGAAGTAGATAACTTTCCAGGTTATCCTGATGGGGTCGATGGACCTACAATGATGGTTGAGTTGCAAAAACAGGCCGAGCGCTTTGGCACTGAAGTTCGCATTGGACGCGTAACTGCCGTAAACTTATCGAGAGAGGCAGGAGGTAAGCACATTTTAACTGTTGATGATTATCATATGATTGAGGCAGAAGTGGTAATTATTGCTACTGGAGCTTCAGCTAAATACTTGGGTCTTCCTTCTGAACAGCGCTTGAGAGGAGGAGGGGTTTCTGCCTGTGCCGTATGTGACGGTTTTTTCTACAAAGGACAAGAAGTCGCAATCGTTGGCGCGGGTGATACCGCTGCTGAAGAAGCTTCTTATTTATCAAATATTTGTACAAAAGTGACTATGCTGGTTCGAAGAGATGAGATGAGGGCTTCAAAAGCGATGCAACACCGAGTGAATAAGATTGACAATATAGAAATAAAGTACAATACTGAGGTAGAGGAGGTTTTAGGAGACCAAGTCGTTGAAGGTCTTAGATTAATTAATAATCAAGATCAAACAACAAGTGAAATAGAAATTACAGGACTGTTTATTGCTATTGGTCACACTCCAAACACATCAATATTTAAAGGTCAAATTGATATGGATGACTCAGGTTATATTTTCACAAAAGAAGGTTCAACTCATACCAATATACCTGGGGTTTTCGCTTGTGGAGACGTGCAAGACAAAGAATACCGCCAAGCAATTACTGCAGCAGGAACTGGTTGTATGTCAGCTTTGGATGCAGAACGTTACTTAGCGGCATTAGAAGCCTAATTACAATCAGCACACTTCAATTCATAAGTTTCATTGAAAAAGAGCGTGTGATTTATCATTTCGCCTCTTGTAAGTCCTAGTCTTCTTCTGTTTTCATAGGTAATATGATTGTATACTTTCTGATCTAATTTAAAATAGGTGTTCGGACGTATTTGTATCTGTAGTTTTAACTTTTGTCCTCTAACCTTATTTTCGATTGGAGAAGTAAAAAATGATGGAATCAAGGTGATATTTGAATTTGATTCGATTAGATAGTCAATATTTTCTGCTCGTTTCTCAGCTAAAGCCTTATTTTTTCCTCTGGCGGTTTTAATGATATTAATTTGATTCTGCTCGTTTCTTGAGGCTCCAAGAGTAAGTTTTACCTCTTCTGAAAATAAAAAACCATTTTTGTCTTTGTCAATGCGAATTTCTACGTCGTCAAAATTCAAATCAAAATCGTCATTCCAGTCAAAGCTTCTGTGATTATTAATCATTTCAAATGAAATCGTATCTGTTGCTTGTGTTTGTATAAGTTCAACAGAATTTACTTCTCCAACTTTTTTCTGTTCTTGTAGTTCTCGAATCCCTATGGTGGATAGAAACACTGCTGATCCAAGAAATAAAATGGCTAAAATGATGTGAGCTGGCCATTTATGACCTTTAAAGTTTTGGCTCAGAATTCTCATGCCCAGATGTATAAAATAGTACATCGGGATACTGATCAAAAAGAATGCAGCGATTGAAATCCATCCGAGTTGATATCCCAGCTGTTCAAAAATCTGAGCAAAGTCAACGCCTATGTCTACGAAGCTCCAGGTCAATAATCCAATGCATGTAGCCGCAATACCTGAGGCTCCTGCAATAATTAGAATGACTCCAAGAACTTTAATTAGAATCTTAATCACTTTGGTCAAAATAATGACTAGAGATTTGAAAAATCTGGAAGAATTGTGTTTTATGACATTTTCTACCTCTTTGACATCAACGTTTTTAACCTTTTTTTCAACCTCTTCAAATCCTTCTTTGACTTTCTTTTCAATATTACCGAGGTTGACAGGTTTACCCATCATATCCAATTTTTGACTTGTGGTCTTGGCCTCAGGAACAACAATCCATAAAATGATATAAATCCAAAAACCTACTCCTGTTCCAAAAATCAGCAGTAGTAAAAAAATTAAACGTATCCAGACGACATTGATTCCTAAGTAGTGCTGAAGTCCTGCACAAACCCCTCCGATATATTCGTTTTCTCCATCTCTATAGAGTTTTTTGTAATCAGTGCGTTTGGATTTGCTTTCATCTGTAGGTTCTTCGTCAATTTCAAATTCTTGAGGTTCACCCATAATAGCGATGACGTCGTTTACCTCTTTGAGTGTAATTACCTGTGCTTGGTCGTTGAGGTGTTCATTAAAAAGCTCCGCAAGCCTACTTTCTATGTCTTGTAGAATTTCGTCACCACCTTGTTCTTGCGCGAATGATGCCTTTATGCGGTCTAGGTAAGACTTTAATTTTTTATAGGCTTCTTCGTCTATAAAAAAGTGAAAATTAGATAAGTTGATACTAACTGTTTTGTTCATGATGATTTTTTGTAACGTTATTGACTGCTTGTTTTAATTCTCCCCAGGTCACGTGAAGTTCTTCTAGAAACGAGGCGCCTTTAGGTGTAATGTTGTAATACTTTCGAGGTGGTCCTGATTTTGACTCTTCCCACTTATATTCTAGTATTTCAGCGTTCTTAAGCCGAGTAAGCAAAGGGTATAAAGTACCCTCAACGACGAGTAACTTGACTTCTTTGAGTTTGGTCAAAATTTCAGAAGCATACAGGGGATGTTCTTGAAGAATCGATAGAATGCAATATTCTAAAATTCCTTTGCGCATTTGCGCTTTCGTATTTTCAATTTTCATTGATTGATAGATTACTATTGGATACAAAGATATATGTTTTATTTGGTATTATGCAATACATAGTACTATAATTTTTTATTTAGCCTAAAGAATGATATCTTGAAACCCTTATCATCGCTTATGAATCTTACGAAACTGCATTATTTTTTATTTTCTAAATTGGTCATAGCTTGGATTGCAGGTGTGCGATTTTTGAGTGTTACTGATGATAGCGCCAAAACAATAGTGTCCTTATCCTGGTTTAATCAAAACCCTTTTAGGTCTATTTTTTGGGCCGTTTTAGGAATGGCCGCTGAACTCTCAACAGGAATTCTTTTGATGAAGGCCATGAGGACTAATAAAGTAAAAGCTTCAATGCTTGTTACTCAAAATCAGGGTTTCTTCTATAAAAAAGCTGTGGGTAAGATTGCATTTTCCTGTGTGGTAGGAGACCGTATTAGAGAATTGTTCGAGCAGTTAATCCAAGATAATGAGCCGAAAAAAATAGAATTAGTTTCAAATGGATATAACGAGCAAGGTGAACTTGTCTGCACCTTTAAATTTGAATGGTCTTTAAAACTAAAGACAACTTAGAAGCTCTGTTGATTTAATTCAAACACCAAGAACTGAAATCATCTCTTTGATCTTCAATCCAAAGCCTAAGAGGAGATTCACCTCTGTTACCCTTGTAATCGTATGGAATGTCATTAAAGCTACTGCTAATGCCTTGAGAAACCCAGGTATTGTTAAAACTGCTGATTTCATTGATGACCTTATCATTGATGAGCAATTGAATGCTGTAATTGCCTTTGAAGAATTCATCTGGAGCAAAAGAAAGATTGGTGTATACATGAAAAAAGGGCGCAGGGCCTTCTATTAAAACGGTTTCACCAAAGCCAATTAACTTGTCATAGTTCAGGAGTTGAACGGCTATTGTGCTAGATTCATCCTCGGAAGAATTATAAAAATCCCAACCAATAGAGATGAGGTTTGAGCTGCTGAACTTTCCTATTTTGTTGGGATAATTCGTTTCAGTTTCTACGCAAGATTCAGTGTTGAGCTGTTGATAATAAACAGTTTCTGAAGTAAAAGTAAGTGGCACAAAATCACAAATTCTATTTTCACATGGGTCAAATGAATCTGTAATTACGGGAGTTTCATTTTTAGAACAACTACAAAGTAAGGCCACAGCAATGAAGCCAAGATTTTTTTTCAAAGCCATTTCAATTTTCTTTTTCACGCTAAAGGTAGTCTCAATTTTTATTTCTGAGTAAGAATTAGGGCCTTCAAATGAAATTTAGTTTTTACTTTTAGTTGAATTATCAAGTATTACAAAAGCAGAATTAAAAATATACTTCAATGAATGCACACGAAATAGACTACGAGATTTACGGTGAAGAAATGCAATATGTAGAAATTGAATTAGATCCGCAAGAGGCTGTAATTGCAGAGGCTGGAGGATTTATGATGATGGATGAAGGCATAGAAATGAATACCATATTTGGCGACGGAAGTCAACAAGATTCTGGAGTCTTGGGTAAATTATTTTCAGCAGGTAAACGATTAATAACGGGTGAGAGTCTGTTTATGACCGTTTTTTTGAATAATCTAACGGGCAAACGCAAGGTCAGTTTTGCATCGCCATATCCTGGAAAAATAATTCCTATTGATTTGTCAGAGCACGGCAATCGCTTCATTTGTCAAAAAGATGCTTTCTTATGCGCTGCTAAAGGCGTTTCTGTGGGAATTGAGTTTTCAAGAAAACTTGGAAGAGGATTTTTTGGAGGCGAAGGCTTTATTATGCAAAAACTCGAAGGAGATGGCCTCGCCTTTGTACACGCAGGAGGAACTTTAGCACATAAAGTACTGGCGCCTGGTGAAGTAATGAAGGTCGATACAGGATGTATCGTAGGTTTCTCCCAAAACATAGACTACAATATTGAATTTGTGGGAGGTATAAGAAACACCCTTTTTGGTGGAGAAGGTTTATTCTTTGCTACCCTCAAAGGACCTGGTACGGTATTCATTCAGTCCTTGCCCTTTAGCAGATTAGCAAGTCGTGTGTTTGCTGCTGTGCCTCATGCAGGAGGAAGCCGAAAGGGAGAAGGTAGTATTTTAGGTGGTTTGGGCAATATTCTTGATGGTGACGGCATTTGATTAGAAGTGAAGGTAAACCCACTTTAAATAAGCCGTTAGCCTGCTTCTGAGCACCCTGCCCTCAAGCGCATTGTTTTGAAATAAGGCGAAAAAAACCTCGTTCTTTTTTTTGGTTTGCACTAGGCCTACATAATTGTAGACTCCAGACATAGACCCTGTTTTTCCATAAAAATGTACATTGGTATTACCAATACTAAGTGTTCGCTTTGGTAATATCTCTTGAATGTATGCTAAGGAATTCTCCTTTTTAAATTGCATTAACACCTGAGTTAGCTCTTTTGGACTGAGGAGGTTGTATCTCGAGAGTCCAGAACCATCCACCCATCGACCTTTTATTTCGAGTTCTTTTTTTTGATTTTGAATTAAACTATCAATTTCAAATGAATTGTATAAATGCTTGGAATTGAGCAATAACATCTGCTCTGCTAAGAAATTATCGCTTTTTTCAAGCATGTACTTAATTAAAGAATCCGATTCAATTCCTTTAAGAGTAGTCCATGTTGTGGTCATCTCAATTTCAGTGGTAATCTGAACATCTTTGGCACTTAGTGAACTGATGAGCCCGCTCAGATCGACTTTGTCGTAAATAAATGGAATAGAGAGGCTGTCTTTTTGCGATTCAGCAATAATAAATTCATTTTTAGTTTTTGCTCTTCTAAATTTAGGTACTTCAGCTTCTACACGAACATTGTCTTTAAAAAACTGAGGATAAATCTTTGAATTTAAGCTGTCTAAAAGGTTTATATAGACCTGATTTCCTGCGATAGGCATAGTGCTGAGTTCTGCCGAATAATACCTGTCGTAATCATCCCAAGACCATCCAGGAGCATATGGAGAGACCGTTTCTTTATCATTTAAATGGATTATTAAATGCTCATGTGCTTCTATTAGAGAATCAAATTGTTCTTGATGAAGTTTAGGATGCCATAGGGTAGGGTCTCCCGTTGGTTTTAGATGTAAACTATCTCCTTGAGTATTAAATAGAACAAGTGGAATGTAATCTGGATGTACTTGTTTTGTGATTAGTGCAGTAACTAATTTGAGTGTGCTCGCAGGAATGAAATGTGCTTCAGAATTGTGCTGAAAGACCACCTTGCCCTTGTTTTGATTGAAAATAAGAGCTCCTGTATGGTTTTGTGTACCCACTGTATTTAGATAATGCTTCTTCAGCGAAACACAAGAAAATAATAGACTTGAAAAAAGAAGTAATGTTAATTTTTTTAACATGATAATGGTATTCTTTAACGAAGTATTCTCAATTAGCAATAGAAATTCGTTTTACTTTTAATCTGCTAACAATAAAACCTCTTTTCATGGCCAGAGCAATGCTTGAATATACCAAAACGGTTTTAAAAAAAGTAAGCTTTGATGCTCAACTTTTTTCTAAAGAAGTTAAAAAAGCATTATTGAGATTACTACCGTATGAAAAGGAAGAGTTGCGTTTATGGATTGAAGATTTTATAGTCGACAAACCGCAATTACAACCTAGTTTATTAATGTTTAACTGATTTCAAATGCCGCTCAAGCGGCATTTTTACTTTAAAAGCGGACTAATTATTTGTACATCTTTGAGATGAACCGCCCCCTTTATTTTCGTTTTTATTTCTTTTTCAAGGGCTTTAATCAATTTCATCTTCAATTCGCTTTTGTGATGAATTAAACTGACTTCTCGTGCTGGTGCTGGTGCGCTGAACTGAATGAGATTTTGTCTCTGTTTTTTCTTGAGATTCGGCGTGTGTAAGTAGGGTAACAATGTCATTCCTAGTCCTTTGTCACAGAGTTGAATAAGGGTCTCAAAGCTCCCGCTTTCAATGCTAAAGCTGTTGGCTTCTTCTGCGGAGCTGGCTTTACAAAGATTGATTACGCCATCTCTAAAACAGTGCCCTTCTTGTAATAAAAGCACCTCCGAAAGGTTTAAATCGTTGGCGTCAATAAGCTTTTTAGAAGAAAGCTTGTGTTTTTTTGGAATATAGGCTACAAACGGCTCGTAATAGAGTGGAATTTCAATGATCTTTTTTTCGTGTAATGGCGTAGCGGCTATGGCGGCATCTATTTGACCTTCATGTAGTTCTCTAATGATTTGAGAGGTGTTTATTTCTTTTAAAATCAGTTTGACTTCTGGATATTTTTTTGAAAATGAGGCTAAAAATGAGGGCAGTAGGGTAGGCATAATCGTAGGGATTACACCTAATCTGAATTCTCCACCTACATAATCGATTTCTTGATTAGCAATGTCTTTAACCCGATCAGCTTCACGTAATATGATTTTTGCTTGACGGACTATCTTTTTTCCTGCTGAAGTCAGTGATATAGGAGTAGTGCTTCTATTGATGAGTTTGAGATTAAGTTCATCTTCTAATTTTAGAATTTGCATACTCAATGTGGGTTGAGTGACAAAACAGTGCTCAGCAGCGGCTGTAAAGTTCTGATGCTTTGAAAGAGCGACTAAATATTGTAATTGCGTCAGAGTCATTTTTGTTCTAAAAATTTACGCATTTCTTGTGCTAATGCTTTCGATTTATGGTCTCTTGCCTCAAGTTCAGTTATGATTCTGTCGTGATCTTGCTTTTTGTGTTGAGAAAGTTTAAAAGAAGCATGAATTTCTTCAATATGAAAACGAAAACCTAATATTCCCTTTATTTGATTCAAGGTATTGGGATGGTAGGAACCAAGCGAAACGGGTTCCTCAGTTTCGTAGGTATTGAGCATGATTTGAAGGTCATGTAAAAGTTCATCTCCTTGCACTTTATACACTGAACCATAGCAGTGTACGCTCAAGTAATTCCAGGTAGGTACATCTTCTTTTTGGTACCATTTTGATGAAATATAGGCATTAGGGCCTTGAAAAATACACAGCACATTAGAGATTGTTTCTTGTTTTTGCCATGCAATGGCCAATTCATTTTGAATAGCGAGATGAGAACTCAATATACCATCTGGTTTGGAATGCCATTGAAACGGCAAATGTACTGCCCAATTTTGAGTTGAATGAACAGGAGCAATTAAAGTTCCGAATGAGTAGGCACTTATAAAGTCTTCAACAATTGTTTTGTCTTCAATCTTGAATTGATTAGGAATATACATAAGTAAAGCGCTTTAATGAGTTGGTAAAAGAGACTTTAAACCATCCGGTATAATAATTGTCAATCTAAAATATAATTATTGAGATCAATGTCCCAGTAGTACGGACTGTACTTGATTTGTTCAGATTTTAAATCTTCACTTGAATTTTGTTGAACTAACTTTAAAATAGCTGATTTAGATCCAAAATCTCCTTTGTACCACAAAAATAATCGACTTAGTTCAATCTTATTATCTCCGTTAATGCTCGTGTTTTCTATAAAATGACGTTGGGCATTGTTCAATTGTTCTTCAATTTGCTCTAATTCGTATACCCTAGTAGGTGGACATGACCTAGCTCCACAATTCAGTGCAAAATGAATTCTAGAATCCAATTTCTGAACACTTAGCGCTTCGAAAAGCTTTGAAACAAAGGGTTTATTGACGAAT
>JBMYMD010000036.1:0-12274 GCA_049596955.1 Flavobacteriaceae bacterium
GAGCTTGTTTTCAAGTAGGGGGGGCGGGTCGTACAAGAAAAGCTGAGAATGACCTTCGCGAATTGCAGCTACAGTAGTTTCATCGTATTGAGCATTTGCTATAACAAGAACATGTTCAAAATCGATTTCAGTCAGACTTAACTTTAAATCTTCTTGACCTTTAACAGTAAAGCTCTCGTTTTCGCAACATGTTTTGGTCGATTCCATCGGCATGTCGCAGCCTTGAGCTTTTTCAAAAACAGAGATCGAAACGACTCTACCCATGCAAATGTGCTTGTCAACCGTCCACGAGACTGTGCTGGCCAAAACAAAAAAGGCCATGAAAACGTGCAAAGATTTGTGAAGTGTTTCTTTCATCTATAGTGTAAAACTACAAAATTTTGGTCTTATTGTGTGGTTCTGCTTCCTTAACGTATTGATTGCAAGATACTGGAGTGTTAAAATTTTGTATCTTCAAACAGAACTATCTAAATCTTAACATTATGAAAAAACCCTTATTAGTTTTATTGGCTTTGGTTTGTGTGCAGTTTACAACAGCGCAAATGGAATCATCATCGAGTAAGCGCATTTCGGTGGGTGCTAAAGTTGGAGTTCCGAATATTCTATCGCTTAACGGAGAATTTGTTCTTCCCATTTTAGACAATCACTTTGCCCCTTTTATCGATTATGGCGCTTTTGATATTGAAGATGGTGATACTGAGGTTGGTCTGAAATACACAGAATTCGGATTGAACTATTACTTCGGTTCCAAAGGAAAAGGATTCTATATTGGAGCAGGAATTGCTGAACTGAGCACAGATGTTACTTTCAATGATTTGGTTTTCGATGACGGAACAAATTCTGTGGTAGGCTCTGCAACAACAGGATTAGATATCAGTACTACCAATTTAAAATTGGGACTCAAAACCGGAGGTGTATTTTATTTTCGTATTGAAGCGGGTTATGGTCTAGGGTCACCACCTAAATCAATCGATTTTACCGCTACTTCTAATGGTATAACAGAATCGTTTTCTGAACCTATTCCTGAGATCCCTGGAGTAAATGAATCAGGATTATTGATCGGAAACATCGGTTTTGGATTCTCGTTTTAAGCCGAATTAAAAGAGTACAAACAACATATTTTAACCCGTAATAAAGGATATATTTTCTTTTTTTACGGGTTTTGTTTTTGGATTCATTTTTAAACTACATTTGCCGCGATTTCACTGAATTACAGACGATTCAGTAAATTTTTAAAGCTAACAATTGTATTTAAAATGAACGACTTAAACTTATTGGGATCTGAAGAGTGGTGCCAGTTTGACGACTTGAGCATTCCGGCGATAAAGGCTCGAATAGATTCAGGAGCCAAAACTTCGTCTATTCAGGCGAGCAAAATCAAAATTTTCGAAAAAGACTTAGAAAAATGGGTGCGCTTTGAGGTGTATCCCGTTCAAGAAAACAGAAGTATTTCGGTCTTGTGTCAAGCCAAAGTAGAAGATATGAGACAGGTAAAATCTTCGCAAGGTGTTGCAGAGAAAAGACCTGTTATTAAAACCAAAGTTCAGATTGCGGATCAGTCTTTTGAAATTGAACTGACCTTAGCCAATCGCGAAACTATGGAGTACCGAATGCTCTTGGGAAGAGAGGCTATTAATGGTCGTTATTTGGTTGATCCTTCAAAGAGTTTTTGTCAAGGTGATTATACTGAGGAGAAGCTCAAAGAAAAATACAGTGATAAAATCAAACCCAAAACAGGGCTAACCATTGGTCTTTTGGCCAGTAATCCTGAATTGTATAGTAACAAAAGAATCATAGAGGCAGGAGAGGCAAGAGGCCATAAAATGGTATTTCTCAATGTGGTCAATACCTATATGAAACTCGATGCGGGTTCTCCTGAAATTCGATATCGAGGAGGGAGTATTTTAGATAAATTCGATGCGGTGATTCCAAGAATCAAACCCTCGGTAACTTTTTATGCCTGTGCCTTATTGCGTCAGTTTGATAACCTAGGTGTTTACTGTTTAAATTCAGCCCAATCGATTACGCATTCTCGAGATAAATTATACGCTTCTCAACTCTTTTCTAAAAACAATATCCAAATTCCAGTAACAGGCTTTGCGATTTCTCCGAGGGATACCAAAGATCTAATCAATATGGTCGATGGAGCGCCTTTGATCATCAAATTGTTGGAAAGTACTCAAGGGGTAGGTGTGGTTTTGGCCGAGACCAATAAAGCGGCAGAAAGTGTTATCAACGCCTTTAAGAGTGTGCAAACCAAGATTCTAGTTCAAGAATTTATTAAAGAAGCCAATGGCCAAGACATTCGTTGTTTCGTGGTCAATGGAAAGGTGGTTGCCTCAATTCAGCGTCAGGCGAAGAAAGGAGATTTTAGAGCTAATCTGCATCAAGGTGGAACCACTTCAAGAGTTCGAATTACGGCTGATGAGCGAAGGTTAGCTATTAAGGCAGCCAAGGCATTAGACTTGACCGTTGCTGGGGTAGATATTATCCGCTCTAATAGAGGTCCCTTATTGTTAGAGGTCAATTCTTCACCAGGGCTGCAAGGTATTGAAAGCAGCACAGGGAAAGATATTGCCAATGTGATGATTGAAAGTATTGAAAAAAAGTTAGGCTATAAATCAGAATAAAGCTTTTCGAAGTCGTAGACGGCGCCAACTTGATTTCTGATTTCATCTAAAATTTCAATGAGTTCCAGCGAATTTTGAAGGGTCCAACGGGCTTCTTCTATTTTCGAATTGCGTAGAGCAGTATTGACCGCTTCGATTTCATGACAAAATCCAATTCCTTTTTTAGGATGGTTGTAGACCTGTTCTCCTTCCCCCGTTAGTAGTCGATAAGAGTCACTTTGAAACCAATCTGCATCGATACAAAGCTGACCTTTTTCTCCGTATATACGCGCTTTCATTTCACTTCTAAAGGCAAAACTGCTAAAAAGTTGCGCTTGACAATCTTGGTAATTGAGAAGTACTGAGGTTTGCAATTCACTACCCCCTTGATGAAATTGACTATAGGCTTTGATTTCTTGTGGTTTGCCAAAGAGGATATAGGCCAAAAAAACAGGATATATTCCGATATCTAAAATAGAACCACCGGCCAAGTCTAAATTAAAAATTCGGTGCTCAGGGCTTTGATCTAAGGCGTGAAAACAGAAATCAGCCTTGAGTAATCTCAATTTACCGATAGGATTGGTTTTTAATTTTTTCAAGACCTCCTCCATGGTAGGGTTAAACCTTGTCCAAAGGGCTTCCATCAAAAAAACCTTTTCGCTTTGAGCAGCAGTCATCATTTGTTTAACTTGATGGGCATTAACGCCTAAGGGCTTTTCGCATAAAACTGCTTTTTTGGCTTTGAGTGCTTTAAGAGTCCACTCCAAGTGCAAATGATGAGGAGTCGCAATGTAAACGACATCAACATTAGTATCCGCCAATAAATCTTCGTAAGAATCGTAAGATTTTAGGGCCTTGTGCTTCTTTGCGAAGTCTTTAGCCTTTGTCGATGACCTTGAGGCAACGCCTTGAATTACAGTGCCTGAAACCCTATTGAGGTCACTCGCAAAATCGTTGGCTATGGCACCCAAACCAATTATTCCCCAGCGTATCGTTTTCATTGTGTTTTTTTGATACATTTAATGAATTATAAATATCTTTAAAAAAAAAGAGAATTATGGCTTTATTTCAACTTACGATTAACGGACAGACTAAAGAAGTCGAAGCAGATGCTTCAACTCCTTTACTTTGGGTACTTAGAGATCACCTTAAAATGGTGGGCACAAAATTTGGATGTGGGATTGCACAATGTGGAGCCTGCACCGTTTTGCTCAACGGAAATGCAATTCGTTCATGTCAATTGCCAGTATCGGCAGTTGGAAATCAAAAGGTCACTACGATAGAAGGGCTGTCAGATGATGGTTCTCACCCTTTACAGCAAGCTTGGGTTGAGGTTGATGTTCCTCAATGCGGGTATTGTCAAGCCGGGCAAATCATGCAAGCCGCATCTTTGCTCAATCAAAATTCAAATCCAACAGACGAAGAAATTGAGGCTGTTATGAATGGCAATATATGTCGCTGTGGAACCTATTTAAGAATCAAAGAAGCCATCAAATTGGCGGTAAAAAACGCCTAAGCTAACCGTATAAGAACAATATTATGAGTCAAATAGTCAAAACAAAATTCGGAAGAAGATCCTTCATCAAAAGAAGTGCACTGGCCACTGGAGGTTTCGCCATTGGTTTTTCTTGGTTGTATTCCTGTGAACAGACCCCAAAAATGGTGTTGGAATTACCTGATGAATGGTTCAATTTTAATGGATATTTAAAAATAGGAGACAATGGGGTAGTGACGATTATGTCACCGAATCCTGAAATAGGCCAAAACGTAAAAACGTCAATGCCAATGATCGTGGCTGAAGAATTAGATATGGACTGGGCCAAGGTCATCGTTGAACAGGCGCCTTTAGACACTTCACTCTACGGAGTGCCGTTCATTTCTAAAATTGCCGGTCAAGCCGAGGCTCCGCGTTCTGGAATGCAAATTGCTGGAGGTTCGAATTCGATTCGCTCAAGTTGGGATGCCCTAAGATTGGCTGGAGCTACCGCTAAAGAGATGCTACTTCAAGCCGCTGCTGATATGTGGGGCGTTGCCAAAGATGAATTGAGCACAGATAATGGTTATGTCATTCACCAGGCCTCTGGACAAAAAGAACACTACGGTGTTTTTGCTGCCGCTGCTTCTGAAGTTGCCGTTCCAGAAGAAGTAGAACTCAAAGATCCTTCAGCTTATAAAATCATCG
Source organism: Flavobacteriaceae bacterium (assembly GCA_049596955.1). Taxonomy (GTDB): domain Bacteria; phylum Bacteroidota; class Bacteroidia; order Flavobacteriales; family Flavobacteriaceae; genus UBA3478. The sequence goes on from JBMYMD010000036.1 coordinate 4,792, forward strand.
GTTCTTCAAAGAAAAATGTAGATGGATTGAAAATCGCTACTGGACAACCTTTGTTCGGAATTGATGTCATGAATGAAAATTGCAGTTATGATTCATCCTCCTGCTTTTGGAATGACCCTAAAATCATTTAATGCAGATAACGCCAAACAAATGCCTGGCGTGGTCGATGTCTTTCAAATCGATGCCTATCAAGGTGATACTCAAAACTCAGCTTTTGATATCGCTGCTTTTAGAGATTTAGTCGTGATTGTAGCCGATACTACATGGCAGGCGATGCAAGCTAAGAAAGCCGTACAATGCGAATGGGTTGAAGCAGATGATGTAAAAACTAAAATCAGTTTCTTCGGAAGAGATTCTTATTTCGATTTCCCCAAAGGTTTAGAAAGTACAGCTACACAAAATGAAAAATTGAATGCGGCAGCGAAAGCTGATGTACAAACCGCTCGTAGAGACGGTAACCCAGAAAGAGCTTTTAGGAACGCAGACCGAATTATAGAGAAAACCTATTCTGCACCTTATTTGGCTCATAATACTATGGAACCTATGAACTTTTTTGCTGATGTAACAGCAGAAAAGGCACACTTGATAGGTCCTATCCAAACCCCGAGTATTATGGAGCCTTCTGTTGCAGCTAGATTGGGAATGAATCCTGATCAGGTACATATCGAAATGACTCGAATGGGAGGTGGATTTGGTCGAAGATTATACGGACACTTCTTGGTTGAAGCTGCTGCAATATCTCAGCACGTAAGTGCACCCATTAAATTGTTGTACACTCGTGAAGACGATATGAGTTGTGGGGTGTTTAGACCAGCTTATCAAGCTACCTATAGAGCTGCAATCGATAAAAACAATGTGGTTACTGCTTTTCATGTGAGAGCAGGTGGAATTCCAGAGAGTCCTCTTGCAGCTAATCGCTTTCCGGCAGGTGCTTACGACAACTATCTCGCAGAGTCTTACACGGTTAAATCAAATGTGACTACAGGTGCCTTTAGAGCACCTCGATCAAATTTCATAGCCGGGGCTGAACAATCCTTTTTAGACGAACTCGCTGAGGCTATTGGAAAAGATCCAGTAGATTACAGATTAGAACTTTTTGATCGTGCGATTAAGGATCCGGTAGGTGATCGAAATGATTATGACGCAAATCGCTACGCTGAGGTCATTCGCTTGGCTAAAGAAAAATCAAATTGGGGAACTCCAAAAGAAGGGGTGCACAGAGGTTTTGCAGCCTATTTCTGTCACAACTCTTACGTTGCTGATGTCGTAGATCTCAAGGTTGAAAACGGTCAAACGATTGTTGAAAATGTTTGTGTGGCAGTAGATTGCGGAATTGTAGTCAATAAAGATGCGGCGATTAACCTTGTTGAAGGTGGAACCGTTGACGGAATTGGAACAGCACTTTACAGTGGTTTAAATCTCAAACAAGGAGCTCCACAGCAAACCAATTTTGATCGCTATCGTTTGATTCGCCACGCTGAAGCGCCAAAAGCAATAGAGGTACATTTTGTCAATAATGGTATGTCACCAACAGGACTTGGAGAGCCGATGTATCCACCTGTGATGGGTGCCTTAGCCAATGCGATGTATCAAGCGACAGGTAAGCGTTTGTATCAACAACCTTTTGCTCAAAATCTAGACGCCTAAAATTCTTTGCAGCTAGGGCATGATTGGAGTTGAAGAGGCTAGGAGAATTGTTAGAGAAATTGATGTAAGATTACCCAAAGTTCAAGTGGTATCACTAGAACAGGCTTCGGGTTATACCTTAGCTAAAAATCTGTATTGCCCCTTTGATTTGCCTTCCTTTGAGCAATCGATAATGGATGGCTATGCTATTCATTACAAAGAAAGCAACCCTTTAGAATTTGAGGTCATAGCAGAAATTCAAGCGGGCAGTAAAGCTGCAGTAATATTAAATCAGGGTCAAGCTGCTCGTATTTTTACAGGTGCACCGATTCCTTCAGGTGCTAATGCTGTGGTTATGCAAGAGCAGGCTCGTCAACTCGGTAATCAGTTGTATATTGAGAATGCTCCAAAACCAAATCAACACATAAGAGCTATAGGCGCTGATCTTAAAAAAGAGCAGTTGTTATTTGAGTCGGGTTTTCAACTTAATGCATCGAGCCTAGGGGTATTGAAAAGCTTAGGTTTTAAAGAAGTAGAAGTATATCGAAAGCCTGTTGTAAGTATTGTTGTTACCGGCGATGAGTTGGTTTCAGAAGATCGCCCTCTTCAAAAAGGCGAAATTTATGAATCCAATTCTACAGTATTAAAAGCTGCATTAGAATCTAATGGTATTGCCGTTCAAAAAGTGATTGCCGTAAAAGATGATTTCGAAGCTACTCGAGAAGCGTTAAAAGGAGCCTTAAAAAGTTCTGACTTGACCTTAGTTTCAGGAGGAATATCAGTAGGAGCTTATGATTTTGTCTATCGCAGTTTACAAGAATTAGCTGTTGATACCTATTTTTATAAGGTCAAGCAAAAACCAGGTAAGCCCTTGTTTTTTGGAGGACTCAACAACAACTACATCTTTGCACTCCCCGGTAATCCGGGATCTGCTTTGACTTGTTTTTATATGTATGTTTTACCTTTTCTCAAGCGAATGCAAAATACCAGTGATTTTGAATCTTCCTCCGTGGCTTTAGCGCTTGAACAAGGAATTAGCAATACAAATGAAAGGGCCCTCTTTTTAAAAGCAAAGCGAAACGGAAATAACGTACGCATTTTAGAACATCAAAGTTCTTCGAAATTATTGGGCTTCGCCATGGCGGATGTTTTGGTGTATATACCCGAAACAACTGGTGAACTGGTCGAAGGTACTTTAGTCGATTGCTTTATAATTGCTTAAACGATGTTTGATCCTCTTATACTTTTTGCGGTAGTTTTAGTCATATGCGCTTTTATCTATTCGAGTGTGGGGCATGGAGGTGCAAGTGCTTATTTAGCACTTATGGCCTTGTTTTCTTTTGATACCATTGTGATGAAACAAACTGCGCTGAGCCTAAACCTTGTGGTTGCAGCGATTTCTTTCGTTCAGTTTTACCGCTTGGGATTTTTTAAACTCAAACTCTTTCTTTTTTTGGCACTGACCTCTATTCCTGCTTCTTTTTTGGGTGGAATGTTGACCTTAGAATCCAGCATGTATAAAATGATTTTAGGTCTTTTTTTATTGGCAGCTGTGGCGCGTATTTTGCTGAAACCCACTCAAAGGAACCCGCAAATTGAAGAAGAAAAATTCAACACTTTAGGGGCTTTAGTCATAGGCGCGACAATTGGTTTCGTATCGGGATTAATCGGAATAGGAGGAGGCATTATTCTTTCACCTTTGCTTTTGCTTTTAAAGTGGGCTGATGTGAAAAATACCGCTGGAATTTCTGCTCTTTTTATCTGGGTGAATTCTGCGGCTGGTCTCGCGGGTCAACTTCAAAGTGGTATTCAAATCGACAATCACCTTTTTCTATTTATAGGGGTTGTGGCATTTGGCGCTATTTTAGGAGGATACTGGGGGTCTAAATCCCTTAGCTTTATTAATTTAGAGAAAGTACTTGCAGTAGTTCTTATTGCAGCTGCTGTAAAACTTATCGTATTTTAAATGAAAGTAGAAGTTCGATTTTTTGGTCAACTCATTGATAAACTTGGATTAGCTGTATACCAATTAGACGTTAGCACACTGAAATTTGAGGCTGTGCGCGATGCCTTAGAACACACATTCCCAGCTCTAAAATCAATGAGTTATCAACTCGCTCAAAACAACGCAATAATTGAAGGAGAGACCGCACTAGATCAAAGTGCCATAGATGTTTTTCCACCCTTTTCTGGAGGATGAAAAAGAACAGTAGGTATTTAAGACAACAAACGCTTGAGCAGATCGGAGTCGAGGGTCAGAAGCAATTACTTGAGAGTCGAGTGCTGGTTATTGGGGCAGGAGGTCTGGGATGTCCGTTACTTCAAATACTCGCCTCTACAGGAGTGGGGTGCTTGACTGTCGTTGATTTTGACCGTGTAGCAACTCATAATCTTGCGCGTCAAATGCTCTTTAGAAACGAAGATGTAGGGCGTTACAAAACTGAGGTCGTTGCCGAATACCTCAAGGCTTATTTTCCAGATTGTAAAGTAGCTTATCACACAGCATTATTTCATGAAAACAATGCCGCTGAACTTATTCGTACCCATGATGTAGTGGTCGATGCTACCGATGACATTAATACCCGTTATTTGATCAATGACTATTGTGTACTGTACAACAAGCCTTTAGTTTTTGCCGCTTTGTATAAGTTTGAAGGCCAATTGACGGTCTTTAATTACAAAGGAGGGCCTAGTTTACGATGTCTGTATCCCAAAAAACCGCAGTATCAAGAAATACCAACCTGCGAGCAGTCTGGAATGCTCGCCACTGTTTCGAGTAGTTTAGCACAGTTTCAAGCCACTGAGGTAATCAAAGTACTTTTAGGTTTACCCGGTGTGCTAAGTGGAACCTTGTGGTACTATGATTTTTTGAACCACAGCCAACGTTCGATAGAATTTAAGGTCGATACAGCCCAACTCGAGTATGTTAAAAACAAAAAAGCTGAACATAAAATTCATATTTCAATAGAAGAATTAGGGAGTTATGAAGGCTATAATTGGATTGATCTTCGCACTAAAGAGGAGACACCGCTTTTGCCATTTGAATTTATATTTCAACTGCCTGTAAGCAGCGAAAATTTTCTTGAAAAGCTCTTAAATCAATGTGAATATGCTAAACCCATTTTGTTTTTCTGTCAATCGGGATCAAGAGCTAAAAAAGCTCAAGAATTATGCTTGAATTCAGGGCTTCAAAACTCCTTTGCGCTGCTGAATTCAATTGAAGATATTTCAACTTATCTTAGTACTCAATGTCAATGAAAAATATATTTAAAAACGGAGCGATTAGCCCGCAGTTTATAGCCGAATCTATCGAAAAGCACCAATCTAAGATTAAGATAGGAGCGCACCAGACCTTCATGGGTCAAATTCGTCAAGACCAGCATGAAGAGCAAACCGTGGCAGCTATTAGTTATTCGGCCCAAGAAGAGATGTGTAATGTGCTTGCTGAAAAGCTCAGAGAAGAAATGATTAGCAAATACGATTTGAGCTGCATTCATATTTATCACAGTATAGGAAGGGTAAATGTCGGCGAACTTTGTTTTTTTGTTTTTCTCTCAGGAAGGCATCGATCAAATACATTTCAAGCGATTGAAGAATGTGTAAATAGAGTAAAAGCCGAACTGCCCATTTTCGGAAAAGAGATTTATGAAGATGAGTCACACAGTTGGAAAGTAAATACATAGAGAAGTGGTTGATATAACAGGAAAGAGTAATACCTTGAGAATTGCCCTCGCAGGCGCTGTAGTGAAAGTCGGAAGTTCCGAAACCATTACCGCTATTGAGCAGGGACAAGTGCCCAAGGGGGATGTTTTTGAAATGAGTAAGGCTGCTGCCTTATTAGGCGTTAAAAAAACACCAGAATTGTTGCCTGATTGTCATCCATTACCCATTGAATCTACTCGAATCAGCTATGAGATTGCAGGTTTAGAAATTCACATTAAATGCGAGGTAAAAACCATTTACAAGACCGGAGTTGAAGTCGAGGCTATGCACGGTGCATCTATTGCAGCACTCAATATGTATGATATGCTAAAGCCCATCGATAAGCAGATTGAAATCAGTTCAATAAAGCTCTTGTCGAAAAGAGGTGGAAAGTCTTCTCGAAATTATAGTGGATATCAGAAAAAAGCCCTTGTTCTAGTTTGTTCTGATCGAGTTTCTTCAGCTCAAGCAGAGGACGTTTCAGGGGGTATTTTGGAGGATTTACTAAAAAAAGATGGAGTCGAGCTGCTACCTAAGGAAGTTGTTGCTGATGAGATTGCAGAAATTCAAGAAAAAATTACAGAAGGGGTTGCAAATGCAGATATTGTATTAATTACCGGGGGTACTGGTTTAGCCCAGAGAGATCGCACTCCAGAGGCCTTACTTGATATGCTTGACACTAGAATTCCGGGAATTGAAGAAACCATGAGAAATTATGGGCAACAGCGAAACCCCTTAGCAATGCTCTCTCGTTCTGTCGCAGGTCTCATCGATCAGACCTTGATATTGGCTTTCCCTGGTTCTACAAAAGGAGTGGAGGATTGTTACAAGGCGGTTTTTCCTGGTGCATTCCATTTAATCGATTTAATTAAAGGAAATCCGAAACACTGATGAAGCCTTTAGTTGATAAGCATCAGAGAACGCATAATTACTTGCGTATTTCACTCACAGAAAAATGCAACCTGCGATGTACCTATTGCATGCCAGCTGAAGGAATTCCACTTATGCCTGCAGCTCATTTAATGAGTGCTGATGAAATTTTTAAAATTGCAAGTCATTTTGTAAAAAGGGGAGTAGACAAAATCAGGTTAACCGGAGGGGAACCGACGGTTCGAAAAGATTTCAATCAGATCATTGAGCGTTTGTCGAGCTTGCCTGTTAAATTGGCTTTGACCACAAATGGTCTCACGATACATCGGCATATCGATGTCTTGAAAAAGGCCAATATCGATGTTATTAATATTAGCATTGATTCTTTAGATCGAGAGAAATTCAAGAAAATAACACTCAGAGATCAGTACCAGCAGCTCGAAGAAAACATGAATCTTTTAGACGCTCAAGGGTTTCGATTAAAGCTCAATGTGGTTTTGCTCAAAGGCATTAATGACGATGAAATCATCCCTTTTATTAATCTTTCCAAAGACCGCGACTGGCAAATTCGTTTTATAGAGTTTATGCCCTTTGACGGTAACAATTGGGACAGATCTAAGACAGTAGCATTGGAAGCGATACTAAAAACTGCGGAAAGTCATTACGGCTCAACCCAAATTGAGCGACTAAAGGACGCTGCAAACGACACTGCCAAAAATTATAAGATAAAGGGTTTTACCGGTTCGTTTGCCGTTATCAGCACGGTAACCAATCCCTTCTGCGACAGTTGTAATCGGCTTCGATTAACGGCTGACGGAAAGTTAAAAAACTGTCTTTTTTCTTCAGGAGAGTATGATTTATTAAGCTCTTTTCGAAATGGAGAATCGTTAGACCGTGCAATTGATATTGCCTTGCGAGATAAATTCGCAGCAAGAGCTGGATTAGACGATCCCAATGCGTTTAACAATCCCGATAATCACAAGGATAATAGAAGTATGATTGCTATTGGAGGTTAAGTCTTTCTTTTAACTTCTGATACATTTCTGGAGTGTCCATATCATCTAAATCCTCATGTGCAGTTTTAACCAGTTGAAGATTTGTTTTATGCTTGAAGCAAACAGGTTTTGCTCCTCGATCATCTTCGAGTGCTGCCAATTCTTTGAAGTAGGCAGTGGAAAATAGGCTTGGTATTCCACGGTATCCTTTTTCACTTGATGAAACTACTATTGTGTTGGATTTAAAGGCAGCTAACATATTTTGTAGATGCGAAAGCGGGATGAAAGGC
>JBMYMD010000037.1:0-12169 GCA_049596955.1 Flavobacteriaceae bacterium
AATATCTGCAATCATCTTAGGAATGAAGAAAGGATTAAATCTCGGTGTACCATCACCAGAAGCAAAGTTCAGCACTTCGTTTTGAAAGGTTTCTAATCCACCAATACCAGCTCCCCAAATCACACCTACTCTAAATTTATCTAAAGCTTCTGTGTCAAGGGCTGAATCTGCAATAGCCTGGTCAGCCGCAACAGCGCCATACTGTGTAAAACGATCCAGTTTTCTCGCATCTTTTCTATCGAAAAAATCTAAGGGATCAAAATCTTTGATTTCACAGGCAAATTGAGTTTTAAACTTAGAGGCGTCAAAATGCGTAATCTCCGCTGCGCCTGACTTACCCGCTATAAGTGCATTCCAATATTGGTCAAGTGTGTTTCCGATTGGTGTTACTGCACCCATGCCTGTGACAACTACTCTTTTTAATTGCATAGTGTATCGTTTGACAAGTTGAATTTAGTAAAAAAAAATCCATGAGAGCTTATGCCTCATGGATGTTTAAATTTTCTATGAATTGAGACAGTAGTTATTTAGCGTCCTCAATATAGCTTATAGCTTGTCCTACTGTAGAAATATTTTCAGCTTGGTCATCTGGAATTTGAATATCGAATTCTTTTTCGAATTCCATAATCAATTCTACTGTGTCTAGAGAGTCTGCTCCTAAATCGTTTGTGAAGCTAGCTTCAGCAACTACTTCGTTTTCGTCAACACCTAATTTGTCAACGATAATTGCTTTTACTCTTGATGCAATGTCTGACATATTTTTAATTTTAAATTAACGGAGCAAAAATAGTAAACTTTACTAATTATCCTACCGATATTTGTAAAGTCCTTTAAAGTGACTTTAAAATTTAAAAATCAAGACCATGAATAAGCTCATCATTTTGGCTTCAGGATCTGGCTCTAATGCTATTAAAATCATAGAATACTTTGAAAATCAAGATGATACAACTGTCTCTGCTGTCCTGACTGACAACAGACATGCTGGCGTTTTAGACAAGTGTAAAGCACTTCATATTCCTACACTATATTTTAGTGCGGCCCTTTTTCGTTCATCTGCTTTTATAGATTTATTAAACAGTTTTGGTCCTGATTTAATCATTCTGGCTGGCTTTCTCAAAAAAATTCCCTCAGAAGTCATTGCTGAGTATCCTGATAAAATCATCAATATTCATCCTTCTCTATTGCCAAAATACGGTGGAAAAGGAATGTATGGGGCTCACGTGCACCATGCCGTAAAAGAAAATAATGAGCCAGAATCAGGAATCAGTATTCACTACGTCAACGAGCATTACGACCAAGGACAAATTATTGCACAATTTAAAGTAGCGCTAGATTCACAAGACAACGCCGAGCAGATTGCCAAAAAAGTGCAGCAATTAGAACACCTGCATTTCGCCCCAACCATAGCGACCCTTTTAAAAAACAATGAGTGAAAAACCTTTACATATCGCGCTCTACACCGACGGGTCTGCCAGAGGAAATCCCGGACCTGCAGGATACGGAATCATCTTAGAATGGGTCGGCACCAATTACAGCAAGGAATTTTCCAAAGGATTTGAATGCTCCACCAATAACAGAATGGAATTATTAGCGGTAATCGACGGGCTTGCCAAAATCAACACCCCAAATTGCGTCATTTCTGTTTATTCAGATTCAAAATATGTCACAGACGCCATCAATAAAGGATGGGTATATCAATGGAAAGCCAAAGGTTTTAAAAACAGAGTAAATGCAGATTTATGGAAGCTCTTTTTTACTGAAATAAAAAAGCACCAAGTCGAATTCATTTGGATTAAAGGACACAATCAGCATCCTCAAAATGAGAGATGCGATCGCTTAGCCGTGCAAGCGAGTTTCAAAGAAAATAAAGAAATCGATAAGGGGTATATTCAGGCAAATAACTAGTTTATTAAGCCCTATATTTGTGCTCAAATTGTAGAAATGTCTAAACTACTCATTGCGGGAACCGTCGCCTACGACAGTATTGAAACTCCTTTTGAAAAAGTTGATTACACCCTGGGTGGAGCAGCAGTCTACATCGCTCTAGCCGCAAGTCATTATCCGATTGATGCGGCAATTGTATCGGTTATTGGCTCAGATTTTGAGCAGAAACATTTGGATTTATTAGAGGCTAAAGGCATTGATCTCGAAGGTGTCGAAACCATTGCAGATCAAAAAACATTTTTTTGGAGCGGCTTGTACAAAAACGACATGAACAGTCGTGAGACCTTGACTACTGAATTACACGCTCTTGCTCATTTCAATCCAGTGGTTCCCGAAGCCTATAAGAATCCGAAAATTGTCTTGCTTGGTAATTTAGATCCTAGCGTTCAAATGCGTGTTTTAGACCAATTAAACCACAAACCAGAATTGGTCATTTTAGACACCATGAACTATTGGATGAATCATACTCCTAATGAACTTGATGCCATCATTGCTAAAACCGATTTACTCACCATTAATGACGAAGAAGCTCGAATGTTAAGTGGAGAGTATTCACTAGTTAAGGCAGCTAAAAATATTTTAAAACGAGGACCAAAATACTTGGTCATTAAAAAGGGTGAGCACGGCGCTTTACTCTTTCACGAAAATGAGGTGTTTTTTGCCCCAGCTTTACCTTTAGAAGAAGTTTACGACCCTACAGGTGCAGGAGACACCTTCGCCGGTGGCCTTGCAGGATACTTATCCCAAATAAAAAACATAAATTTCGAACACATAAAAAATGCCGTTGTACACGGTTCTAATTTGGCCTCTTTTTGCGTCGAGCGTATGGGCGTTTCAAGAATGATTAATTTAGAGCGCGAAGAGCTCGTGCAACGACTCAGATATTTTAAAAAATTAACTCAATTTGATATTCATTTAGAATCTTAAGTTCTGCCATTATGAGTGATCCTATCAAACACGAGTGTGGAATAGCACTAGTTCGACTTCTAAAACCGCTTTCTTACTACAAAGAAAAATACGGGTCCTCATTTTATGGGATAAACAAGATGTACTTGTTGATGGAAAAACAGCACAATCGAGGACAAGACGGTGCTGGTTTTGCAAGTATCAAACTCGACATGAATGCTGGAAGCAGATACATCAGTAGAGTTCGTTCGATTGAAAAGCAACCAATCGCAGACATTTTTGAGAAGATTAACCGCCGTATCAACGAACAAAGTGCGGGTAAAAATTTTCAGTCAGACCTGGAGTTAAAAGAAGCCATTCCATACGTTGGTGAATTAATGCTAGGGCATGTGCGGTATGGAACTTTTGGAAAAAACAATATTGAAAGTGTACATCCCTTTTTAAGACAAAACAATTGGATGCACAGAAACCTCATTGTCGCAGGTAATTTTAATATGACCAATGTGAAAGAACTATTTCACAACCTGGTAGAGTTAGGGCAGCATCCTAAAGAAATGGCTGATACCATTACTGTCATGGAAAAAATAGGTCATTTTCTAGACGATGCCGTGGCTAAATTGTACAAACAAATTAAAAAGGAGGGTTATAACAAACAACAAGCCTCTCCGTTGATAGCATCACGCTTAGACCTTGCTAAAATATTGGGTAAAGCAGCTAAAAATTGGGATGGGGGATATGCCATGGCTGGCCTATTGGGGCACGGTGATGCATTCGTGTTGAGAGACCCCGTGGGAATAAGACCTGCCTATTACTATCACGATGATGAAGTCGTTGTAATTGCTTCTGAACGCCCTGCGATTCAAACGGTATTCAATGTACCCTTTGAGTCAATCAAAGAGATTACCCCAGGAAAAGCATTAATCATCAAAAAATCGGGTGAGCTTAAACTGAATCAAATCTTAGAGCGTAAAGAACAAAAATCCTGTTCGTTTGAGCGCATCTATTTTTCAAGAGGTAGCGACAAGGAAATTTATCAAGAGCGGCAAAATTTAGGAAGACTCATTTTTCCCAAAATTTTAAAGTCAATCAATAACGATTTGGAAAACACAGTGTTCTCTTACATTCCAAATACTGCAGAAACATCCTTTTTAGGGCTTGTAAAAGAGGCCGAAGCACATTTATCAAAGTATAAAAAGGAACAAATACTTCAACTCAAAGGGAACCTCAATCCCGACAAGCTTCAAAAAATACTTGAGATTCGTCCGCGAATTGAAAAAGTGGCGATCAAAGACGTCAAATTAAGAACTTTTATTACCCAAGATAGCAGTAGAGACGATTTAGTTTCACATGTTTACGATATATCCTATGGCTCGGTAAAAAACACCGATTACCTGGTAATTATAGATGACAGTATTGTTCGCGGAACAACCCTTAAAAAAAGCATCTTGCGCATTCTAGATCGTCTTCAACCTAAAAAAATTATTGTGGTCTCATCAGCACCACAAATCCGCTATCCTGATTGCTATGGTATAGATATGGCTAAGCTTGAAGATTTTATCGCTTTTAGGGCTGCGGTAGAACTTCACAAATCACAAGGAAATCATCAAATACTCTCTAAGATTTATCAGGATTGTTTGAACGCCGATAATAATAACTACAGAAATTTCGTACAAGACCTGTACAGCCCGTTTACCGAAGAAGAAATCTCTCAAAAAATAGGTGAATTATTGACACCTCCAGAAATTCAAACACCTGTCGAGATTGTCTTCCAATCCATAGAACAATTACATGAGGCATGTCCAAAAAATTTAGGCGACTGGTATTTTACAGGTAATTATCCAACTAAGGGTGGAACAAGAGTGGTAAACCAAGCTTTCATCAATTATTACGAAGGCAAGAATCAAAGGGCTTACTGATTTTTTACGTTGCTCAACCCTATTAAATGGGCATTCATCGTTGAAATTTAAATTCAGAATACACGAAGTATTATTTTTCTGCCACCATAACAAAGTAGGTTATGTTCATGGTAAGATTTGGGGTTAAACGGGTGAACAATTGTTCATCCGTTTTTTTGTTTAAACCGTTTGAGAACTTCTCAATAATCTTAACCTAAATTAAGAAAACACAAAATTCATCGTAATTGATTTTGATAATTGCTCAATAATAGACTTTTGAAAGTATATTCGTATCACCATTACATATTATTGTTATAGGTTTATGGTAAGATTTGGGACAAAAAAAGGACAGCAGTGCTGTCCTTTTTTATTTTTTAATGTTTACCCTGAAAGAAATTAGCTCCCCTGAGCGAAATATTCACTGACTTTATTCCAATTTACAACATTGAAAAAAGCGGCGATATAATCGGGTCTTCTGTTCTGATAATTTAAGTAATAAGCGTGCTCCCAAACATCTAATCCCAAAATAGGTTGTCCTTCACATCCGATTTCAGGCATGAGTGGATTGTCTTGATTTGCAGTAGAGCAAATTTCAAGTTTGCCTCCCTCGTGAACACACAACCAGGCCCATCCAGAACCAAATCTTGTAGCCGCGGCATTCGAAAATGCAGTTTTAAATTCCTCAAAAGAGCCAAACGAAGCGTTGATTGCAGCAGAGAGTTCTGCGCTCATTTCAGAGGCCTCTGGACTTAGAATTTCCCAAAAAAGATTGTGATTAAAGTATCCCCCTCCATTGTTACGAAGAGCAGTGTTGCTCATGTCTAAATTTGAGAGTAGTTCTTCAATATCTTGGTTTTCTAGTGCACTTCCAGAAACTGCTGCATTTAGTTTAGCGGTATAACCCGCGTGGTGCTTGCTATGGTGGATTTCCATAGTTCTCGCGTCAAAATGAGGCTCTAAAGCATCATATGAATAAGGTAAATCAGGTAATTCAAAAGCCATAATACGTATCTTTATTACAATTAATTTCTAACAAAAATAGCCCATATCAACCATATAAAATAACCCATTTGATTTCGAGTAGTTTTAAAATTTACAACGCTTCTGCCGGATCCGGCAAAACCTTTCAATTGGCACAAAATTATGTGTCCCTCATGATCGCTCGATACAAAAGTCAGCCCTATAAAGAAATTCTCGCTTTGACATTTACCAATAAAGCGGTTGGAGAAATGAAAGACCGTATTTTATCTGTGCTATCAGACTTTGCAGATGGAAAAGAGCATCCTATGTTGAGCTTCATTGCAACCGATTTAAACCTAAGCAGCACTGAAGTTAGACAAAGGGCGCAATACGTTTTAAAAGACATACTCCATAATTACGGCTATTTTGAGCTCTCTACAATAGATAAATTTACCCATAAAATACTGCGAACCTTCGCAATTGATCTCAAACTTAACAGCAGTTTTGAGGTGGTAATTGATCCCAAAGAAATCATTAGAGAAGCCATAAATCGTACCATTAATCAGATCGGGCTTGACCAAAACCTCACAGCTGTTCTAACGGCCTATACCTTTGACAAAATTCAAGAGGGGAAAAACTGGAACATCGCCTTCAAACTTCAAGAAGAGAGTAAAGTGCTACTAGAAGATTCTTTTAGAAATGAATTCAAAAATTTTAATCAGCTCGATATTGAGGACATCATCAGCTATCGCAATCAATTCTTTGAAAGCCTAAGCGCCTGCGAAGACAAAATTCAGATGGATAGAAGAGCCTGTGAAACATTTTTAGATCGGCACAATATCACGGCAGCAGAGTGCAGGTATCAATTTTACACCAAGTGGTTGACAAAAATCAAACAACAAAACTGGGAAGACGATTCTATCAAAAAAAATACAATTTTAGATCGTTTTGAGAAAAAAACAGTCTTTGCAAAAAGTGCAGGGCTAGATGAAATTCAGCTCGAAGAAATCAAAGGCTTAAGTTCCAAACTGAACGATAAAATTATTGAAATCTATAGGTTAAAATCAATTATAGAGTCTATATCATCCTTTACCATACTGCAGAAAATTCATGAAAATTACCGAGCCATTTGCGAAGAAGAAGACTTACTGCCCATTAGCGAATTCAACGCTAAAATTGCCGAAGAAATTAAAAACCAGCCTACGCCCTATTTATACGAGAGGCTAGGCGAAAAATTCAAGCATTTTTTCTTGGATGAATTTCAAGACACCTCCATAACACAGTGGAAAAATCTAATTCCATTATTTGCCAATGGATTAGAAGGAATTCAAGAAGACAATCAAAGCGGTAGTCTCTTTATTGTAGGTGATGCCAAACAGGCCATTTATAGATGGCGCGATGGGCATGCTGAACAACTGATCGAACTCAGTCAAAACAAAAACAACCCATTTAGTGTCAAACCAAAAACCATTACGCTTCAAGACAATTACAGAAGCTCAAAAACCATTGTAGCGTTTAACAATGCCTTTTTTAAAAATGCCTCTGCTGTTTTTGAATATGATGACTATAGACAATTATATGCCGATAAGAGCAGTCAAAACCCTAAAGTTAAGTCTGAAGGTAAAATTCAAATTCACTTTTTGAATAAAACCGACAAAAATTCAAAGGAAGAACCACATCTTATACAACTTAAAAAAGATCTTTTAAGCGTTATTCAAAAAGGATATCAATACAAAGATTGTGCTGTGTTGGTTCAGCGAAACGCAGAGGCTCAAAAAGTAGCACAGTTTCTAAATGAAGAAAACATTCCAGTGATTTCAGCTGAGGCACTCCTAATCAAGAATCACCCGGCCATTGTTTTTTTGATCGCCATTTTAAAGTTCGTGCTGAATACCAAAGATCAAGAGGCTGCTTTTGAAATTTTCGATTTTATTTATGTGAATGACGCAAAGCGATTTGAAAAAACCAAAGAAGCCCTGACAAGACCTATTGAACAACTAAAAACATTAGGTTTCGATGTCGAGCCTTTAAAAAATGAATCCTGCAGCAATGCACTACACCTTGCTTTAGCTCATTTTAAGTTGCCTTCAAATCCAGATGCCTACATCGCCGCCCTAGTCGAAGAAGTGCACAATGCCGCTCGAAAACAGCAAATTTCTATTGCCTCTTTTTTGTCGTATTGGTCGCTCAAATCAGATAAAATAAGTGCCAAAGTACCTTCTAGTTTGAACGCGGTTCAAATCAACACTATTCACAGTGCCAAAGGCTTAGAATTTCCCTTAGTCTTTTTGCCTTTCTTCGCTTCACCACAAAAAAAAACCAATCAAAAAATGGCCTGGTTCGACATTGACACTAAAGTGCTTCCAATTAATCGAATTCCATTAAAGATTCAAAAAAACACCATCTATTTATCCTCAAAGGGAAAGGATGTCTACGACACTGAAGTCCAGAAAACTATTTTAGACAAAATAAATTTAATGTACGTAGCTTTCACCCGACCTGTTTATGGCCTTTACGTCTATACCAATAAAGTGGGCAAAGATTCAAAAAGTACAATGTCGTATGAGAAATTGTTGGCTGATTACTGCGACCTATTTGAAGAAAATCTATTTGATATTGGGGTATTACCAAAAATAAGCAAACAAGCAAAAGAAGAGCACTTATCGAGTTTGACCTATCAAACTTCTCAATTCATTCATTGGCAAAAGGGAAACTATAAAAAAATGAGTTTCACTTCAGCATCTATTGAAAAAGGAGAAATTGTGCACAATAAACTAGCTCTTATTAAAAAACAATCAGACTTAAAAACCCTAGAGCTAGAATTATCTCAAGAAGAACAATGGGTATATGAAAAGTGTCAAGCCATTGTAAATCATCCAAAATTATCAGCTTTTTACAAGGAGGATGTAATCGCCTTTAACGAAAGGCCCATTACACAAATAGACGGTACAGTCTGTATTCCTGATCGATTGATTTTTTCAGATTCAAACGTAGCAATTATAGACTATAAAACGGGTAAGGTGAACATGTCTCATGAAAAGCAAATCGAAAAATATGCGCTAATTTTATCACGTATGGGTTATGACGTTACACACAAATTATTGGTATACATCGGTGACGAAATAACCATTAAATCCATAAACTAATGCATAAAAAAATTGACCTACACCTGAGTAAAGAACTTGAACAAACTAAAGAAGCTGGGCTTTTCAAAAAAGAACGAGTTATCACTTCAAAACAAGGCCCAGAAATTGAACTAGCAGATGGACAGCGAGTTCTTAATTTTTGCGCAAACAATTACCTGGGGTTATCTTCTCACCCCGAAGTGGTAAAGGCAGCCAAGGAAACTTTAGACACCCATGGATTCGGAATGTCTTCTGTGCGCTTCATATGTGGAACACAAGATATTCACAAACAACTTGAAGCCGAAATAGCCTCTTTTTATCAAAAAGAAGACTGCATATTATACGCCGCTGCTTTTGATGCTAACGGAGGACTATTTGAGCCCTTACTAGGCCCTGAAGACGCAATTGTTTCAGATGCCTTAAACCACGCTTCTATTATTGACGGAGTAAGACTTTGTAAGGCAAAACGCTATCGCTATAAAAACAATGATATTGAAGACTTGAGAAACGCCTTAAAACAGGCAAAAAAAGACAATGCCCGACACATCATGATTGTTACAGATGGGGTGTTTTCGATGGACGGTTTATTGGCTCCACTCGATAAAATTTGTGATTTGGCAGAAGAATTTGAAGCACTGGTAGCAGTAGATGAATGCCATTCCTCAGGCTTTATAGGTAATCTAGGTATCGGAACTTTAGAAGAAAAAAATGTACTCTCCAAAGTAGACATCATTACCGGAACATTAGGAAAAGCGCTAGGAGGCGCTATGGGTGGGTACACCGTAGCAAGTAAAACGATTATTGAAATGCTTCGACAACGCTCTCGACCTTATTTATTTTCTAATTCACTAGCTCCCGTTATCGTTGGTGCTTCTTTAAAAGTTTTTGAGTTGTTGAAAGAAGATCAAAGTTTAAAAAAACAACTCAAGGCCAATACAGCACAATTCAAATCAAAAATGATTGAGGCCGGATTTGATATCGTTGATGGTGAATCTGCAATCGTTCCTGTAATGCTTTACGATGCTAAACTAGCTCAAGAAATGGCCTCTGAATTACTAAAGGAAAATATTTATGTGATCGGTTTTTTCTATCCTGTGGTTCCTAAAGAAAAAGCGAGAATACGCGTACAATTATCAGCAGCACATACAGCCCAGCAAATTGATCAAGCCATCGAAGCCTTTATTAAAATCGGCCAAAAACTAAATGTGATTTAATTCGATTTTAACCTTTAATTTTTTTTTGTCAGTCCGACAATGTATTTTTACGTGTTACTATTAACTTAAACTTAGACATTACAATGAAAAATCTTAATTCATTATTAACAACAGCTGCATTTGTATTTGCTGTTACTTTTGCAAGTGCACAAGATTCAGATTGGAGAATTAGCTTTGGTTTGAACGCAATTGATACTTATTCAACTGGCGCAGAAAGCTCATTAGACGATTTCGGTTTTGAAGCGGGTGCTTTATTTGAAGATTTCTTAGTAGTCAACAACTGGAGTATAGAGCCTTCTATTACTTACGGTGCTGTATCTAAGAGTATTGGAGACAACTTCAGAGTTGGAGTAAGAGCATCTTACAACAGCATCACTAAATTAGGTGGTGGAGAAACAGGAGGTAGAATACCTACAGAAAGTTTAAAGTTTTACAATGCTGACGCTACTGTAAGCTACACTGTATTAACAGGTAAAAAAGTTGAGCCGTATATCGAATCTGGTGTAGGTTACACACAAATTGATGGCGAAGGAAATGCTCATTTAAACTTTGGTGCTGGTGCAACATATTGGTTAGGAGAGACTATGGGTCTTACTTATTCAAATACAATGAAACTTTCTCAGGAATCTAACGTTCCAAAACACTGGCAACACTTATTAGGTCTTACATTCAAACTGTAATTCTCTAAAATAACATATTAACAACCGACCTATTTTAACAAGCCCTCTTTGAGTTTTGTTAAAACAGGTCGGTTTTTCGCGTTTTAAGTAAGAAAAATCTTAACTTTATAACTTAAAACGTCCCCAATGAAACATATCTCACTTTTATTTATTTTACTAGCATCGTTAATACCTGCAGAAACTTCAGCACAGGAGTATAGTGATTGGTCTTTTTCGGCAGGTTTAAACGCGGTAGATTTCAATGTGTCTAATCCTTACATTAATCCATACAAATCTTCGAATAACCCTATTACTTTTGAAGGAGAATCTTTTGTCAAGGATTTTTTTCAGAATAGCGATATTAATTGGAATTGGTCGGCGTATTTTTTTGAAGTAAAAAGATATACTCGAAATAATTTTTCACTAAGTGGTAAAATTGCCTTTAATAAAATTACTGAAATTGCTCCCCCAAATGTTGTGTCTGAAAACTTAGACTACAATTTATACAACGCAGATCTAGGAGTGCAATACATTCTGTTTCAAAAGGGAGCATTTGAACCTTTTGTGGGATTAGGAGCGGGAATAACAAGAATAAACAAAAACAACCAATCTCATTTGAACCTAGGAGGCGGGCTAAATTTATGGTTTAAGGAGAATTTAGGTGTAGTTATTAATTCTGTTTATAAAAGTAGTTCTAGTAGTTCTTTCTACAATTATTTTCAACACCATATAGGTCTTACATTTAAACTCTGAAAGATCTGGAACTGTGCATCCGACCGGCCTTTATCAATTTTTCACAGCAGTTATGCAATATAATGCGGTCTGATGCGTTTTGGCTATAGAAAAAACTTTTTTAAAAACCACAAAACGCCCCAAAATGAAACATTACATCACACTATTAGTTATGCTATTTTTATGGCTAGCTCCTATTGAAGGATTTACCCAAGAAAATAGTTATTGGACATTTTCAGCAGGTTTAAATGCAGTTGATTTCAACGTGTCTAATCCCTACAACTCATCAAACACAACTATTGAATTCGGAGGTGAACCCTTTTTTAAAGACTTATTGCAAGCCGGCGATATGAATTGGAGTAGTAGCGCTTTTTTCTTTGAAGGTAAAAGATACACACAAAGTAATTTTTCATTGAGCGGAAGGGTTTCGTATAATAAAATTACTGAGATTATCCCCACAAATATTTTTAATGAAAGTGTAAATGAAAATTTATACAGCGCTGATTTAGGAGTTCAATATCACTTCTTCCAGAAAGGACCATTTGAACCCTACATTGGGATGGGAGCTGGAATCACGAGAATGATGAGTAAGAATAGGTCTCATTTAAATTTTAGTGGAGGTCTAAATCTTTGGTTCAACGATAATGTAGGTTTAACACTTAATTCTCTATACAAGAGTAATCCAAATTCATCCTTCAATAATTATTTTCAACACAATCTTGGATTAGTAGTAA
>JBMYMD010000038.1:0-12103 GCA_049596955.1 Flavobacteriaceae bacterium
ATGATTTCACCAATATACCCGTTTCGAATTAACTCCACGGCATGTCTAAATCGATCCCAAGAACGTTGCATGCTTCCCGTTTGAAAAACACGCTCGTATTTTCGAGTAGCATCGACCATTGCTCTTCCTTCAGCAACAGAAGACGAGAGTGGTTTTTCACAGTAAATATCCTTACCCATCTTAGCGGCATCCACCGCCATTTGTGCATGCCAATGGTCAGGTGTAGCAATCACTACAGCGTCTATATCTTTTCGTTCAAGCAGTTCTCTGTATGATGTAAAGTTCATCAAATCGTGAAGGGGCTTTTCTCTCTCGCTTAGCCCTTTCTTCATCATGTCTTCAAAAAAAGTGAGCTTTTCTGAATCGACATCGCTTGCCGCCATGACCACCGCCTGATCATAGTTTAAAAAGTTGCGCATTAATCCTTGGCCCTGTTTACCGAGACCGATAAAACCCAGTTGAATCTTGTCATTAGGTGCAATGCCTGAAAAGCCCAGAACATGACTTGGCACAATACTGAATACAGAAGCTGAAGCCGCTGTTTTTTTAATGAACGTTCTTCTTTTCATCTATTTTAATTTAGTCGTTGTTCTTTCAAGATAATAAAGAATTTAATGTGAAAAAGGAGTGACAAGAAATAATGATTAACTTGATATTCAACTAACTAATTATTTAAACATGCGTTCTTTTCTAATTGCTTTTACAGCGCTTTTCATATGCACTCAAGGTCTAGCACAAAAGACCAGAGTGTACGACTTAAAACTCGAAGGTCAAACCAACCCCTTAGGCATATCGAGCTCTTCTCCGAATTTTTCTTGGAAAATCGACTCTGATTTAAACAGTCTTATGCAAACACATTATCAAATAATGGTTTCAAAAAGCACTTCTTTTAAGGCTAATGATCTCGTTTGGGACTCACAAAAAATCGAAAGCGACCAAAGTCAATACTTAAAATACAAAGGCCCAAAACTAGAGGCTAATGAGCGGTATTTTTGGAAAGTCAGGGTGTGGAACAGCAAAGAAAAAAGGCCAACCACAAGTGCCTTAAATCATTGGTCCATGGGATTATCCACTAAAGACTGGACAGCCAAATGGATCACCCAAAACGAAGCAGATAATAGAAGTCGAAAAAGCCCTTATTTCAAAAAAGATTTTTCAACCTCTCAAAAGGTTCAATCTGCCTTTTTACACATCAGTGCACAAGGCATGTACGAAGCCTACCTCAATGGCAAAAAAATCGGAGATGATTATTTGACCCCAGGCTGGACGGCATACAACGATCGCATTCAATACCAAACCTATGATGTAAAAGAGCATTTAAATGAGAATAACGCGCTTGGCGTTGTCTTGGGTAGTGGATGGCACAGGGGTTATTTGGCTTGGTCAGATAATAAAAACACTTATGGCGATGACATCTCGTTTATTGCGCAGCTCATCATTACCTACCAAGACGGAAGTCAAAAAGTAATTGAATCTGATTCAAGTTGGAACTACAAACACGGTGCTATCGTCGATTCTGAACTTTACGATGGTGAATTCTACAACGCCCTGCTCGAAGACAATTGGTGCACCTACGGTGTCCCCCTACAAAATAATCGAGCTGCTGTTTTGGCCGAAAATGTCACGCAACGACTGGTAAACACACACAACGAGACCATCAAGGCGCAAGAAATACTAGATGCCATTGAATTAATCACCACCCCCGAGGGAGACCGTGTCTTAGATTTTGGACAAAATTTAGTAGGGTGGATTGAGTTTTCTAATGTAGGTCAAAAGGGCGACACCTTGCGTTTGTATCACGCTGAAATCCTTGATAAAAATGGTTCATTCTACACCGAGAATTTAAGAGATGCAGACCAGTTAAACACCTATATTCTGAATGATGATTCCGAAAAAATATACCGTCCTCATTTTACGTTTCAAGGCTTTCGATATGCTAAGGTAGAGGGTGTTGCCGAAATAGATCCTTCAAAATTTAAAGCCGTTGCCTTGTACTCGGATATGCAAACAACAGGGCATTTCGAATCCTCAAACCAAAACATTAATCAGCTTCAGCAAAACATCTTGTGGGGTCAAAAAGGAAATTTTTTAGATGTTCCAACAGACTGTCCTCAAAGAGATGAGCGTTTGGGGTGGACAGGAGATGCTCAAGCCTTCTACAACACGGCCAGCTTCAATATGGAAGTCAAAAACTTCTTTGACAAATGGTTAATAGACCTGAGTTTAGATCAGCGCCAAGACGGCTCTGTTCCATACGTAATTCCAAATGTTTTAGGAGAAAACGCTGCGGGCTCCGCAGGTTGGGCAGACGCTGCCACTATAATTCCATATAATCACTATCTCGCCTATGGAGACAAAGAACAGTTGGCGGCCCAATACGAAAGCATGAAAAACTGGGTAGAATACATGTACCTCAACAGCACAGACGGAAAATATACTGGAGGATTTCACTTTGGCGATTGGTTGTTTTTCAAGCCCGAATACGACAATGATGGCCGCGCTGCGATTACCAATAAAGAACTCATTGCGCAATCTTTTTATGCCAAATCAACATCTATCATGAAAGAGGTCTCGGCAATTCTTGGCTATGATGATCAGGCGAAAATGTATGAAAGTCGATTGAAAAAAATCAAGGCTGTATTTCTTGATGAGTACATGACTCCCAATGGGCGACTTGTCTCTGACACACAAACGGCTTATGTGCTCGCACTTGCTTTTGATTTGATTCCTGAACATCTCAAGGCCAATGCAGCAAAACGTTTAGCAGACAATGTAAAGAGTTATGACACACATTTGACGACAGGCTTTTTAGGCACTCCTTATCTATGCCATGTGCTTACCGATAACGGATATAAAGATCTCGCTATAGCCTTGTTGTTACAAGAAACCTATCCCTCATGGTTATATCCTGTTACTATGGGAGCCACCACCATATGGGAGCGTTGGGACGGTATCAAGCCTGATGGGTCCACACAGACCCCAACTATGAATTCATATAATCACTACGCTTATGGCGCGATTGGTGAATGGATGTACAAAGAGCTTTTAGGTATTAAATTGAACCCCAATCATCCGGGATTTAAAAAATTCAAAATCAGCCCACTTTTTGACAAGAACTTTGAACACATCAAAGGACATCACATTTCTCCTTATGGGAAAATCGCCGTCAACTGGGAATCTAAAAATGAACAACTGCTCCTAAGTGTCGTGATTCCAGCCAATACAAGTGCTGAAATTGAACTTCCTGAAAATCGAAACTGGAAACTTAAATCTGCGAAAAAATGGCACACAACGCCAGCTACCTTTGAATTAGGTTCTGGAAGCTATGAATTAATAGGAGATTTAAAGCCTTAATTCGAGGATTGCATTTGATTGATATAGGCTTTGATCAATTCAAGGCCTTCTTGATGAACAACACTGCGACCCAGTTCTGGCATGCGTATGGCGGGATCGACACTGGCCATTCTATAGGTAAAAATAGATTCTTCGGCTTTTCCGGGAACAATACCATATTGAAAATCGCCGGATCCTTTTCCTGCTGCTACAGGAGGTTTGTATATACCTCTCGCTCTCTGATCAGCCTGCTGATACTCCAGATAAAGACCTGAGTTTTTGGCGCTACCTCTTTTGGAGTGACAATGCGCGCAGTTAGCGTCGAGATAGGCGTGGGCTCGATTTTCTATATTTCCGCTTGATACATCGTTCCATATCGGCATTGCAGCTACCTCATCTAAATTGTTCATGCCAATTAATCGTTCCTCTGTCTTAAAATAATTTAACTGGTTGATTTGCGCACTTATAAAGCTGTATTCTTTATTGAGTTGGGCAGCAGTCATTCCAACCGGTGAAATTTCATTGTCTATACTGTGACAGTTTTTACATTGATTGTTATTTGGAACAACGTATTCAAAGGTTTTGAGCTTTCCATCCGTATGTCTGTACTGTATTGGAACAGCGCTTCCTGTATAGTTCAAATAGGCATCCGTTTGTTCTTCGTTCCAGATGTAATTTAAAGGAATCCATTTGCCTTCTCTGTTGAGGAGTAAGCGTGTTTCAATCAATTTTGAGGCATTTGTTTGGTCGTCCTCCTCTAGGTGTTCATACCTAAAGTTTTTTATCAAAATGCTACCGTCTTCAAAACGCATTGGCCCGTTCTCTTCAAAACGCATTTTAGTCGCATCAGGCAAATAGACAAAGCGTTCTTTTAAGGCGTAATTCGAAAAAAGCGGGGTGTTGATGTCGTACGGATAAACGTTTGTTTCTGGTTCTAGTTTTGAGAGTTCTCCTTTAAAAAACCCATAAGCCGATAATTGCTCTAACTCCTGTGAAACAGTTGAGTTTTGCAAAATTGTAGAAGAAACCTTTCTCGCTTTTGGAGGGATGTTTTTGTCTTCAGCGCAAGCGACAAATAACAAAGAGGTGAGTCCAAAAAAAAGATATGCTTTACTCGCCTTCACATTCAAACATCTTATCATCCGTTGTAAATCCTTCAAAATCATTAGCCGCATCAAGATATGCAAAGCTTGCTCCTTCATTATTTTTCAAACAAATTAAATGCGCCTGATCTTGAAGTTTTCCGTCATCGGCTATAATACCATCATATACGATATCAGGAATTTTAAAGCCATTTTTAAACGCCCACAACAAACCAAAATCATTTGAAAAGGTGGGCACAAAAAATCGATTTTCGAACCTGTTTTGATAGGCGTAAACGCGACCAGAATACGGATTGTAATCGAGGTCTTTTTTAAAGTCGGCATCAATTCCTCTTAGACCTCTGTCTTCAGCTTCATCAGAGAGCTCAGCATCTTTTTGTTCTAAAGCAAAAAGTTCATAACTCACAATAGACATATTAGAAGTCTTATGGTCTTTGATCTCATTGTCAAAAAGCGTTACGTCTTTGGTGGCCATTACAATCACTCCTGTACCTTTAGGAACAGCGCTCACAATCGAACCTTTAACCGCAAAATTAGAAAGGTTGTTGTCGTAAACTCGGTTGTTATGCGCCTTGACGTGTCCGCCAGACATGGTTAATCCCGGCAAATTAAAAATGAGCAGTCCGCTTGTATTGTTGAAGACCTCGTTCTCATAAATTTCAACATTAGTGCTGTTTTCACTTTCTACTCCAGCCACATTGAAAAAAGCCTTGTTGTTTCTGATAATGACCTTGTCTGATTGCCCAACGTAAATTCCCGCATCAGAGGAACCAATGACCTCGCTATGCTCGATCAGCACATTTGTCGAAAGCACAGGGTAAAGAGCATAAGCCCCGTTTTCTTCTGAGACCTCTCCAGTCCAAGCCGATCTTATTCGCCTAATGATTAGAGTGTCTGTTTCGCTCACTTTCAAATTATCTCCAGCAGCGTCTTCGATGGTAAAATCCTCTAGAGTAATGTGCTGCGAATTTGTGATTTTTATGCCCTCTGCTCCTGATTTTTGTCCTTTAAAAGAAAGCACCGTTTTATCCATTCCCTTTCCTCTAATGGTCAAATGTTTTTTATTGTCTAGACTTAGGGATTGAGAAAATAAGAAATGCCCTTCAGGCAATTCAATAACTGAGCTGTCTTTGGCAAAAATGAATTCCTTTACTAGGGCTTCTTCTAAATCGAGGTAATCGCGCTCGGGATCATAAGATGGGAGCTTAGAAGAAAGGCCGCTAACAACCAAAATTACAAGTGCGATTGCCGCAAGGCCAAGTATGAGCTTTTTCATTTTTAAATAGTTGAAAAGGAGCTTGAAGATACTAAAACTAAAGCGGAAGGGCGTCTTAAGCACATGAGATAATTCCCCTTTTAGTTTTTAAGGTGTGAAAAGCATAATCATCTATTCAGCCGAGATTATTGCGCTTTGAAAAAACAGTGGCAGCTTTATTACCTTAAGATTTATCCTTAGCCCCCACTAACTTAAACTGCATTTGAACTTGCAGAGCTGAAATCGAAATGAAATAATTTTCATCCTTTGACAGCTCATTTAAAGCGCTGGTAAAACCAACGGCTAAACTTAAAACCGGACCAATATCTAAGCCCAATCCTAAATTTAACATGGTCGCATTTTCTTTAGTGTAGGTTGCAATGTCTTTGCTCCGATCTGACAACATCGCCAAGCCGCCTCTTAAATAGAATCCGTTTGAGCGTCCGCCGAGATAGTAATCCGCGTTTAGCCCCACCTTAAAAGCACTGTTGCTTTCGTCATTGACTTTTTCGCCAAAGTTGAGGCCTATAGAGGGCTGTAAGTCTAGTTTTTTGGAAACTGCAATATCGTAAAAAGCTCCTATGCCAATTACATTCGAAGGATCTTCGTTAATAATTATGGCTCCATTGCTACTTTCTATTTTTGATTTGGCCAATTCATAGCCTGTGGAGAGCCCAAATTGAGAATACGCTCCTGAGATGACCAGAAGTGCAAGAATTGTGAGTTTAGCTTTCATGTTGTTTTTAATTTCCAATATACCTGTTTATGAATTCGTAGGTCGCTTCTAAGGCGTCCACCCAGTTTTGATGAAGAAGAAAGCCGTGAACCTCATCAGGAAAAACGAGCTGCTCAAAATAAACCCCTCTATCTCTCAATTGTTCTGAAAGCACAACGGTCTCAGAAAAAGGAACGTTTCTGTCATCATCACCGTGTATGAGTAATACTGGACTTTTCCATCCGTCTAAGTACGCCTCAGGAGAAGATTTAAAGGCAAGTTCAGCGATTTCAGGATAAAAACTTTGATGATACCATCTCGCAAAAGTTGGAAGTTCGGTGTTCCAATTGTGCACCCCGTGAATATCGACACCAACAGCAAATAAATCGCTTCTACGAGCGAGTCCATGTGCTGTTAAATATCCTCCATAACTACCACCCCAAAGTGCAATTTTCTCAGAATCTACATCCGCTCTCGAGGCCAAATACAGACCCGTACCTATGAGATCGTTTACTTCACTCGCTCCAGTAATGCCGTAGTTCTCTGCCTCTCTAAATTCTGTGCCATACCCAATACCACTGCGATAATTTATCATAACAGCAATATATCCTTGACTGGCAAAGTACTGCTGAAGTGCAAAAGCATTGCTGTAGTATCCACTGTAATGATAGGTTTGAAGCATCTGTCTGCGACTACCCCCGTGTAAAAACACCGTTGCTGGATATTTTTTTCGTTTGTCATAGTTATTCGGATAAAAAACAGTTGCATTAAAGACCCTTCCGTCGGTAGCAGTAATTTCAATTACATCGGGCGTCTTTTGCTTTTCAAAAATTTTAGCCGCTTTACCGATAAGCTCTATTTTGTTTTTCTCAAGCTTAGCAGGTCTTGAGGTGTGTTGAGCGGTGGTTCTCAAAAAAGCCAGTCCATTTGCTGTTTCCTTAGCATTAAATTCTGAGCCATCTCCTTTGGTTAACATCGTCATCTTGTTTGAAGCCAAATCAACTCGCCCTATATGTCTTCTGTGAATGTCTCCAATGTTTGTCGTAACAAATAGTGATTGCCTGTCACGAGAAAGGGAGTAATCTTCTACGATTCCTGCTCCTTGGGTCAGTTCAGTGAGCTTAGCTGTTGAAATTTGTAAGGCGTATAAATGCATCCAGCCTTCTTTTTCCCAAGGAAACACCAACTCATCTTTAGAAATCCACTCCAAAGCGGCTCCAGGAAATTGTCCAAAAAACACAGATCCCATGCCATGGTCTGCTTGCCAAACTTTCTTTGAAGTATGCTGCTCTAAATCAAATACGTGTATGCTCCAAGGGTGTCCCGATTTTTGCGGTGTAAACGGTGGCACATCTTTGGCATTAGGTCTTCTTATAAAAGCAATCGATTGACCGTCAAGGCTCCATTCTGCAGAAAAATCCCTGTCTAAAGAAGGATTCAGAAAGTGTACTTTATTCTTTTCAATATGGTAAACTCCGATATAGGAGTGGTCTCCTCTGGAGCTTGTAAATGCAATTTGACTATCGTCAGGACTCCATTTAATGTCAGATTGACTCCCTCTTACTTTAAATAAGGGCTTTGCTTCAGGTTCTGGCTCGGTAAGATCAGAAAGCCAAACTTGACCTCCTTTTATAAAAGCCAACTGAGAACCATTGTGAGAAAGACTTGGACTTGTTCCAGCGGCAATTTGAATCGCATCTGCTTTGTTCAAAGACTGCATATAAATGACCTGTTCGGTGTTTTCTTGAAGAAGTGCAGGGTTAGCTGGCTCTCCTTGACGATTTTTGGTATTGCCTCGTATAAAAATAATGCTTGTGTCGTCTGATGTGAATTGTAAGTTTCCAAGCGCTACCCCCTGATCTCCTTGATAATTTGTAAGCTGCCTAACCGATTCAAAAGAGGGGCCATTAGCTACAAAAATATTGCGCTCTCCAGCACTATTGTCTACCCACACTATGGTCTTACCGTCATTTGAAACCGTTAAATCAGTAGCAAATGGCGCGTCTAAAATTTCTTTTAGGCTTTGGGCTTGAATACTAAGACTTATTACAAGAAGGAAGTAAAAAAAGACGGATTTTCTCATGCTCATAAATTTATTTTAAGTTACAATTTTAACGCGTCTCTAAAAAGACACTTAAATACACCTTAATTCTGATGTTGAAATGAGTGTTGACCTTTTATTAAAATTAATATAACTCATTATGAATGTAGGAGAGTTATATTGTGGAAGTATTATCAATCAACATTTCCGTGCTTTTTTCATTAAGAAAAATAGAACCAAAGATTACAGCAAAAGATAAAAAGCGGAATTTATTTATAGTGTTATTATGGCTTTTGCCTTTAGGAACATTGTGGGTTCTTCTTTTTCTCATTATACTGAAGAAAAACAAAAAACAAAGCCAAAGAGCATTTTACAAATTACCTCATGAAGTCTATAATAAGAAATCGTAACAAATATTGTAAATTCCTATATGTTTAGAGACTTTAGAAAGATTAATGGAGATTTCGTAGACCTGAGTGAGCACACAAAAAATATCATTTCCTCAAACCCAGATTGCGAAATTCATGTGGGGTCAGATTCTCAAAATTATAAGAACCAGACGACTTATTCTGTTGTAGTTGCATACAGACTAGGAACAAATGGTGTTCATTATATCTATCGTAAAGTCAAGGTAGAAAAAATCAAAGACCGCTGGACAAAACTTCTAAAAGAAGCGGAATTTAGTATTGAAGTCGCTGAATGGTTGACTTCAAACGTAGACGTTGACGTCCAAATCGACATGGATTTCAATGAAAATGAAAGCTTCTATTCCAATAGACTTGTTCAACTTGCAAAAGGATGGGCTAATTCTTTAGGCTATAAGGTAAACATTAAACCAAACATACAAATAGCAACAAAAGCTGCTGATTTTCAGTGTAGATAGCACCAAACAACTTAGCCTCTATTCAATACTTTCCATAAAATTATTGGCACTTGTTTTTTTATTTCAGAAATAGTATTACATTTGTATTATACAACTTGAATAATACTAAAAATGATTTCAGATTTACTCCATTCATGGGAAGAGACTTACAAGAAAGGGCAGTTAACACTCTGGATTTTTCTTTCGCTTAGGGATGGTGAAAAATATGTAGACGAAATAAAAGAGTTCATCGAAAAATATTCGAATAAAACATTGTCTTGTGAAGAACAAAGTATATACAGAAGTTTAAGAAAATATCTTCATTTAGGCATTGTCGAGTTTAACTTAAAAGAAGGAAATAAAGGGCCTGACCGAAAGTATTATTCTTTGACAAAAACAGGCGACTCTTTGCTTGACGAGTTTTCTAAAAGAAACATCAGTCTATTTTATGAAAAAAAGATTTTATCATTATTAAACCAAACCCAAAATGACAACAACGACTAAAACCCTAACTCAATTTATTGTAAGTATTACACTAATAACTGTGGTTTTCAGGATAACATTATCCTCATTACTAAATTCAGAGTTATATGATTACGTATTTATACCTCCGGCGATCTATTTTATTTCTATGTTTTTAGCAGGAAGATATTTTGGAAAAAAAGACTATAAATTCTTGCCTATCGGTGACATTGGTTTCAGGTTTCATCTCTCAACATTTGTTGTTTTCTTCCTCGTCTCTTATAGCTTTAATTATTTGGGCTATATGTCCCAATGGGAACCTAGAAGAATCTTAGATATTACCCTTATGATTTGGGGAGTATTTCTTCTTGTTCATTTTATTTTCTATTTGAACGCTCAAAAAACAACCATTAAAGGCTTAGATAAAAATGATTTATTTGAGTAGAGACAAATTCAGTCAGTTCGACAAATCGCTTTAATTCAAAAGACCACAATTAGAGAAAAAGCCTTCTAATCTGCGATTAGGGGGCTTTTTAATTTTAGACTTGCTTTATATAACAATAGTAGCTCCAACAATTCCAAAGGCAATAAAATGATTAAGCCAATTACAGATAAAAATACGGTCGCAAAACAAATCCCAGTTACAATCTCTAAAACTCCCGTTACACTTGACAACATTCCCAAAGATTTTAATCTTAAGATTCCAACCCCAAAAGGAATCATAATAACACCAATGGTTAAAGCCCTTGAAACTAAAATAAAAGAGAAAAACCCTTCATCAGTATTTATGGATATCATTTCAGATATTCCAAAAACTATGTTCATAACAATCATTAAAAAGGCCATGATCTCAATCAAATAATTTTTATAATAACTTCCGATTAAAACAAACCCCCTCATAAAAAAGCTAAAGGAAACAATTGATATGATTTTTATAAGCGAATAAGAAAAAGGGGGGGCATCACCGTTTGTTGACAAATCTGGCCAATTTCCAAAAGATACATCAGATAAAGATGGAGCGTAAAAGGTGGTTTCGGCAAAACCCATAATGAAGTAAATAATACCAGCAATCAATGCAGATATTAGTACATTATTCAAATTACTCGGATGTATTCTGAGGACTTTATCAAATTTTCCAGAAATGTATTTCTTACCAAAAACACTTTCATATTCAAATCCCATGGCGTTTAAAATTGTTTTAATAGTGTAGCTTCTTGGCGTTGTTTCTCCAGCCTCTATTCGTTGAATTGTTCTCACCGTAATGTTACATTTTTCAACCAACTCCTCTTGAGTCAACCCCTTTTGTTTTCTTAATTCAATTATTGTTTTGCCCAACTCTGGCTGTTTCATTCTTTGTTCATTTTTTAATACCACACAATGTTAGTTAATTGTTTTTAGCTCAAAGAGAAAACTTTTAGTCATTCACCCGACATTTTGGTGGTGCGTAATTTAGGCACCTCTAGATGATAATGATTCATACGGCATCATATAATAATCAACAAATATCCCTAGCTCAGACCTTCACAAGTAATTTAAATGACTTCATCATTGTTTGATCCAAAACAGACAATTAAAATCGTACATTTAAGAGGAGATGCTTTTATGTTAGTTTTAAGAGGGTCTTTTACCGCTTTGAATTCACGTATCTAATTGGGCAAAAACAATGCAATCGACAAAAACAAAAAAACCAAATTTTAAAAGAGTTTTTTGGTATTTCTTCGGATTTATTCAAATGATAAGTGGAGCAGCTAACCTAATTGAAAAAGAAGAATTTTATTGGACCTTTACCCTTCAAATTGTAATAGGACTGATGATTGTTGTTCTAAATGCACTAGGGAAAATTGAAACGGGAAAGCTCTAAAAGAAAAACCCCTCAAGAAGAGGAGTGTTAAGGATTGCCTCACCTGTCCGCACAGGAGGGTTACT
This sequence comes from Flavobacteriaceae bacterium, assembly GCA_049596955.1. GTDB lineage: Bacteria > Bacteroidota > Bacteroidia > Flavobacteriales > Flavobacteriaceae > UBA3478. The sequence continues at coordinate 11,698 of JBMYMD010000038.1, forward strand.
CATTCTTCGGAAACACTGGCTTTATTGGATTTAAGAGGTTGAATATCCGAAACTTCTAAAAAATCAGACTTTTTTAATGAAAACCCTGTTTCAGGTTCCAATAGAACCAATTATAAAATCCCAAATTGATTAAAGTGATATGAGGTGTGGAAATGAACTAGTTTCTTAAATAAACTAGTTTCAATATTACCATATATGTTGTGAATAGTATAATGAGATTTTAACTCCTTAACTATTTTAATGTTTTCAACAAGTCTTTTTTTTTGATTTAAAAATGATTCTTCTGAACTAAAAGGTTTAAACTCTTTTAAGGTCTTTGAATTTTTTGGATACTTATTTATATCAAAATCCAATGACTTTAAATATTTCAAAAATACTTTTCCAAAAAGTCTCCCAAATAATCTTG
>JBMYMD010000039.1:0-11203 GCA_049596955.1 Flavobacteriaceae bacterium
CTGCCATACTATCATCCCTACCCACTAAATAACAACCGGTATTTGGTCCTGTAAAATGCCCTATAACACTTAGGTTTGGATTGGCTTTAATTTTAGAATAGTCTTCTTGAGGAATGCTAAAAAGCAGCTCGTAATCTTCTCCACCCGACAGAGCGCATAAACTAGGATCTAACTTAAACTCTTCTGCAGTTCGAACCACTGTTGGATCAATAGGTATTTTGTCCTCATAAATTTTACATCCTAAGGAACTCTCCTTACATAAATGCTTGATTTCTGAAGCTAGGCCGTCACTAATATCAATCATAGATGAAGGATTTACCTCTAACTGCTTTAGCAATTCGACGACATCCTTTCGAGCTTCAGGTTTGAGTTGTCTTTCGACCAAATAAGCGTACAAATCTAAATCCGGTTGGTGTTGCTCGTTTACTTCGAAAACTTTACGCTCTCGCTCTAAAATTTGAAAACCTAAATAAGCGGCTCCTAAATCTCCACTAACCACGATTAAATCTCCCTCTTTAGCTCCGTCTCGACGGCAAGCCTTGTCTTTTTCAACACTTCCTATAGCGGTAACTGAAATCATCATTCCTTTAGTAGAACTCGTGGTATCGCCACCCACAAGGTCAACACCATATGCCTTGCAAGCGGTTTCAACCCCTGCATAAAACTCCTTTAAGGCCTCGAGATTAAATCGGTTTGACACGGCAATTCCAAGGGTGATTTGGGTAGGGATGGCATTCATGGCGCAGATATCTGATAGATTTACCGTAACTGCCTTATAGCCTAAGTGCTTAAGCGGCATGTATCCCAAATTAAAGTGCACTCCCTCGATGAGCAAGTCTGTTGACACCAATAGTTGCTCGTGCGCTGGCTCGAGTATTGCTGCATCGTCTCCAATACCTTTTACGGTTGACTTTAGTTGATTTTCAAAGGATTTAGTGAGTTCATCTATCAATTTGAATTCGCCTAAGGATGAGGCACTCTGTGCAGGCGATTTTTGTTCTTCGAACATGCGCTAAAATTTTGGGTAAAAGTAATGGATATACTTCAAATTTAATTGTTGAAATCGTTTTGGTCTTGATGATGGACTCTGTTTACGATTGCTGCTTTACCATTGCTACACTATTTGTTGTGGCGTCAAGTAGTTTTATTTGCAAAAAGTTGTGTATAAATAGCTTTAAAAGTATCAAGAGGAGTTCTATGACCCATATCTGCCATCTCTACGATTTTAGCAGTATCAATAGCCATCTCTTTAGTGCGTTCTGGAATGACAACAGTATCTTGCATACCAAGAATTATGGTTCTCTGATAATCTTCTTTTCCGTATTTAAAATTATAGTCAACACTTCTGCTGTGAAGAGCAGGGTTAAACAACAACACTTCTATACGGGTATGAGAGCCTAAAACATCGGCGAAATATCCACCCATACTGCTACCAATAATCAAATCAGGATTACATTTAATCGCCAGCTCAACAAGTTCTTCAACAGACCAAGTTTTTGTTTTGTAGTCCATGGCAGGTGCATGAACTCTTCCTTGAGCTGCTAGAAAATCTATTTTTGCCCCACCCTGTTTACTTTCTAATCCGTGTAAGTACAATACGCTTTTCATAACATTTTTAAAATCGCATAAATCAATAATGAATGTAAGCAAAGTATGCAAGAGATCAACATTGAAGTATGCAACTTTATCTTCAAGGGTGTCTGATACACGTCTTTAAGCGTTTTTAAAGTTCTTAATTCATATAAAATCTCAGTTAAAACGTATATTTGTAGCCAATTTTGACGTATAAATTATGATTAAAGTTGCGGTTACGGCAAGAGACAAAGTAATCTCATTGATGAAAGAGGAGGGCTTTAGCGCCGAGAGCGATTATGTTCGCGTTGGTGTAAAAAGTGGAGGTTGCAGTGGCTTGTCTTACGAATTGACGTTCGATCGAGAAATAAGAGATACAGATAAAATTTTCGAAGACAATCAAATCAAAATTGCAGTTGATAAAAAAAGCTTTTTGTATTTGATTGGGACCACACTAGATTATTCAGGCGGATTAAATGGCAAAGGGTTTGTATTTAACAATCCTAACGCACAGCGCACTTGTGGTTGTGGAGAGAGTTTTTCATTATAATCTAAAAAATGGCTTATACAGAAGAAGAATTAAAAAAAGAGTTAGAGACCAAAGAATACGAATACGGCTTTTACACTGACATTGAAGCAGACACCCTTCCGAAAGGACTCAGTAGAGAAACGGTAATGGCGATTTCAAAGAAGAAGTCAGAGCCAGACTGGATGATGCACTGGAGGCTAGAAGCTTTTGAGGTTTGGAAAAAAATGACTGAACCTGACTGGCCTAACGTCACTTATGAAAAACCAGATTTTCAAGACATTTCTTATTATTCAGCGCCAAACAATAAACCTAAATACGAAAGTTTAGACGAAGTTGACCCTGAATTGCTCTCGACTTTTGAGCGATTGGGAATATCACTTGATGAGCAAAAAAAGTTAGCTGGAGTGGCTGTAGATGTTGTAATGGATTCTGTTTCTGTTGCGACAACTTTTAAAGAGACTTTAGCCGAAAAAGGAATTATTTTTTGTTCTATATCCGAGGCTATCAAAGAGCATCCAGAATTGGTTAAAAAATATTTAGGAACGGTAGTGCCACCAAAAGACAATTTTTATGCCGCCCTTAATTCGGCAGTCTTTTCAGACGGAAGTTTTTGCTATATACCCAAAGGGGTGAGGTGTCCGATGGAGCTATCTACTTATTTCAGAATAAACCAAGCAGGGACAGGTCAATTTGAGCGCACCTTGGTTATCGCAGACAAAGAAAGTTATGTGAGTTATCTAGAAGGATGTACAGCGCCTTCAAGAGACGAAAACCAACTTCATGCAGCAGTAGTAGAATTGATTGCCCTTGACGGTTCAGAGATCAAATACTCCACAGTTCAAAATTGGTTTCCAGGAGACAAAGAAGGTAAAGGAGGGGTTTTCAATTTTGTTACTAAGAGAGGGCTTTGCGAAAAAAATGCAAAAATATCTTGGACACAGGTCGAAACAGGCTCGGCTGTGACATGGAAATATCCTTCATGCATACTCAAAGGAGACAATTCCATTGGCGAGTTCTATTCCATTGCTGTAACCAATAATTTTCAGCAAGCCGATACGGGGACCAAAATGGTTCATTTAGGAAAGAATACCAAGAGCACCATCATCTCTAAAGGTATATCTGCTGGAAAATCTCAGAATTCTTACCGAGGTTTGGTTCAGGTTGGAGCAAGAGCTCAGAATGCTCGAAACTTTTCACAATGCGACTCGCTTCTTATGGGAAATGAATGTGGAGCTCACACCTTTCCGTACATCGAGGCAAAAAACAAAACGGCTCAGATCGAACATGAAGCGACAACGAGTAAAATCGGAGAAGATCAGATTTTTTACTGCAATCAAAGGGGAATAGATACTGAAAAAGCAATTGCCTTAATCGTAAACGGCTTTAGTAAAGAAGTACTCAATAAACTTCCGATGGAGTTTGCAGTAGAAGCCCAAAAATTATTAGAAATAAGCCTTGAAGGCTCAGTAGGATAAACAAGCACTAAATACACATGCTAAAAATTGAGAATTTACACGCGTCAATTGACGGTAAAGATATTTTAAGAGGGATAAACCTAGAGGTAAAACCCGGGGAAGTTCACGCAATTATGGGGCCAAATGGCTCAGGTAAAAGCACATTGGCTTCGGTTGTTGCCGGTAAAGAAGATTACGAGGTAACAGAAGGGTCTATCAGCTTTGAAGGAGAGGACATTATCGAGATGGCGCCAGAAGAGCGAGCTCATATGGGTCTGTTTTTATCTTTTCAGTATCCTGTTGAAATTCCAGGAGTATCGGTAACCAACTTTATCAAGACGGCCATTAACGAATCTCGAAAAGCTAAAGAGCTCGAAGAAATGCCAGCTAGTGAAATGCTTGCAAAAATTAGAGAAAAGTCTAGCATGCTAGAAATCGATAGAAAGTTTTTATCTAGAAGCTTAAATGAAGGCTTTTCTGGTGGAGAGAAAAAGCGCAATGAAATTTTTCAATTGGCTATGCTCGAGCCTAAATTGGCAATATTAGACGAGACAGATTCAGGATTAGATATCGATGCCTTACGCATTGTTGCCAATGGAGTCAACAAATTGAGAAGTGCTGAAAACGCAACCGTTGTTATTACGCATTACCAGCGATTATTGGACTACATCGAACCCGATTATGTTCATGTTTTATATCAGGGTAAGATTGTAAAATCAGGAACAAAAGAGCTGGCCTTGCAGCTAGAAGATAAAGGATACGATTGGATCAAAGCATAAGTTCAAGCATGGAGTTAAAAGAAAATATACTTTCGTCTTTTATTGCATTTGAGCAAAACGTCGATGTCAACAAACCTCTGCATCAAAAAAGAGCTGAGGCTTTAAAGGTGTTTGACCAACAGGGTTTTCCCACTAAGAAAATGGAGGCTTGGAAATATACTTCTTTAGAATCTTTAAAGAAGACCAATTACAACCTGCTTCCAAAGCCAAGTGAAGTTTTAGACTATAAAAATGTCAAGAAGTACTTTCTACACGAGATGGACACGTATAAGCTCGTCTTTGTCAATGGAGAATACAGTTCATTTTTGTCGGAGACCACGCATGATGGCGTAGATATTTGCTTGATGAGTTCAGCCATTACCAAAGAAAAGTACAAGCGAGTCATAGATAATTATTTTGATAAAATCGCAGACACTAAAGACGCCTTGAGCCGGCTGAACACCGCTTTTATCAAAGAGGGAGCATACATTTATATTCCAAAGAGTAAAGCGCCTATAAAGCCGGTTGAAATCGTTTATTTGACCACTTCAAAAGACAATGCATCTATGATTCAGCCCAGAAACCTAATTGTGGCTGAAGAAAATGCTGAGGTTCAAATCATAGAGCGCCATCAAAACCTTACGACAAATGAAGTTTTGACCAACGTGGTTACTGAAATTTTTGCACACAAGAGCGCGAGAGTTGACATGTACAAACTTCAAATGGACACTAAGACAAGTTCTTTAATAGATAACACCTTTATAGAACAACACGAAAAAAGTTTAGTGCGAGTTCACACCTTTTCATTCGGAGGAAAGTTGGTGCGCAACAATCTTAATTTCTATCAAAAAGGATCGTACATCGACTCCGTTTTAAAAGGAACAACCATTATTGAAGACACTCAGCACGTTGATCACTACACCTTGGTGCATCACGCAGAACCTAATTGTGAAAGTCATCAAGATTATAAAGGCATTTTTTCAGGACGCTCAACAGGGGTGTTTAACGGAAAGATTATAGTCGATAAAATCGCTCAAAAAACGAATGCTTTTCAGCAAAACAACAATTTAATTGTAGACGATAAGGCCACAGTGAATACCAAACCGCAATTAGAAATTTTTGCAGATGACGTCAAGTGTTCTCACGGCTGTACCATCGGACAATTAGACAGAAGTGCGCTTTTCTATCTTCAATCTAGAGGAATACCTAAAAAAGAAGCCGAGGCGCTGTTGATGTACGCCTTCGCAAATGATGTTTTAGAAAGCGTTAAAATTGAGGCTGTACGAAAAAGGGTAAAAGAGCAAATTGCTGACAAATTAGGAGTACGTCTTGGTTTTGAATTTTAGCACATAACCACATGCACAAAACTGATTTTCCAGTTGAAAAATACCGTAAAGACTTTCCTATTCTTGAGAGGAAAATAGGAAAATACCCATTGGCATATTTTGACAATGCAGCTACGAGTCAAACACCGAATCAGGTCATAGAGGCTATCTCAAATTATTACGCCACTTACAATTCGAATATTCATCGAGGCGTACATACATTATCTAATGAGGCTACGGATGCTTATGAGCAGTCTCGAAAAAAAATACAACAGCATTTTAATGCCGCCCATTCTCATGAAATAATTTTTACCTCGGGTACAACCCACGCCATTAATTTAGTGGCTTCTGGATTTAAGAATTTCATCAAAGCCGGAGATGAACTCATTGTATCAGCTTTAGAGCACCATTCTAACATTGTTCCTTGGCAAATGCTTTGTGAACAGACCGGTGCAGTATTGAAAGTCATACCCATGCTTCAATCGGGAATCCTCGATATGAAGGCTTTCGACCAAATGCTGAGCGAGAAGACAAAACTTATTTTTTGTAACCATGTCTCTAATGCTCTTGGCGTGATTAATCCTATTTCAGAACTCATTGAAAAAGGGCATAGCGTAGGGGCGGCAGTGTTGATTGATGGCGCACAAGCAGCACCGCATATTCAGGCTGACGTTCAAGAATTAGATGTCGATTTCTATGTGGTTAGTGCACACAAAATGTGTGGTCCTACAGGAGTAGGAGTGCTTTATGCCAAAGAAGAATGGCTCAATAAATTACCACCTTATCAGGGAGGCGGAGAAATGATTGCTGAGGTTTCTTTCGAGAAAACTACTTATGCGGGTCTTCCTCACAAATTCGAAGCAGGAACACCCAATATCTGCGGCGGAATTGCTTTTGGAGCAGCGCTTGATTATATGAACGCGATAGGGATTAAAAATATAGCTGAGTACGAAAACGAACTTTTGACTTATGCGACAACGCGTTTAAAAGAAATTTCAGAGCTCCGCATCATAGGTGACGTTGCGCATAAAACAGCCGTTATTTCTTTTGTGGTCGAGGGAGCACATCCCTATGATATCGGAAGTATTTTAGATAAAATGGGTATTGCTGTGCGAACAGGACACCACTGTGCACAACCTATAATGGATTTCTATCAAATTCCAGGAACAATAAGGGCTAGTTTTAGTTTTTATAATACCTTCGAAGAAATAGACCGTTTAATTGAAGCCTTGAAAAGAGCCTTAAGCATGTTGTTGTAATGAGTAGCATCAAAGACATACAAGAAGAGATAAAGGAAGAGTTCATGCAATTCGAAGATTGGATGGAACGCTATGAATACATGATTGATCTTGGAAGAAGTCTTCCGCTTATCGACCAGGCCTATAAAACCGATGAATACATTATTAAAGGTTGTCAGAGTAAAGTTTGGGTTTATGCCGAACTCAACGACGACAAGCTAGTCTTTACTGCAGACAGTGACGCCATTATCACCAAAGGAATTATCGCTATTTTAATCAGAGCTTTTAGCAATCAGCATCCTTCTGATATTATGAACGCTGAAACGGGCTTTATTGATGAAATAGGTCTAAAAGAACATTTATCTCCCACTCGTGCAAACGGGCTGGTGAGTATGATCAAACAGATTAAACTCTACGCACTGGCTTTTCAGACACAAATCAAAGAATCATGAGTACAGAAATAAACACCCAGCAACTCGGAGAACAAATTGTTAAAGTTTTAAAAGGCATTTTTGACCCAGAAATTCCAGTAGATATTTATGAATTAGGCTTGATTTACGATGTTATGGTGAATGAAGATTACGACGTCAAAATTTTAATGACACTTACTTCGCCAAATTGTCCGGTAGCAGAGTCTTTGCCCTTGGAGGTAAAAGAAAAAGTTAAATCCATTGATGAGATCAAAGACGTAGAAGTCGAAATCACCTTTGACCCTCCTTGGACGCAAGAGCTGATGAGTGAAGAAGCAAAATTAGAATTGGGAATGCTTTAATTACCATCAAGATGTCTAAATCTGACCAAATTGTAAACCGCGTAGCCCAAAGCGCACTTGTCGTTTTCGATCTTGAAGATTACTATCCTGACAACCCTATTTTAGAATTAGACCTTGCTGATTTTCTCGATCAAGGTTTTGTGCTCAGAGAAAAAGAATTTCGAAAAGCCTTAGAGGATTTTAATTGGGAAGTCTATAACAAGAGTCTTGTCAGTGTACATTGCAGTACCGATGCCATCATTCCGATTTGGGCCAAAGCCTTACTGTCTTCTTATTTAAATGTTCAATGCACGCATTTTGTTTTTGGTTCTAAAACAGCGCTTGTATCCTCGTTCTACAACAATATACTTATCGGTATTAATTTTGAAGAATATCGTGATAAAGCGGTAATCCTTAAAGGATGCTCAAAAAAAGAAGTTCCTGAATCCGCTTATATTCATGCCATGGGAAAATTGCAAGAGGTCGCAAAAAAAATTATGTACGGAGAAGCTTGTTCTGCAGTGCCTTTATACAAACGTAAATGAGAAAATTTTTAGCATTCGTTTTATTGGGTGTTAGCCTTGCCCATGGTCAAAGTATAGAAGAATTAAAGTCTGCTATTCAAAAGAAAAAAGATTCAATTGCTCAAATCGAAAAAAGAGTAAATAGCTTACAGAAAGATTTAGACTCTGTGATCAAGATTGAAAAACACGACAGTATTTTTCAATGGGAAAGGGGAGCCTTTGGAACACTTGGAACGAGTTTTTCAGGATTTAATAATTGGCTGGCACAAAAAATTCCATCAAACCGCTCTTCAAATATCGGATTCAGTTTTAACCTTTATGCCAACAAAAAGAACGACAAGTACTTTTTGAGAAATTCAGCAAAGATTAATTTGAATTGGGTTAAAATTGATGACAGAGACAATCCCAATGATATTGCAGACTATCAACAAACCAATGACATCTTCAACGCCTCTTCTCTTTTTGGTATCAAATACAACAAAACCATAGCGGGATCTTTTTTTACAGAATTTAGAAGCACCCTCATTAATAACTTCAATAATCCGGGTTATCTTGATTCTGGTTTTGGAATAACACTTACCCCGTATAAGAATTTTGTGGTGGTGATTCACCCCATCAATGGAAACTTTGTCTTTCAGAAAAACGATTCAGACTTTGCTTCTTCCTTAGGGGCGAAATACGCAGTAGAGTTTTCAACCAAATGGATGGGCATACAAACCAAGAGCTCTTTTTCTGCCTTTCAGAGTTACAAAAATCGATTTTTGAGTAACTTAAACTTTAGTAGCTCTTTGAACTATTCGCTCTGGAAAACATTGGGTATTGGTCTAGACTTTGGTTTTAGGTCAAACCGACAAGAAGTATTGAATTATTTCAAAAGGGTGTTGAACGATGAAGAAGCAACTTTAGAAAGCGTTGGCAACAGAGTTCAATCCTATTGGACCTTTGGGTTGAGTTATGCCCTAAGTAAATAATTTAATCACCTAAGGGCCCGTATTGATCCAAATGTTCGGGGTACAAAAAGTTGTTATACGGAAATCGGGTTACGTGTATTTTTCGTACTTCAGAATACACTCTTTTTCGAAACTCTTCCAAGTTTTCTTTTTCAATAGCTGATATAAATAAAACGCGATCACCCACTTGGTTGTACCAGGTTTTTTTCCATTCCTCAAGACTGAAATGCTTGGGCTCGTAAGTGGTAGTTAGATCTTCTTCGTCATAGGGCTCTGCCGAGTATTGATCTATTTTATTAAATACGATAATGGTGGGTTTATCACTGCATTTGATTTCTTCAAGGATTTTTTCCACCGAGGCGATATGATCTTCAAAATTGGCATGAGAAATATCAACAACGTGCAGCAGTAAATCTGCTTCTCTTACCTCATCTAAGGTGCTTTTAAAGCTTTCGACCAGTTGAGTTGGAAGCTTACGTATAAACCCTACGGTATCGCTTAAAAGAAAAGGAAGATTTCCCAAGACTACTTTTCGAACGGTGGTATCTAAAGTGGCAAAGAGCTTATTTTCTGCAAAGACCTCACTTTTACTAATGACATTCATCAGTGTAGATTTTCCGACATTGGTGTATCCAACAAGGGCAACTCGAACCAAGGCACCTCTATTACTGCGCTGGGTTTCCATTTGCTTGTCGATTTTTAAGAGCTTTTTCTTGAGAAGGGCTATACGGTCACGAACAATACGGCGGTCAGTTTCAATTTCCGTTTCTCCAGGACCACGCATTCCAATCCCTCCTCTTTGACGTTCAAGGTGCGTCCATAGACCTGCTAAGCGAGGCAAAAGGTATTCGTACTGGGCTAGTTCCACTTGGGTTCTCGCATAGCTCGTTTGTGCGCGTTGTGCGAAAATATCCAAGATCAATCCTGTGCGATCAAGAATCTTACACTTGAGGGCTTTTTCAATATTTTTTTGTTGGGCAGGGGTGAGTTCGTCATCAAAAATAACAGAGCTGATCTCGTTAGATTTAACGTAGGCAACCACTTCTTCCATCTTACCACTTCCGATAAACGTTTTGGGGTTAGGAACATCCATGCGTTGCACAAAACGTTTGAAAACCTCGCCTCCAGCGGTATAGGTAAGAAATTCTAACTCGTCGAGATACTCATTGACCTTCTCCAAGTTTTGAGACTTGTTGATAATTCCAACAAGAACTGATTTTTCAAAAACGTGATCTTTCTTTTCTATCATAACGAACTGGGCACAAAAGTACGATTTGAATCATAGGTTTTCACCTCGATGAATTTAATTGTGCTGCAATCTTGTTCTTAAAAAGATTGTTTTAAGTTTATATAAAATACAAAACAATGAGAGCTCTTGGATTATTATTTTGTGCTACGCTGTTTATTCAGTGTAAAGGGGTGCCTGAAAGCAAAAATACTCCAGCAATTCAAGAAGCGGTTAAACTTCAAAGTGACACCATAAATACAGTTGAAATTCAAACCAAACAAGAGTCGAGTGCTGCAACTGAACAAGAAATAGAGCCCAACATTTATGGTGAAGATTATTTGGGGATTGAAACGGCCATAAGCATGTATGAGATGGGCGGATACTATACCGAAGAAGAAGCCTTACAGCATCTCGAGAAAACTTGGACGGCCATCTATTTGAACAGTGAGGGTTCTGTATTACGTATTCCTGTGCGTTTTGAAATGCTCGTAACCGAAGTAGATCCTTTCTTTGAAGAGTGCGACCCAAAATATAAAATGCAGGTTCTGCTCGATGAACAAGTCGAACAAGAGCTTTTAAACCTAAAACCAATAGTCTATTTATCTGGTTTGAGCTTTAATGATGTAAAACCATCAGAAGATCAATTGTATTACAACTTGAAGTCAGAGACCAATCAAAAGACGAATGACCAGGGGTATAAACTCAGTCATTACAACTTCGACTGGAAGGCGCACAAAATCGTAAATCAAGACACTATTGGTCAACAACTTTTAAAATTAAATGGATTTTTAGACGATCCAGTAATAAATCCTATCCTTGAAGCAGATATCGATGGAGACGGTCTCAACGACCTATATGCATCGGTTGCTTCAAA
>JBMYMD010000040.1:0-9744 GCA_049596955.1 Flavobacteriaceae bacterium
AAGTAATACACCCTTTTTCACAATTTCTTTTTTTCAAAAATACAACTTGCTATGTCTAAAAGCTATATTTGTTTATGTCTATCCCTAAAATATTCTTGTTTTTTGCAGTTTTTATTGGGTCTCAACTGTGCTTAGCCCAAGAAATGGTGTTCAATGAAAGCGACCAAGAGCGACTCAATGCCTTAGTTGCTGCACAAAGTGCCAATTCATCTTTTGAGAACATCTCAGAAATTGGAAGTTCATTTCTTGGAAGCCCCTATGTTGCTCACACTATTGAAGGATTTCAAAACGAACCCTTGGTCTTAAATTTTAGTGCCTTTGACTGTACCACCTTTGTCGAGAATAGCCTTAGCCTTTACTTTTTGCAATACGAAAACTTAGAGGAGTTTGCCACGGAAGAAAACCACTTAAAGACTTACGCTCAACTTTTAGAAGACATTAGATACAGAAACCGTGAAAGAGCTGGGTACACCTCTCGTTTACACTACTTTACAGAGTGGATTCAAAACAATGAAAAAAAGGGATACGTCTTTGATATTACCGAAGACTTAGGAGGAAGTACTATCGAAAAAACATTGGATTTTATGAGCAACCATCGCTCAAGTTACAGCGCTTTAGAGGACGATCGAATATTTGAAGAATGGGTTGAAATTGAAAAGGCGTTGAACCCCATGAACTATGCGGTTTTAGGATTAGACGCTATAAAAAATGCTGCTATTGAAGAGGGGGACATCATCGCTTTTGCCACTAATATTGACGGCTTAGATGTAACACACACGGGGATTGCCATAGAAAAGAACAAGAAAATACATCTGCTTCATGCCTCGAGTTCTGGCAGTGTTGTAATTTCTAAAAAGCCCCTTTACAAATTTGCTCAGGGAATCAACAGGTGTACAGGAATCATCATCGTGCGCCCTGCATTGTACGATGTCTTTTAGTTAGGCCTGTATTTCTGACAAATACTTCTTAGGCGTTGTTCCGTATTTCTTTTTAAAGGCTGCTATAAAATGACTCGGTGTGCTGTAACCCACGCGCAAGCCGATCTCACCTACACTATACTTATTAGAGAGGAGTAATTTTCGAGCGAATTCCATTTTGTGTTGAAAAAGAAATCCATAGACCGAATCTCCATACAATTGCTTAAAGCCTTCTTTTAATCGCTTTAAGGGGAGATCAATGGTTTTTGCCAGGTGCTCCAAAGTGGGAGGTTCATTCATTTCTGCCACAATGATTTCTTTGGCTTGCCTGATTTTACGAATGTTTTGATCATCAGCTAAATAAGGGCATTGCTCAAGGTCGGTATCTTCAGTTTTATTGAAATAAAGACTGATTAATTCATAGACTTTCCCCTTGTTGTAAATATTTTTTAAGGCGGTGTGTAATCGGTTTTCCATGAGTTGACTCACGACAATGGCCATGGCTGGACTCAGCTCTCCTTGACTGTAAAACTTGGTCTCTTGTGTTTCTGTATTTAAAAAGGGAATGATTTTAGCGTGTTCACTGAAGAGTGCGTGCAGGCCGTCAATGCTTAACACCAAACAAAGCCACTGGGTGTCTTTTTCTAACTCAGCAGAGATAGGTAAGGCCTTTTGTGAATTAAAGAGTAATAGGGTCTGATCTTCTTTTGCTTCTAAGAAATAAGTGTTTTCGTTAAATGAAAAACGCAATCCTCCCTTAAGTACAAAATGCAATTGAATTTGCTTTATTTCTACAGGATATACTATTGTCTTTTCTCGCTCTTTATCAGTGTTTTCAATTAAAACCGTTCCTAAATTTTGAATATCTATGTGCTGCATAACCCTCTAGCGATGTTTTTTGAGATAAGTTTTTGTTCTATTTGGCATTACCATAAATTTAGACTCTTTCTAAATAATCTTGAATATGCCTTTAAAACTTTGATTTACATGAATTTATATTCATTACAAAGGTAAAGAATAGTCCTGAAAACCAGCCAAAAAACTAAAGAACCTTTAGCGTTATTTTTTCCCTTTACTGACTTTTAATTTTGTGCCACCACAATCTATGAATAAGACAAATTTAAATAGTTCGTTTTGTGTCGTTGGCGTGAGCTATCACAGAACAGATGCGCCAACAAGAGGATTGTTTAGTCTCGATGAACACAAATCTGGCAAACTAAGTGAAAAAGCTTCACAAATTGGTGCGTCCTCTTTGATGATTGTTTCTACATGTAACCGCACCGAACTCTATGCAGAGGTTGAAAATGAAGAGATTCTTGTAGACCTGCTTTGTGAATTCACTAAAGGATCAAAAGAGATGTTTGCCAAGCACGGTTACATCAAAACTGAAGAAGAGGCTATAGATCACGTTTTTCAAGTAGGTACAGGACTAGACAGTCAAATTCTCGGTGATTTTGAAATCATCGCCCAGATCAAAAAATCCTTTAAGCAGGCCAAGAAATCAAAACTGACAAGTGCGTTTTTAGAGCGTTTGTGTAATTCTGTCATTCAAGCGAGCAAACGCATTAAAAACGAAACAGAAATTTCCACCGGAGCCACGTCGGTTTCTTTTGCTTCAGTGAAATACCTCATGCAAGAAATCCCAGAGGTTCAATCTAAAAAAATCGTCTTATTTGGTACTGGAAAAATCGGACGAAATACCTGTGAGAATTTAGTAAAGCACACCAAGAACCAACAAATTACACTGATCAACCGAACTCGAAATAGAGCCGAAGAGGTTGCGGGTAAATTCAAGGTAGATGTAAAGAGCTTCTCAGATTTACCGTCAGAAATCAGAACAGCAGATGTTTTAATTGTAGCGACAGGGGCTGCGAATCCTACTGTAAATAAAGATTTACTGAGAACCAAGAACAACTTACTCATCTTAGATTTATCAGTCCCTCAAAATGTTGCCTCTGATGTTACTGAAATTGAAGGGGTGAGCTTGGTAGGTATTGATCAGCTCTCAAAAATTACAGATGACACCCTTGAGCGCAGAAAACAATACATTCCTCAAGCTTTAGCGATTATCGAAGAAATTCAAGCCGACTTTATAGAATGGCTTTCCAATAGAAAATTTGCTCCAGTTGTAGCTGCGGTAAAAGCAAAACTTCAATCCTACAAAAACGAAGAAATTGATTTTCATTCGAAAAAAAACCAATCGGTATTAGATGAGAAGTCGATTGATTTAGTATCAAATAGATTGATTCAAAAAATCACAAAACAAATCGCCAATCACTTAAAATCAGCCAATGGTAATTTTGATCAAAGCGTTGCTATGCTTAATGATGTTTTTGAATTAAATCAGAAGGAATCAAACTCATAGATGACTAGTGAAACCATTAGAATTGGCACTAGGTCAAGTGCCCTAGCCCTCTGGCAAGCAGAGTTTGTTCAAAATCAGCTCAACGATTTGGGATATGCCACTGAAATTGTGCCCATATCCTCCGAAGGTGATTTGAATTTAACCCAGCCTATTTATCAAATGGGTCTCACCGGTGTATTTACCAAAACACTTGATGCGGCACTACTTACAAAGCGCATTGACATCGCGGTGCATTCTATGAAAGACGTACCTACGCAACTCGCCGAAGGAATAATCCCCTATGCTGTGCTTCAAAGGGGAAACCACAGAGATGTGCTCGTGCTTAATCCAAAAAAAGAGCAAAGCTTGAAAATCGGAACCGGAAGTCTAAGAAGAAAAGCACAATGGCTTAGGAAAAATCCGAATTACCAAGTAGAAAATCTCAGGGGTAACATTCAGCGTAGAATTCAGAAATTAGAAGAATCCTCTTGGGAAGGTGCCATTTTTGCTCAAGCAGGCTTAGAGCGCATGAATATGGATGGGCATCAGCTTGTCAATTTAGATTATATGATTCCGGCGCCTGCTCAAGGAGCTTTGTTGATTGTTGGGCTCAAAGAACAGTTAGAAAAATTCAAAGGTGTAACAAACCTCAACCACAGCGACACCGAACTTTGTACAAGAGTTGAACGCGATTTTCTAAAAACCTTAGAAGGTGGATGCAGCTCTCCTGTAGGAGCCTATGCCTTTGTAGATAAAGACATGCTCTGTTTTAAGGGAGGTCTATACAGTTTGACCGGGCAAGAGGCCATAGAGGTTGAACGAGAAATTCCTTTGACCCAGGCCGCTCAAATCGGTCGGGGTTTAGCGCTTGAAATACGAAACAATGGAGGAATAGAACTATTAAAAGCCATACAGGATGAGAAAGATCATTAGCACTAAAACACTCGCTGCTTCTGACAAGAATCACCTGTTGCAGGCTGGTGTTTCTCTTGTAGAATACGACGCGCTCAAAATTGAGACCTTGCCTTTTTCAATTGCATCTGACTATGACACTTATTTATTCAGCAGTCAAAATGCCGTAGCCGCCCTAAAACAGTATTGGAAAAATCAAAATACAGCACATCTGCAACAAGCTTCGATTTACTGTGTAGGAGAAAAAACATCCCAAGGATTAAAAGACTTGGGGTTAGGTGTTCTAAAGTATTTTGACAACGCTCAGCAACTCATCGAATTTTTGAAAACCCAAGATTTTAAGTCCTGCTGGCTCCACGGAAATCATGTCACTCCCACATTAGAGCAGTGGCTCAGAGCAAAAGGGTCTGACTCTTATACCGTATATTTAAGTAGCATGAACAAAAAGAAATTTGCAGACGATTACAACGCTGTGCTTTTCTTTAGCCCAAGAGGTGTAGAGAGCTTTGCGAGTGAAAATGACTTAAATAACAAAACAGCTTTTTGCATCGGAGAAACTACCGCTGCCAAAGCTAGAACACATACTCCAGATGTTGTGGTGGCCAAAAGCCCCACTTCGACAAGTTTAGTATTAAAATTAATTCAACATTATAAAGCAAAAAATGAGTCTTAAAAACGATTTATATCTAAGAGCACTTAAGGGAGAAGAAGTGTCAAGACCTCCTGTATGGATGATGAGACAAGCCGGTCGTTACTTGCCTGAGTTTATGGAGCTCAAAAAGAAATACGACTTCTTTACACGTTGTCAAACTCCAGAGTTGGCCTCTGAAATTACTGTTCAGCCGCTGCGACGCTTTGAAAATGACGCAGCCATTCTCTTTTCTGACATCTTGGTCATTCCACAGGCGATGAACATCGATGTGTATATGGAGCCCAATAAAGGCCCTGTACTGCCAAACCCTGTTCGAACGGCAAGTGATTTAGACCGCGTAGTAGTTCCTGATGTCAATGACAGTCTTTCTTATGTTTTTGACGCGATCAAACTCACCTTGGAAATGCTAGACAACAGCGTGCCTCTTATTGGTTTTGCTGGTTCTCCTTGGACCATCTTGTGTTACTGTGTTCAGGGTGAAGGAAGCAAAAATTTTGACAAAGCCAAAAAGCTATGTTTTTCTGATCCTCAAACCGCACATGCCCTACTTCAAAAAATTACAGACACCACTATCGCTTATTTAAAAGCAAAAGCAAAGGCTGGTGTTCATGCCGTACAGGTTTTTGATTCATGGGGAGGAATGCTCGGTCCTGAAGACTACGAAGAGTTTTCACTTTCGTATATGCGCCAAATTGTAACTGCACTTAAAGATGAAATTCCAGTGGTTTTATTTGGAAAAGGATGCTGGTTTGCCTTGCATGAAATGGCGAAAACGGGCGCGTCTGCACTTGGAGTAGATTGGACCTGTTCAGCACGAAATGCACGTTATTTGAGTGGGGGTCAAATTACATTACAAGGAAATTACGACCCTTCTCGTTTGTACTCACCTCCAGAGCGAATCAAAAAAGACGTCAAAGAAATGATTCAAGCCTTTGGAAAAGACCGCTACATTGTAAATCTAGGACACGGAATTCTACCTGATATTCCAGTAGATCACGCCCGTGCCTTTATTGAAGCGGTCAAAGAATACGCTTGATGAGAGTCATAAAGGCCTTGTTTAAAATACCATTTTCTGAATTGATTTATTTAATTCGAGAATGCCTAAAGAGACCTTTATACATATGGCCAACATTGGCCGCAACTAAAAACTGTATGTTAAAAGCGCAGCGAACATATGGCGACAAACACCACGGCAATGGCAAGGCAAATGCCTTTAGACATGCCTATTGGTGTTACCTGATTTCGAACTATTGTTATCAATGGAGTCGTAATACAGAAGATGTCTGTGTTTGGACTAAAAAAATAACAGACTTTCACGAAAGATGCTTTATCAATAATCCGGTTGAAACAGCCATGGATTTACACAACAATCAAATTGGCATACAATTGTTCAAGCAACATCTAAATCGAGGAGAGTCTGAAGTTATAGAAGCCTTAATGAGTATGCTTGAAGATGCCAAAGCCGTTGATGTCAACCAAATGCCTTTTAACACCCCAGAACTTGTTTATTTGAATTCTTAATATGCAAAACACCAAAGATCAATTTTACGCCTTTATTCAAAACTTGCAAGATGACATTTGCCAAAGCATAGAAGAAATTGATGGCCAAGCAAAATTTGAACAAGATTTGTGGGATCGGCCAGGAGGAGGCGGAGGAAGAACACGTGTAATCGAAAACGGTGGAGTATTTGAAAAAGGCGGCGTCAATATTTCGGCGGTTCACGGTAAGCTTCCCGAGAGTATGCAAAACTATTTCAAGGTTGACGATTCTAATTTCTTTGCCTGCGGATTGAGTTTGGTTTTACATCCTGAAAATCCAATGGTTCCTACGGTTCATGCCAATTGGAGGTACTTTGAACTGTATGACAAACAAGGTCAAAAAATTGACGCTTGGTTTGGAGGAGGACTTGATCTTACCCCCTATTACCTCTTTGAGGAAGATGCTGCGCATTTTCACCGAGTTTGTAAAGAGGCCTGTGACCGTCATGATCCTAAATTTTATCCCAACTACAAAGAAAAGTGTGATGCTTATTTTCACAATCATCACCGGCAAGAGGCCCGAGGTATAGGTGGATTGTTTTTTGACTACCTCAAAGAAACAGAAAAGATGAGCACTCAACAGTGGTATGATTTTGTGACTGACGTGGCTCAAAACTTTTTGAATGCTTATGTTCCAATCGCTAACCGCAGAAAGAATTTACCGTATACAGAAGCGCAGCGAGAATGGCAAGAAGTTCGAAGAGGGCGTTATGTCGAATTCAACCTCGTGCACGACAAGGGAACCCTTTTTGGTCTAAAAACCAATGGGCGTATTGAAAGTATTTTAATGTCACTGCCACCGAGAGTTCGTTGGCAATACAACAAACAAGTAGAAGAAGGCTCTGAGGAACAACAACTCATTGAAGTCTTAAAAAATCCAAAATCATGGGTGTCTTAAAATTAAAAATGTATCAGGTGGATGCTTTTGCATCTGCAGTTTTTGGGGGAAACCCTGCAGCGGTCTGCATTTTAGAGGAGTGGATTGCTGATGAGACCATGCAGCGAATCGCAGAAGAAAACAATTTAGCTGAAACCGCTTATGCCGTATATAACAATGGAGTATACGACATTCGATGGTTTACACCTGAAGAAGAAGTAGACCTCTGTGGTCACGCTACATTAGCAACCTCTTATGTGCTTTTTAATCACGAAACAAAACACCTCAGCGAGGCTACAAAAAACAATGCCCTTCAACTGTATTCACACCGAAGTGGCCCCCTATCTGTAGTTAAAAAAGGTGACGATTTATACGAGCTCAATTTTCCTGTGGATGATTTAAATCAGAGTGATTTTGACTTATCTCACACAGAAGTTTTAGTGGGTTGCAAAGCCATAAAAGCATTCGAAGGAAAAACAGATTTGATGCTGATTTATGAAAACGAGGCCCAGATTCGATCGCTTCAACCTAACTTCTTTGAAATCGATAAAATTAAAGTGAGAGGGATTATTTGCACAGCTCCCGGCGATAGCGTTGACTTTGTTTCTCGATTTTTTGCCCCCCAATGCGGTGTTCCTGAAGACCCTGCTACCGGTTCGGCACACACCACCTTGACTCCATATTGGGCTGAGCAATTCGGAAAGACTCAACTCAGTGCTCAACAATTATCAAAAAGAGTCGGTAATTTTGAATGTACCCTGCTTGAAGACCGTGTTTTAATTCGCGGTAAAGCGTTTTGTTATTTAATAGGAGAAATATATGTACCCCAATAGTAGACCACGAAGATTAAGAGCAAACCATGCCATTCGAAGCTTGGTTCAAGAGCACCACTTAAGTGTTAACGATTTTATCGTGCCCTTATTTGTTGTTGAAGGAACTTCAGTTCGAGAAGAAATCGAATCTATGCCAGGTCAATTTCGATTGAGTATTGACCAATTGATCAAAGAGGCCCATGAAATTCAAAGTTTAGGCTTAAAAAGTATCTTACTCTTTACGAAGGTTTCTGATGATTTAAAAGACAATACAGGTAAAGAAACCCTTAACCCCAATGGCTTGATGCAACGCGCCATTAAGGCGGTCAAAGAAAACTGCCCAGAACTCTACGTCATGACTGATGTGGCTTTAGATCCTTTTTCAATATACGGACATGACGGAATTGTAAAAGATGGAGAAATTGTAAATGATCAAACTGCAGCTGTCTTAGCCCAAATGAGCGTCTCTCATGCTGAAGCTGGAGCAGATATGGTTGCCCCAAGCGATATGATGGACGGGCGTGTTAAAATCATCCGTGAGGCATTAGACAAGGCTGGCTTTGTCAATTGTGGTATTCTCTCTTATAGCGCAAAATATGCCAGTTCTTACTACGGACCTTTTAGAGATGCGCTTGACTCAGCACCATCCAACGAAGTCAATATGCCAAGTGATAAAAAAACCTATCAAATGGATTTTGCAAACAAAAGAGAAGCGATAAGAGAAGCGCTGCTCGACCAAGATGAAGGCGCTGACATTTTAATGGTAAAACCAGGATTGGCTTATTTAGATATCGTGCAAGACCTCAAAGAAAATGTCTTGCTTCCTATCGCCGTTTATCAAGTTTCTGGAGAATACGCCATGATTAAAGCAGCCAGCGCAAAAGGTTGGATTGATCACGATGCTGTTGTATTTGAACAGCTCATCGCCATTAAAAGAGCAGGTGCTTCTATGATTGCCTCCTATTTTGCAAAAGAGGTCGCGCAATGGCTCAAGGATGGAAAATAATTCTGTCTGTTTCAAAAGTCCAGTAGGCTATATTTCTGTTGAAGCAAACAGCACGCATGTGCTCAGTGTTCGCTTTGCAAATGGTCCACAAAAAAACGGTGAGTCTACAGTTTTGTTAGACCTCGTTCAAGAACAATTCAGCGCCTATTTCAATGGTGCCTTAACAGCATTTGATCTTCCCTTAGAAATCAGGGGCACTGATTTTCAACGCAAAGTATGGCAACACTTATTGACTATTCCTTTCGGCAAAACCTGTTCTTATTTAGACTTAGCCTTAGATTTGGGTGACCCCAAAGCTATTAGGGCGGTAGCGGCTGCTAATGCCAAAAACAAGCATCTTATTGTGATACCTTGTCATCGAGTTATCGCAAAAAATGGTCAGATACAGGGTTACGCAGGAGGCATTACACGAAAAGAACAACTTCTGATGCACGAAAAAGGGCTGTCGCAAGCGAGCTTGTTTGGATAAGGTACTTAGTGTTGATTTAAACGGATGAGTTTGATACGCTTATCTTCTCGACTTTGAGTGTGAATGAACACCGCTTTGCTTTTGGTTATACTCGCTTTTTCTCTGGCTAAATTTTCGATAGAATTCAAACACTTTCTGAGTTTTTTAAGCCTAGACTCGTAAGTCAATTGTAGCTCAAAGTCTTGTTGTAATTCAGTTAGTTCAATAGGTTTAGGG
>JBMYMD010000041.1:0-9716 GCA_049596955.1 Flavobacteriaceae bacterium
TTGTAATCACACCGCTTTCGAAAAAACTATTTAATAAGGTATTAGGTGATAGTGTTCATATTAAAAAATTTAAATACCCACAAACACCTGGAAGTAATGAAGAAGTAATTGAAAGGGATATTACATTTATAAAAAAAGACCAAAATGATAAACAATCAGGACAAGGATGATCAATAATACCTTTTGTAATTTATATAGAATTACTTTTAAACTTCACCTGCTTAATGTAAAACACAACTTAGCAGAGAGGAAGGGATTCGAACCCTCGATAGAGTTACCCCTATACCAACTTTCCAGGCTGGCCCTTTCAACCACTCAGGCACCTCTCTAAATCAGGCACAATATTACTAAAATGTAATTGTTTTTCTAAATGCTATGGTGAAGAATACGACGCGATGAAATCATTAATCTCTGACTCTAGCATGGGAAGGGTAAGGGTTCCGTTTGCTAAAATCACCTCGTGAAAAGCCCTGATGTCAAACGAATCTCCCAAGGCTTCTTCTGCTTTTTGTCTCAATTCTCTGATTTTTAGTTCTCCCACTTTGTAAGCAAGAGCTTGTCCTGGCCAAGAGATATAGCGATCAATTTCGGTATTTACTTCGTGTAAGGAAAGTGCTGTGTTTTCTGCCATATACTTCACTGCTTCTTCTCTAGTCCATCCAAAGGCATGCATTCCTGTATCAACTACAAGCCGACATGCTCTCCACATCGAATAGGTAAGCTGACCAAAGCGCTCATAAGGCGTGGTGTAAATGCCCATCTCTTCTGCAAGTGATTCGGTGTATAGCCCCCATCCCTCTCCATAGGCCGATAAATATAAATTTCGTCTAAATTGTGGAATACGTGTAGGTAATTCTGCATTTAAAGCGCCTTGCAGGTGATGACCCGGTACGGCTTCATGTGCCGTTAAGGCCGGAATAGTATACAATGGTCTACTGGGCAAATTGTAGGTGTTGACCCAATAATATCCAGGTTCTGTGCTATTAGGTGCTGTTCCAATATATCTTCCTCCAGTGTATTTGGGAGCAATGGCATCAGGCACAGGAGCAACTCCATAAGGCTTTCTAGGCAGAGTTTTAAAATACCGTGGCAACTGCTCATCTAAACGCTTGGCAACATCTCGAGCAAACATGAGTAGCTCCTTAGGTGATTTCGCGTAAAACTGCTCATCTGTTCTTAAAAAGGCTAAAAATTCAGCAAAAGAACCCTTAAATTCTAATTCAGCTATAATCTTTTGCATCTCTGTTCTTATGCGTTGTACCTCATCGAGCCCCATTTGATGAACCTCTTCTGCCGTTAAATCTAAGGTGGTATAATAGGCGATTCTGTTGTTGTAAAACTCCATTCCATTAGGAGTTTCACTCACTCCAATGGCCGTTCTTGTTTTGGGATAATACTCCGTTTCAAAAAAGTTTTTAACAGAAACAAAAGTGGGAATCAGTTGCTCTTCTATTACTTCTTTGGCTGCATTTTTTAAGCTGTCTTTTTCTTGAGTAGATAGTTGGTCGGGCAAATTCAAAAAAGGCTCGTAATAATAATTGGAGGATGCATCTGCAGTTATGTGCTGCTCATAAGAGTTCTCATATCCATTGAATATAACTCTAGGTTGAGAAATACCCATTTCAATTCCTTTGCGAATAAGTTCAGTGTTTTGCTCAATATAAAGGGGGATACTTTTTAAGAGCTTCAAATATTGAATAGCCCCTTTTTTATCGACCACTTTGCGGACTCGATAAATCAGGCTATTGTGAAACCCTGCATCGGATAAGATGGGATTGTAATGCATCTTAAATTCATGACCCTTGATTCGATGTTCCAATACAAATCTCAATAAATGCAATGATCGAAGCTCATCATCGCTCAGTTCACTTGTATTTATTTTTTGCGCACGATCAAAGCAATCTTGATAAAAAGAATATTGTTTTTCAAAGCGCTGCTCAGAGTAATCTCCTAATGGAAATTCATCATAATCAAAAGCTTTAAAAGACTGATAATCTGTTATAAGTGTCTTGAGTTCACTCTTTGCCGTTGGTGCGCATTGTGCCAAAAGCAGTGCAGCACAAAAAATCATGAGTTTTTTCATGTTCTATAATTTTATTTCAAATCTTATTTTCTTCACGCCATAATCTGTATCATACACCTTGGTTTCTCTGAATGCAAAAGATTCGTAAAGTCTTTTCGCAGGAACGTTTTCAAAGCCCGTTTCAACAGAATACTTAGCGCTGGTATGTGTTTTCATCGCGTGTTTAATCAATGCACTTGCAATTCCTTTTCTAAAATGGGCGGGATGTACCACCAAACTTTGAAGATGAATATAATCCTCCATTCGAGCTACTTCAATAACTCCTGCAAATTCATCATTAACGATATAGGCATAGAAGACGTTCTCAGTGCTTTGAAAATCAAGAACTGTGCGGTCAAGTGGCGGAAAAACCTCAGCCCCTATCATCTCTTTTTCTACAGGATAGGACGCTTGCCAAATGCTGTATAATTGTTCAGCTACTTCCTCCTCTTTACAGTTCACTTTTTCAATCATGGCCTAAGTAGCTTTTACTTTTTTTCAAACTTCTGAATGGTATTGCCTAAGATGTCGCCAGTGTAAAGATTTCCTTTAGTATCTACAGCGATGTCGTGATAACGCGCAATAGGTCCATTATATGCGCTTGACCGGCCAAATTGATTCAGTTTATTCAGTTCAAGGTCTAATTCAAAAATATCAGAACCTAAGGCTGTACTGTCATTAATGATGTAATAGTCAATACCATATACGCGCTTTACAGACTGGTCAACCACGAGGGAATACAATTGATTAGTAGTCTCATTTTGCCAGGTCTTTAAATGAACTCCGTCTGCCGTAAATTTTTGAATGCGATTATTTTCTCGGTCGGCGACATATACATTTCCTTCTCCGTCTAAATCAATACCGTGTGGTATTACAAATTGCCCATCTTGATTCCCGAGTTCTCCCCATTGCAATAAAAATTCTCCTTCTTTTGAGAATTTAACCACTCTGCTGTTTCCATATCCATCACTGACATAGAAAGATCCGTCTTTTGCTACTGCTACATCTGTAGGCAAATTAAAGTGAGTGCTGTCATCGCCAGCAACTCTTTCCTCTCCTAATTTTAAAAGCAACTCTCCCTCAGCATTAAACTTAAACACTTGATGTAGCGCAACATCGGTCACCCAAATATGATCTTGATGGTCAACCTCAAGTCCATGAGGCATTACAAAAGTGTCTGACCCCCACTGATGAATAATACTACCGGTCTGTTGATCTAAAGTCAGTATGGTTGCCTCACCAATATTGGTCTCTGGCATGGGGTATTGCCACTCGCGTGAAGCCCTGTGAAACACAACGATTTGATCTTCAGAATTCACTCCAATACCCGTAGGGTTTCCCAATTGAAATTCTTCGCTCAAACTTGGCCATTGATGGGCTAGGCTGAATTGAGGTTCTGCGGACTCTTCACAAGATAAACTGATACTGCACAGACCAATTACAAAAGCCCATAGCAGCTTTTCTGTATTGTTCTTTTTCGTTGATTTAGATTGATTTGAATTCATCAGATGTTGTAATTATAATGAAAGGTTTAGGTTTTAATTTTCATAAAGCCATTGCAGATTAAAACGCGCAAAATAGAGTCCATTGCGGTCGCGTTCATAAAATAGCCCGATACTGTTGTCATCTAAAATCACAAGGTCAGAATAAGCCGATGTGTTTGCATAGATTAACTTTCGAACAGGCCAAGACCTGCCTTGGTCTTCACTTATTAAAACAGACATTTGATGGCGGTCAGTTTTGCTGTAGGGTCCGGAGTAGAGCAGCAATTGTTTGTTGTTGTTCACTATGCTAATTATACTTGATTGGCAGACAGGTGAAATTAAATTCTGGTCAAAAAAGATTTCGTTCCAACGCTCACCACCGTCATTACTTATGCTGACCAAACGTGTTTTGGTATTTCCATTTTGTTCTCTGATATTGAGCATTAAGTCTCCATTTTTAAGCTCCACTCCAATGGCTTCATTTGAGGATAGAACAGGAATATCTGGACTCGTTTTAAAACTTTGTCCGTGATCGTCAGAATAAAAACCATAGGCTCTATACTCGTTGTACTTTTCTTGAGGAGGTCCCTGAGAGTGATTCGCAGGAACGTAAATTCTTCCTTTCTTCGCCCCACGTCGAAATTGAAGTGCATGTCCTGGAGTTACGGCATTGGTTCGCCAATCAAGCTTGCTGTTTTGTCGATTAAAATGCACCTGACTGGTAATATCTATCGGAAGCGACCAACTCAATCCATCATCAGTACTGCTGATAAAATGTACACTTCTCTGCCCGTTACCTTTTCTGACCTCATGCTCTGAAGCGTCTCCAGTATTGTAAAATAAAAATAAGCGTCCATTGGGATATCTCGGATCTTCAAAGTCATAAACAGGAGCTGGATTACCTGCCTGAATATTTTCATTATCTACAATTAAGCTGGGCTCAGACCAGGTTTTACCTCTGTCTTCACTGCGGCTCAACAAAAGATCAACATCGCCGTAATCGTTACACCCATTCACCCTTCCTTCTACAAAAGCCAAGAGGGTTCCGTCCTTAGCTGCAACAATTGCAGGTATTCTATAACACTCGTAACCTCCAACTCCATTGACAAAGAGCGGGCGCTCCTCAAATAAGCTCTGTGCCTTTATTTGGCCTGTTCCAAATAAACACAAAAGTGAAATAATTTGGCAATACTTTTTAATTTTCAAAATAATTGTTTAGCTCTTTTGATTTTAGTAATTTCTAACTCTAAAATTATTCTTATGCTAAAAATATTGAAATTTCCTGTGGCTTTAAGTATACTCTTGTTTTCGGCTTGTCAATTTATGCCTGAAAATAAAGAAGAGACCGAAGAAGAACTGATTGAAAGAGCAATGGCTATTCACGATAGGGTTCTTACCCTAGACACTCATGCAGATACTCCCTTAAGAATGATTGAACCTGGGTTTGATATGGCTGAGAGGCATGACCCAAATGAAACAGGTTCAAAGGTTGACTACCCGAGAATGAAAGAAGGAGGTTTAGACGCTATTTTTTTCGCTGCGTTTGTAGCCCAGGATATTAGAAATGACCAGGGTAATGATCGCGCAAAAGCTTTGTGCCTGCAAATGATAGATTCAATTATAACCTCCACAGAAAGAAATTCTGATATCGTTGGATTAGCGTTAAATCCGCAAGATGCGTATGATTTAGAAAAGGAAGGAAAAAGAGCGATCTACATTGGTATTGAAAATGGTTATCCAATTGGCAACGATGTATCTAATGTAGAAGAATTTTACAACAAAGGCGTGAGGTACATCACTTTAGTGCATTCCTCCAATAATGATATAGCTGACTCTGCGACAGATCCAAACGGTTCAGAACACGGTGGCATAAGTGACCTTGGCGTTGAAGTGATAAATGAAATGAATCGATTAGGAATTATGGTCGATGTTTCTCATGGTAACGATAGTGTATTCTACGATGCGATTAAATATTCTAAAGCTCCGATTATTGCTAGCCATTCCAATGCCAGATCTGTCACTAACCACAGACGGAATATGTCAGATGAAATGCTAAGACTGATGGCAGACAACGGTGGTGTTGTTCAACTGACTATGCTTGCAGATTATTTAAGAGAGGCTCCTGTAAACGAAGAACGTGATAATGCCATTGCAGCACTGAGAGAGAAGGCCACTGCTTCTGGAAATTTAACGGACGAACAGCGGGCTGAACTCAGAAAATCGTTTCAAGAAATCTATGAGAAATACCCTGCCCCACCTGCTACTGTAACCCATGTGGTTGATCATATTGATCACATCATCAAAATTGCTGGAATTGACCATGTAGGAATAGGATGTGATTTTGACGGGGGTGGAGGAATCCAAGGTGTTTTTGACGCTAGTGAAGTCATGAATATTACCATCGAAATGGTAAAAAGAGGTTACTCCGAATCTGATATTGAGAAAATTTGGGGTGGTAACCTAATAAGAGTATTTAAAGAGGTTCAAGAATTAGCGGCTCAATAAAAATCTAAAAAAAACCGGGGTTTCAAATACACCTATGGAAATGTTGAGGATTTTCTTTGGCTTATTTATGTTGTTGCATACATCGGAGCCATCTGATATCCATCCTCTTAGACTTTCACTATGCGAAATTGAATACAGAGAAAACAAGCAATTAATTACAGTGAATTTAAAATTGTTTCTCACGGATGTTAACGAAGCAATACTCTTTGACCCATACAGTGATAAGCTTGCGTTTTGTCAACCTGATGAAGCTCCAGAAGCAAATGAATTATTGATGAATTATATCAATAGGTTTTTTTACGTTAAGACTAATGATAAAAAGATTCCTTTTAAAGTTAAAAGCAAGCGCTTGAGCGGTGAAGGAGATAATACTGCTCTTTGGGTATATTTTGAAGTCAAACAAGCCTCTAAGCTCAATACCTTGGAAGTGAAAAATGCAGTATTTACTGATTTGTTTTTTGATCAAAACAATATTGTCTATGTGCATGTCAATGGTAAGTCTCATAGTATGATGCTAAATAAAAAAACAACCACTCACCTTCTAGATTTTTAAACCTATGCACAATTTTGAATTTTATCTAAGACTTGGATTTCAACACATTGCAGATGTAGCAGCCTATGATCACATTCTATTTCTTATTGTATTGTGCGCTATTTATAAACTTGAGCAGTGGAGAAATGTGCTAATACTCGTAACAGCATTCACTTTAGGACACAGCTTGACATTAATTCTCGTTTCTTTAGATGCTTTTACCGTATCATCGAGAATTGTGAAATTCCTCATTCCTTTGACGATTTTAATAACTTCCATTCACAATGTAATTTCAACTGAACACGAACGTTTCTCAAAAATGAAACGGAACTATGCTATGGCTCTGTTATTTGGGATGATTCACGGAATGGATTTTTCAAATTACTTTAAGGCATTAATTATGGATAATTCTGAAATTATTATTCCCTTATTTGGTTTTAATGTAGGAATTGAACTTGGTCAAATTCTAATCGTCGCGATTATTGTTTTTGTTGCTTACCTCTCCTTAAAAATTTTAAAAATCAAACACCGTGAATGGAATCTATTTGTTTCAGGATCTGCATTTGGTATTTCGTTGATTTCAATCATTGAAACATTGAATTAATCGCATAAGCTTAAAATATCATGACAATTTACAAGCACATCATATCTAAATTCCTATTGGCACTGGGAATTTTAGGGATTTTTTCTTGCCAAGACACTGAAGATCAACCTAGAATCGCAATTGCAGGTCTCGCCATTGAATCGAGCACATTTTCGCCTGCTCAAACCACAGCTGAAGCCTTTCACGCCAGACAAGATGAGGACATTTTTGACATGTATCCTTTTTTTGAAGAAAACCATCCTGTACGAAGCAGTGCACAGTGGTTTCCGACCCTAAGAGGGCATGCACTCCCAGGAGGGATAGTTACTAGAGCGGCCTACGACTCCTTGGTTCAAATCACTTTAGATAAGCTTCAAAAAAACCTTCCTTATGATGGCCTTTTCTTTGATATCCACGGAGCAATGAGTGTGGTTGGTCTCGAGGACCCAGAAGGCGATTTTATTGAAAAAATAAGAGCAGTTGTAGGACCAGAAACATTGATTTCAACCTCTATGGACTTACACGGAAACGTCTCTAAACGCTTAGGAACACTCTCAGATCTCATTACTTGCTATCGTATGGCTCCGCACGAGGACGCCCTTGAAAGTAAGCAAAGAGCTGTTGAAAACCTTATCGAGCGCTTACAATCTAAAAAGGGAAAGCCGAAATACAAAGCTTGGATTCCTGTTCCGATTTTACTTCCAGGTGAACAAACCAGCACCAGAATAGAACCTGCGAAAAGTCTTTACGCGAAAATCCCTGAAGTAGTCGATCAAGAAGGTGTGATTGACGCAGCGATTTGGGTAGGATATCCTTGGGCTGATGAAAAAAGAAATCATGCTGTAGTTATGGTTACTGGTGATGATGAAAAACAAGTCAGTGAGGGAGCCTCTTATTTGGCACGCTCATTTTGGGAGGTTAGAGAAGAATTTGATTTTGTAGCTCCTACGACAGATTTCGAATCTGCGCTAACTATGGCCTTAAACTCAAAGGTCAAGCCTTTTATTGTCAGTGATATGGGTGATAATCCCACCGCTGGAGGAGCGGGTGATGTCTCTTGGACACTTCAGCAATTGTTGAATAAAGCCGAATTTCAAAGTGTAGATGGACCTGAGCTGATTTACGCCTCCATTCCTGGGCCTGAATTGATTAAAAAAGCCCTTGATGTAGGAGTAGGTGGCACAGTAGCAGCTAAGGTTGGAGCAGCTGTTGACAATCGATATGCTCCCCCTGTGCTCTTAAAAGGAAAGGTTTTGGCTATTAAAGAAGGAGACCGAAATGCCCGAACCGAAGTAGTCGTTCAGTCGGGGTCGCTCAAGGTTGTCGTTACCGAAAAGCGCAAACCCTATCACTACCTGAAAGATTTTACAGATTTAGATTTGAACCCAGAACAAACCGATATTTTAATGGTGAAAATCGGTTATTTGGTTCCCGAATTGTATGAAATACGGGCAGATTGGGTAATGGCATTGACACCAGGCGGAGTAGACCAAGATTTATATCGCCTGCCTTATCAGCACATTCAACGACCAATGTTTCCTCTGGATACTTTTGAAGAGGAACCTGATTTAAATACGAGATTTCTAGAAGCGTCTTCGAAATGAGAATTTGGCACTAAGCATTGTAAATTTTGAGCATGGCCTTTACGAATACATCTACCTCCTCTTGGGTTCCAGTGCTGATTCTGCACCAGTCTAAAAACGGAGGAAAGGGTCTTCCTACCACAACCCCTTCTTGAAGCATTTGAGCCTGTAATTGTTCTATTTGACGCTGGGAATGAAAGAAAACGAAATTGGTGCTCGATGGCACATAATCCAACTTTAAATAATCCAGTACCTCATAGATTTTGGTTTTGGCTTTTTTGTTTTGGGCCAATGAAAACTCGTAAAAATCAGTGTCTGTTAAAGAAGCATCCGCCGCCGCAATAGCCAGCACATTGGTCATGGCCATGATGTTCTTTTTTAATTCAGTTGCGATAGACGGTTTGGCAATGAGATAGCCGATTCTCAAGCCAGCAATTCCATACACCTTAGAAAACGTCTTAGAGACAATCACATTTTCGCCTTGACGCACTAGGGCATCCATGGATGGATAATTTTCTTCTTCGATATAGTCGTAATAGGCTTCATCGCTAAAGACAATGGTTTTCTTGCTCAAACTTTGACAGAAGTCTTGGAGTTCTTGTGCGGGCAATAGTGTTCCTGTTGGATTGTTCGGATTACACAAAAAAATCATTTTGGTTTTAGCGCTTACGCGCTTTTCGATTTCTTGCAAATCATAGCCCTTGTTTTGATTTACCGGAACCCAATTGATTTCAGCATCCCACTGTTTTGCGTATGTCATCATCGCCAAAAATGTAGGTTGACAAGCAATGATTTCTCCGCCATTATGGGCATAAGTCAATCCTGCAGCTTTTAAACCTTCTGTGGAGCCTCCAGTAATTACAATACTCTCAGGAGAAACCCCGTGTTTTTTGGCCAACTTTTCTGCCAGTTTACTGCTGTATGCAGAGGGATACCTGCAGGCGTGATCAAAAGCTTGGTTAATGGC
>JBMYMD010000042.1:0-7401 GCA_049596955.1 Flavobacteriaceae bacterium
AATATTTTAAAAAGAAGTTGCTTTTAACTCCTCCTTCATCCGTAGAGCCTTTGGTACCTTTAAGACCAGCGTTGAAGCGGTGTCCATTGGGGCCATTGTCACTCATATAAATCAACACGGTATTTTCATCAAGTGCATTGTCTTTGAGTGCTTGTAGTATGCGCTTAAGGTTGTGATCTATATTTTCAACCATGGCATAAGCGGCCTTAGAATGATTTACATCTTCACGCTCATTCTCTTTAATGCTAATGGCGTCAAACTTTTTATACCACTTTTCAGGAACCTGCATTGGGCTGTGCGGTGTATTCAAACTCAGGACGGCTAAAAAAGGTTCTTCAGCATTTTGACCGGCAAATTCAATTGTTTTAGAGGTGAGATCATCGGTTAAATATCCTTTAGAACGGATGGCTTTTCCGTTGTGCTCAATACGGGCGTTAAAGTAGTGGCCTAGGTGTCCAGAACAGAAACCATAAAACTCGTCAAATCCTCTTGCGTTGGGGTGGTAGGGGTACTGCTGTCCACTATGCCATTTGCCAAAAAAACCTGTTCGGTATCCACCTTCTTTAAAATAATCACCGAGCAGTTGTTGGTCTAAATTGATACGCTCACCGCCTGCTGAGGTTGAGTACACTCCAGATCTAGGATAATACTTTCCGGTAAGTAGTTCAGCTCGTGTTGGTGAGCAAACAGGACTCACATAAAAATTTTCAAATGAGAGCGCGCTTTCGGCTAGCTCATCTAAAGTCGGGGTATGTAAGTAAGGATTTCCTCTTGCACTCAAGTCTCCATAACCTTGATCGTCAGCAATAATGAGAATCACATTGGGTCTTTGATCTGTTTCAGTGTTGGTTGCACAAGAAAAACACATCAAGAAAATGAGACTTATGTAACACGAATAACAAAACTTCCAATTCATTTCGAATAACTTTGAGCGCTAAAAGCTTTAAGATGGCAAACTTTACAGAATTAATCAAACAATCTGACCTTGTCTTAGTCGATTTTTATGCGGACTGGTGTGGCCCTTGTAAAACGATGTCGCCAATATTAACAGAGGTTAAAAAGCACTTTAGCGACAAATTAAAAGTGCTAAAAATCAACGTCGACAACAATCAGAGCTTATCTGCAAGACTACAAGTAAGGGGAGTTCCAACACTGATGTTGTACAAAAGCAACCAACAAGTTTGGAGACAGTCTGGAGTAGTCGACGCGAATCAACTTATCAGTCTAGTCAATTCGCACCTCTAGTATTTTTTACTTTTGAGAAACTCCCGGTAAAGTGTCATCTGGCGTACTTTGTGTCCAAGGATAATCTTGTTTTACCTTTTGGGGATGCACCTGATCTAAGCTTTCAGCCTCGTATACCGTTCCGTTTTTAATCACCCATTTAACGCTATTGGTGTTTCTGATATCTTCCAAAGGGTTTTTGTCTAGTACTACCAGATCAGCTAATTTTCCTTCTTCTATGCTTCCTAAATCTTGTTCTAAGCCTATGGCTCTCGCCCCTAAAATGGTGGCGACTTTAAGCGCGTTGTGATTGCTTAAACCACCACTTTGCATGCTCCACAATTCCCAGTGATAACCTAAGCCTTGAAGCTGCCCGTGCGAACCAACTCCTGCAATTCCCCCTGCCTTAACCAAGTCATTGACAAATACAGCATGATCTTCGAAAACGTATTCTTCTTTCATGAACCATCCTGCATTTCGTCTTCTAGACTTGGTGTCAAGCTCAGATTTTGGGGTAAATCGATTGATTTTGGCATCACCCTGCACCTCTTCAGTGGCGTAAAAATAGTTTTCAGCCCATGGGCCTCCATATGATACTAATAATGTTGGGGTGTAAGCGGTTTTTGATTGAGCGACAAATGAGGTGAAATCTTCGTAAAGCGGATATATGGGAAAGGAGTGTTCGTGCCCAGGGTAGCCATCAAGTATTTGCGTGATGTTTAATTTAAAATCTAATCCACCCTCTGTTGTCGGCATTAATTCTTGTTCTTTTGCCGCTTCAATAATCCATTGTCTGTGCTTGCGATTTCCGGTCAAGTACATCTTGATGGTCTTGGTATTGTAATATTTTGAATATTGTTTAAGTACATTTTTAGCGTGCTTTAAACTGGTGATGTTATAACCCCAAAAGCCTACCCCAGGACCAGTTGAATATACTCTTGGCCCAGGTATTTGACCGGCTTCAACCATGTCAGCATAAGTGAGTACATCGGTTGTTGCGGTTTGTGGATCTCTTGTAGTAGTTACCCCATATGCGAGGTTAGCCGCATAAACCCAGACATGGTTTTTATGTAAACCCCATGCAGGCCACATATGAGCATGTGTGTCTACAAACCCAGGAACAACGGTTTGCCCTTTAGCGTTTATGATATGGGCTTTTGCTCCTGCCGAAATAGCTGAAGCCGATACTTTAGCAATTCGATTATTAACAATATGAATCCAACCGTTTTCGATGATTTCATCTTCTTTCATGCTGACGATTCTGGCATTCTTAATAAGCACTTCTCCTTGAGGGATAGCTCGATTCACCTTGACTTCAATTTGCTGCTCACTAGCGGTGTATTTCTTTTCTTCTTCCTCTTCTTCTTTTTTCTTTTCGTCATCTTCACTGTCTTTTTTGGCATCTGCTAAAAGTGCTTTTTCCTTCTTCTCACGCGCCAATTCTTCTTTAAACAACTTGGCTTCAGGAATATTATAGGTAAAAAGAGTGTTTCCTAAGGTCCAAAATACCAGATTGCCCTCTGCTCCCCAGCTCGGAAATTCTCCGCCAAATTCAGTGAGTTTCATGGCAGGAAAACTCGCCTTGTCAGCATCTTTTACATTTACAGTCACTCCATCTTTGCCTACCAGGGGAACAGTAACCACATATAAATCGTTGTTGATTTTGGCCAAGGCATAATCGCCTTTCGGAGCCTTGTAAATTTCTGAGGCCTTTGAAGGGGTCTTTTTAGGAGCTGTAGGAGTATCAGCTAATAAGTGATTTTCATTATAGCTAGAACC
This sequence comes from Flavobacteriaceae bacterium, assembly GCA_049596955.1. Taxonomy (GTDB): domain Bacteria; phylum Bacteroidota; class Bacteroidia; order Flavobacteriales; family Flavobacteriaceae; genus UBA3478. The sequence continues at coordinate 3,004 of JBMYMD010000042.1, forward strand.
ATAAACTGTTATTCCATCAATTTTGATGTGTTTTTGAAGGTCTGTTCCGTCCAGTCGCATAGAAACCAATTCGCCATCGTGATTTAAGAACAGGCGATTTGAATGGGTCACAAAATGCGGATTGCTGTAGTCAGAACCATTTGTGATAAACTGCGCATTTTGTTCAGCGGCTGCAGTGAACCAAACCAAATCGGCAGTTGCTCTGAAAGGGCGTGAGGCGTCGGCATCTTTAAATTGCTGAACATCCCCTTTGAAGACTACGATTTGATTATTTGTATTCCAGGCAGGAGCGCTATACACTCCATTTTCAGCACTGATTTTTATAGGTTTTTTCTTTTTGATATCCATCATATAGAGGGCGCCTCCTTTGGAATCATCCCAAGTGACAAAAGCAATTTTACTGCCGTCAGGACTCCAAACAGGCATGGCCTCTGTATGTTCAAAAGACGTCATTCTCATAGGTTTATTATTCTTAAATGACATGAGATACAATCGATTCAGCGCAGTGAAAACGATGTGTTTTTGATCAGGTGAAACCTTAGCGTCTCTCAATTGAGTGACATTGAAATACGGATCGTCACTTATGGGGTAATTAAACTTTAGCTCTGGCCCCATTGCGAGGGTCTCTTCAACCTCGAACGGAATGAGTTCTGCAGTTTTTGAAGCGATATCTATCTTGTGAATTTGCCCACCATAAGAAGAGATGAGATGTTTAGAATCTGGCGTGAAACTCATAGCCGGTAGTACGCCAAGAGGCGCGATTGATTCTTGTTCATCTCGTTGCACTGGATAGGCCAACCAGCTTTCTTCACTTGTTTTGAGGTTTCGTAAAATCAGACCGGTTTGATCGTTATGACGACTACCGTAAACCAAGTATTTTCCGTCTGGAGACAGGGTTGGTGTAAAGGCCGAACCGTATCTACTGGTCATTGTCGTTTTTTTGGAAGTTTTAAAGTCGTAGGTTGCCAGTTGGTATTGAGGAAGCCTTGCGTTGTATTGCCAAGCTCCTGTTCGCTGGGAAAACCAAATTTTAGACGCATCTGGACTATAAGTAGGCTCAGAAATTTTGAGGTTATCAGGCTCGTCGATGAGCTGTACTCCATCGCCCCCATCTTTGTGGTACATATAGAGCTTGAAGTTTCTAGTGCCCTTGCTCACAGCGATGTAATTTCCGTCTGGAGACCAGTCTGCGCTTTGCATATTAAAGGTATCTCCTTTTGTAATTTGAACAGTGTCTTTTTTGACGCGGTCTATTCTCCAAGCATTATTTCCTCCGCTTCGGTCAGATAAAAACAAAATTTCTTCTCCATTTGGAGCGTATTTGGGGTGAGAGTCAAAGGCTAATCCTTCGGTAATTCGAGTTGCTTTTCCCCCAGAAATGGGAATTTCATATAAGTCTCCCAGAAAATCAAATACAATGTGGGTTCCTTTGGGGTGTACATCGAGCGACATCCAGGTCCCCTTGTTTGATTTTATTTCAATAAAGCGCTCTGCTTTTAGTGGTAGGCCTTTATCTTTTTTGTCTTTGTCTTGTGCGTTTGCTGAAAACACAAACGAAATAAATAGCAAAAAGAGTCCAATTTTTTTCATGGATGTAGTGTTTTAGTAGGAGTAAAAAGTACAAATTTTATTTGTCAGTATAGTTGTACCAATATTTAGCTCTGACAAAGGCCTTGTCTTGATCAAACATATAACTGCTTCTTTTCGAGGGCACCCAAACGCCTTTGCTTTGGGTCATTTTTTCATTGTGAATAATGCTTTTTCTGCCGTTGTGCATCAAGTCGTAGCCTTCAACCAAGCCGCTATTTTTGTTGATAAAGAGCTTCCAAATATCATTGGAATTGTCGTCGAATACAATTTGTAACTGATAACATTTTTGATCGAAAAAAACACTGTCTTTAAGACGAGAGATGTTTGCTTTTTCGTCTTTGAATACGTGGGGCTGGTAGAGCACAAATCGCGAAGTATATACGGCTGTTTCAAAGGCCTTTATTTGCGCTTCGCTGTAATTGTTTTCGTCAGAAGTAAAAATGCGATTGACTCTCATTTCAAAGTTTTCTTGCGAAGGGGTGTTTAAGCGTTCTATTTGATACCAAAAGGGTTTAGAGTGAAATCCGTGCAGTTCTATTTGGGTTTTTTCAAGGCTGCCGTCAGCGAGAAACAAACTTGTTTTTTTCTCAAAATGTAAGCTGTCTTGATCGCTTAAAACACCTGTAGAAACTATGGCATTTTCAAGAATGGAATCAGCACTTTTTTGACAGGACACAATAAGCAATATTAGCAGCGGAAGAAGAGATTTCATTTTAAAACTTAACTTTAATACAACTTTAAAATTAACCATTGTGAGAAAATTGAAAATCTTTTTTGTGCTTTTCAGCTTGAGCGGCTTTCTCTCTTGTGAATCAAACCAAACCGCAAGTTCTAAACTCATGGAGATCGATGTCGAAGGATTATCTGAGGCCTATCTCGCTAAAGATCTAACCGTAAAAGAAGTGTTGCAATTTTATGTAGATAGAATGAATACGATAGACAAACAAGGCCCTGAACTCAATTCTATAATTGCATTGCATCCAAATATCTGGAATCGAGCTGAAGAATTAGATGCAGAATTGGCTGCTGGAAAATGGAGAGGCCCTCTTCACGGAATACCCGTTCTCATAAAAGATAATATTGACATTTCTGGAATGCCTACTACGGCTGGATCTCGTGCAATGAAAGACGCTTACCCAGAACAAAGCAGTTTTTTAATCACGCAATTGGAAGAGGCTGGAGCACTCATTATGGGTAAAACCAATTTGAGTGAATGGGCAAATTTTAGAGGGCGAAATTCATCGAGCGGATGGAGCGGTGTTGGTGGACAAACCAAAAATCCATATGTGCTCAATCGTACACCATGTGGTTCAAGTTCAGGGTCTGGAGTTGCCATAGCTGCAAATTTGGCGGTTTTGGCAGTAGGAACCGAAACCAATGGTTCTATAGTTTGCCCTTGCTCGGTAAACGGCATAGTGGGTATAAAACCTACTGTAGGTCTTGTCAGTCGTCAAGGAATCATCCCTATAAGCGAAACCCAAGATACGGCTGGCCCAATGACCAGAACCGTGGCAGATGCCGTCTATATGCTTGAAGCGATGAAAGGCAAAGACAAGCGCGACTCAAAAACATTGAATTCCCCAGCGGAACAAGACTTGACAGCACACTTAAAAAAAGGGGGATTAAAAGGAAAACGCATAGGGGTTTATTTTACACGACAAGGCAGGTATACGCAAATGGACAGCCTTTTTCAATCGGCTCTGGAAACCCTAAAATCTTTAGGAGCCGAACTGGTTGATATCGATGAGATTACCTCACCAAAAACCTCCTCATTTTCATTTCAAGTGATGATTCATGAATATAAAGACGGTTTAGGAGCTTATTTTAATTCAAATCCAAATGGAATAGCATCTTTAGAAGCACTGATCGCATTCAATGAGAAAGACAGCGTTGAAACCACATTCTATGGGCAACAATATTTAGAAATGGCTCAAGAGTCTGGAGGTAAAAATGCTGAAACCTATAAAACAGCATTAGACAGCTTAAACTATTACAGTAAAACGGAGGGCTTAGACAAGGTGATGAAAGCACATAATTTAGACGCCATTGTATCTCCGACTCGCAGCCCGGCATGGGTAATCGATCGGGTAAGTGGAGATTCTGGTGGTTATGGCATTTCATCTTCGTCTTTTGCAGCCTGGTCTGGATACCCTTCTATAACGGTACCCATGGGAGCTGTTCACGGCCTACCTGTCGGATTGAGCTTCTTTTCTGAAGCTTGGTCTGAGGCGAAGCTTATCGAAATAGCATACGATTATGAACAATCTTCATTTAAACGCGAACCCCCTAAGTTTATTGAAAATTTGGAGTATTAATTGCTATCTTGCAAGACAAAATTTTTTACAGTGCCTTTACAGACCTATTACAGTGTTCTCGATCAATTTTTAAAAGACAATAACTTATCATTGACTCAAGATGAGCTTAAAAAGTTCATTTCGTATTTCACGGTAGAGAAGTTCAAGAAAAAGGAACACTTAGTTGTGGTAGGTCAAAACTCCAGTAATTATTTCGTTTTACAAGGAGGACTTCGAATGTATTACAACCTGAAATTTGCTTTTGAGGGATGGTGGCTGGGCGATGTTGTTAGTTATATCAACCTCACGGGTGCAGAGTATTTGGTTCAGGCTATGGAGGAGACTATAGTCATTGGAATTACGCGTAAATCTCAATTCGAAATGTTTGAGGAATTTCCTGAAATTAAAGATGTATATATCAGTGAATTAGAAAGGGCTTTGGTTTGGACTTTTCAGCGGATATTAGACTCTACTAAAAATACGGCAAATGAGCGTTTTATGAATTTCATGAAAA
>JBMYMD010000043.1:0-6897 GCA_049596955.1 Flavobacteriaceae bacterium
TCAAGATCTCATTAAGAATCCTAGCGATGCTTACAATTTTAAACAATTGACAAGGGCTAATATTCTTAAAATCTCCTTAAAAGGAGAAACATCTTCTTTTTTGGACACAAGAATGTACAGGGCTATTCGAATCTCACCGGATGGCAAATATGTAATGATTAGCTTTTTAAAAGAGCCTTTTTCGTATTTGGTTACATACAGTCGTTTTCCGTTAGAAACTCATGTTTACGATATGAACGCCAACCTCATCAAGCTTGTTGATGATAGTCCTTTAGAAGAAGTTCGACCAAAAGGGTTTATGGCTACAAAAAAGGGCAAGCGATCTTTAGCTTGGAGAGCAGATAAAGCATCTACCTTATATTTTACTCAGGCCTTAGATGAGGGAGACCCCCAAAACGAGGTGGCGTATAGAGATGCGCTTTACCAGTGGAAGGCTCCTTTTAATGAAGCTCCAGAGATGACGGTTATGGTTAAAAACAGGATCTCCAATGTGATTTGGGGAAATGATAGAACGGCTGTAATTAGTGATCGCTGGTGGAATACGCGTAATACCAAAACCTATGTGTTTGATCCTTCGAAATCTGAACAAATTCCTCAATTGATTTTCGATCGCAACTATCAAGATGTTTACAGTGACCCGGGTCGATTTGTGACGAAAAAATCAAAATACAATACTTACGTTTTAAGCCTTGAAGGCAACAGCGCTTTTTTAATCGGAAGTGGATTTTCTGACAAGGGCCAATTTCCTTTTGTCGACCGCTTAAACTTGAGCAATGCAAATGCAAGCCGTGTTTATGAGTCTAGTTACACCGATAAATACGAGGGTATTTTAGATTATGAGAGTGATAAAAATAGGCTGTATGTTCGAATAGAATCACCAAAGGAGTTTCCGAATTACTACTATCGCAATTTAGATGAGCAAAGTGAACTCGATCAATTGACCTCATTTGAAAATCCATTTAAAGCCTTGGCTGAGGTTGAGAAAGAACTTGTGAGCTACCAGAGAAAAGACGGTTTAGAATTAAGCGGAGTACTCTATACTCCAGCGGGCTATGACAAGACAAACCCCGACCCGCTGCCCATGATTTTATGGGCTTATCCAAGAGAGTATAAAGACAAAAGTAGCGCAGCTCAAAAGACCAATAATCCAAACCGATTCATTTATCCTTCCTGGGGCTCTCCAATTTATTGGGTTACTCAAGGGTATGTGGTTTTAGACCGAGCAGCTTTTCCTATTATTGGAGAAGGGGATACCGAACCTAACGATTCGTTTAGACCCCAACTTGTAGCTAATGCTGAGGCGGCTATTGATGCTGTTGTCGGATTGGGTTACGCTGATCGAGATAGAGTCGCTGTTGGGGGCCATAGTTATGGCGCCTTTATGGTGGCTAACCTGCTGAGCCATTCAAATCTTTTTGCAGCTGGAATTGCGAGATCTGGAGCCTATAATAGAACACTGACTCCTTTTGGTTTTCAAAGCGAGCCTCGATCTTATTGGGAAGCACCTGAAGTGTATTATACCATGTCGCCTTTTATGCATGCCGATAAGATGAAAACCCCTCTGCTTTTGGTGCACGGAGAAGAAGATAACAATTCAGGAACCTACCCTATGCAGAGTGAGCGTTATTACAATGCACTCAAGGGATTAGGGGCTACCACTAGACTTGTGATGTTTCCAAAGGAGAGTCACGGTTATAGAGCCAAAGAAACCATCCTACATTTAATTTGGGAACAGGACCGCTGGTTAGAGAAACACGTCAAGTCGAAAAAGACCGATTTGTCTAAAGAAAAAACACCTAAAGGATAGGGCTTTAAGATGTCGTTAGTTGTAGTTGGAATTGGTATTCTTGCGTTATTTCTGCTTGTAGCAGTTATACGATTAAACACCTTTATTTCCTTTATTCTAGTTGCCTTAGGGATTGGAATTTTTCAAGGAATGCCTTTAGATCAATTGGTTGGATCTTTAGAAAAAGGAATCGGAAACATTCTCGGTTTCTTGGTTATGATTTTAGGCTTTGGCGCCATGCTCGGCAAACTTGTTGCAGAAAGTGGAGCGGCCCAGCGAATTACTGAAGGTTTGGTCGCTTATTTTGGGGTAAAAAACACGAAAATCGCGGTCATGCTTACAGGGTTTTTAGTGGGTATTACACTCTTTTATTCTGTAGGCTTTGTCATTTTAGTACCCTTGGTATTTACAGTTGCAGCTTCAACAGGACTGCCTTTGATTCAGGTTGCCCTACCCATGCTTGCCTCTCTATCGGTTACTCATGGATTTTTACCGCCACACCCCGCGCCATCAGCCTTATCTGTGATGTTTGAAGCAGATTTGGGTAAAACTTTGTTGTATGGATTTATTGTTTCTATTCCGGCAATACTGATTTCAGGACCTGTATTAGTCCGTTTTTTGCCAAAGGTTCAGGCCAGACCAATTAAAGAATTTCAAGCGAGTCGCGTCTTTACCAAAGAAGAAATGCCAGGATTAGGGATAAGTTTGTTCACCACCTTATTGCCAGTGCTTATCATTGGAATAGCCACGGTACTCATAGAGTTGAACAGCTTGTCAGCCCAAACCACAACTGTTGTTGAATTTATAGGCAACCCTGTTATCGCCTTATTAATTACAGTGTTATTTGCGGCTTACGTCTTGGGAATTCGCAGGGGTAAAAGCGTCAAAGAGGTGATGGATATTTATGCCAACTCCATTAAGGGAATTACAATGGTCTTGCTTATTATAGCTGGCTCAGGGGCCTTAAAACAAATCTTAGTCGACAGTGGAGTCAGTCAAGAAATTGGTGTGATGTTAGAAGGGATTAATATATCTCCACTTATTATTGCCTGGTTTATCGCTACCGTTATTCGATTTACAGTGGGCTCTGCGACTGTGGCTGGCCTTACCGCAGCAGGTATTGTGCTTCCACTGGTCAGCGCTACTGATGTGAGTCCTGAACTTATGGTCTTGGCCATTGGTTCGGGTAGTTTGATGCTGTCTCATTTGAACGATTCCGGTTTTTGGCTGTTCAAGGAGTATTTTAATCTTACCATAAAAGAAACGCTATCCACCTGGACGGTGATGGAAACCAGCATTGGGATTTCTGGTTTATTGGGCGTTTTAGCCCTTAACCAATTGATTTGACGACCTGGTGTAGGTGCAATCCTTTGCCCCAAAAATCAGCCTGGGTTTTTTCGAGTCTATAGCCTAATTTCTCAAAGAAAGCAGAAGTCTTTTGAGAGGTTGTGATTACAATTTTTTTCACTGCTTTATGCGGTATAATGTGCGATTCGCAAAAACGAACAGCCTTGCTTCCTATTCCTTGGCCGTGAATCTTAGGGTCAAAAAAGATCCAGTCTATCTTCGCAAATCCTTCAGATGAAAAAAGGCTATACCCAAATCCCCCAACTACTTTTTTATTTTCATTATACACCGTGAAGTAAAACTGCTTTTGGGAATTCAAGAACCTAAGGTAATCTTCAATTTCATCAGGATCAAAGAAGCTTGGCATGTTCAATTTGATCACACGTGATAATTCAGCATTGTCACTTATGCTGTAAGGATTAAAAGTAACTTGCAATTCGTTCATTAGGGTTTAGAAAAAGTGACACTAAGTGCAGATTGAGCCGGAACAGTAAAGGTGAAAACATCTTCGAGTCCACTTATTCGAACAGTATGCTCTTCTTCATTTTTGTTGTAGAGTAAAACGCTGATGCTTCCGTCTTCATTTTCATAAGCTGTGTTTGGCATATTGTCGTGTTGGGTGGAATGAATTCTGAAGGCTCCCGGACGAACAAAAGGCGCGGTATGGGCCATGACGTAATACGAAGGGTTGGCGATTACTTTATTTTGATCTATAGTTATTGCACCTAAACACCTAGTGCATCCACCTCGGTCTGTGTGTGGCTGTAGCTCTGGATTATTGCTGAGGTTCCATTCTAAAACGACCTTTGACCAATTGTTTGGAGCCCCGATCATGAGTTGTTCAAAGTGCCAGCTGAAATCTTGTTCGAAATCGCCAGGAGCGCCTGTCCATTGTTCAGTGAAATAGAGGTTTTTTGACGGAAAGGCCTTGTGAACTTCTGAAAGGGCAGTAATAGATCCTGCATAAAGATGAAAGGCTGATCCATCGATATAAGCGTTTGCTTCAGGATCACTGAGTACTTCAATAGGATAATTGTATTCGTCAGCGTTATGATCCCAAATGATGATTTTAGTGTCAATGTTTTCTTTCTCAAAAAGAGGGCCTAAGTGAGCTCCGATAAATTCAGCTTGATCGGCAGAACTCATATACATACTGGGATTGTTTCCTGGGTGATGAGGTTCGTTTTGAATGGTAATGGCATCTATTTTTATGCCTTCTTCTGCCATAGCTTTGATGTATTTTGCGAAATATAAGGCGTAGGCTGGATAGTATTTTTTGAGCAACTCTCCACCTCTACTGTCTTGGTTGCTCTTCATCCATTTTGGGGCTGACCAAGGAGACGACATCAATTGTATTTTAGGATTGATACTTTTTATTTTTTTCAGAACAGGAAGTAGGTATAAAGTATCTCTACTTAGACTAAAAGCAGACAAGTCTTCATCTTCTTGATTCGAATCGAGGTCATTGTACGACCAGGGAAATTCGTCCAAATCTGAAGCCCCTAAACTCAACCTCAGATAGCTTATTCCCAATGCTCCTTTTTGGGTTCCGAAAAGAGCTTGCAGTAAAGAGTCTTGAGGCGCTGCATCCATTTGAAAGATATGCGCTGCACTACCTCCAGTTAGGGTATAGCCAAAACCATCCATCTGTTGAAAACGCTGAGTGGGGTCAATGGCAATATCAAGGTCAAAGACAGAATTTTCAGTTGGTGAAATTGGGCTTATTTTTTGAGCTCCATTGCTTTGACTTAAAAGGGCAAAGGTGTTTAAAGTTTCTTTTTCGTTGCAGCCAATAAGTGAGCTAAGTGCTGCGAATAAAAGTATTGTTTTTTTCATGGCTTAAGCTTGGTTGTGGGGTGAATCTCACACCTTTTTCATAACTTACAAGTTAGACTAACTAAATCATTAAACAATGAGAAAATATTTATTTATCCTGCTTTTGGCGGGAGTTCAATCGACTTTATTTAGCCAACAATTGGTCGAAAATAAAGCAGAGGCTGTAGGAATGTCTTCTGAGCGATTGAATACCCTCAGTCATACTTTTCATCAATATGTGAATCAAGGACAATTACCGGGCACAGTGACCTTAATTGCTCGAAAAGGGCAAGTCGTTTATCACGAAGCTATAGGGATGCAAGACATAGAAAATGAGATTGCAATGGGTACAGACGCCATGTTTCGTATAGCCTCTCAAACCAAAGCCATTGTGAGTACAGCGGTGATGATGTTACAAGAACGAGGGCTATTATTAATCAGCGACCCTATTAGCAAATACATTCCGGAGTTTAAAAACAGTACAGTGGCTGTTAAAAACGAAGATGATTCTTACGATATTGTTCCGGCCAATAGAGAAATAACCATTCGTGATTTGCTTACCCACACAGCGGGTATAGGCTATGGATATGGAGTTGCAGCAGATAAGTGGGAAGAGGCAGACCTGCAAGGGTGGTATTTTGCGCACAGAGACGAGGCGGTTTTGGAAACCATAAAACGCATAGCGGTGCTGCCACATGACGCACAGCCAGGAACACAGTTTGTGTATGGTTATAATACCGATATTTTAGGCGCCTTGGTCAATGTGGTTTCAGGACAAAGTTTGGCTGAGTTTTTAAGTGAACATATTTTAGATCCTTTAGGGATGAACGACACTTATTTTTACCTGCCCAAGAACAAGGTAAAACGCTTGGCTACGGTCTACAATATGGTTGACCAAAAATTAGTTCGGGCTCCTAAAGAGGGAACCATGCAGAGTCAAGGGCATTATGTTAAGGGCCCTCGTAAGAATTATTCAGGAGGAGCTGGTTTAGTCAGTACTGCCATGGATTATGCAAAATTTTTGCAGATGATGCTCAATGGAGGAACCTACAATAACCACCGAATTCTATCTCGAAAATCTGTTGAACTGATGACCGTAGATCACCTTGGAGGCATTGATTACAGCTGGCAAAACGGAATGGGTTTTGGATTGGGCTATTCTATATCTAAAGATTTAGGCCTACGAGGCGAATTAGGCTCAGTAGGTGAGTTTGGCTGGGGTGGCGCCTACCATTCGAGTTATTGGGTTGACCCAAAAGAAGAGCTTGTGGTGGTTTATTTTACCCAAGTGATTCCTATTCAAAATGTAGATGATCATCAAAAATTAAGAGCCTTAGTTTACCAGGCCATCATCGATTAAGCGTATGAAAAAAATCATTTTAATTTTAGTTATTGCAATGAGTTCAACAGCATTCTCACAAGCAGAGCCTTTAGAAGGTCCTTTAGTACACACCGTTTTATTTTGGCTCAATGAGCCGGATAATGCCTCTGACCGTGCCGATTTCGAAAAAGCCATTAAAGAGTTAATGGCCACTAATCCACAGGCGATAAAATCACATCTTGGAAGACCTGCATCCACTGAGCAAAGAGATGTAGTCGATAACAGCTACACTTATCTCTATATGATGACATTTGCCAACGCTAAAGACGAGGCGGCCTACCAAGTTGATCCTACTCATTTAAAGTTCGTGGAGTCGGCAAACCATTTGTGGAAGAAGGTTGTGGTTTACGATTCTAGCGCTATCGATTAGGCCTACGGCTGAGCTCTAATTGTTGAAATTCAATACTGTGTTCTCCACTTTTTAATCTGTGAAGAACAATAGTATCTAAGCCTTTTTCTAGAAATAAACTGTCTTTAAAACGCAAGGGATAGAAGTCTTTGATATAAGACTCGATTCGACGCACTCTATCTTCCTTAGCTCCTATAGGCTCTGAGACAAAGGCCTGTT
>JBMYMD010000044.1:0-6762 GCA_049596955.1 Flavobacteriaceae bacterium
TGAGGCCTTTTCGCTTACCAATACCATAGTCAACAACCTCAATTTAAAAGGCTTTGAAAACGCTTCTAAGCTTTCTGACGGAACCTATCTCATTGGGCTTAATCGAGGCTTTGCCGTTTTATCAGAGGATAACGATTTGAATCAAGACCAATTTAGAGACTTGAACTATGTGCAAGCGATCAAGCATAACTTGGTAGACAAAGACAGCCTTTTGAATTTAGGTCAAACTCCAGAGTTCATCCAAGACAATGCGACATTTTCATTGGTTTTAGCACATAAGAAATACGACAAGTATGCCAACAAAGACTTTAGGTATAGAGTAGTGGGCAAAGACTCAACCCAATGGATGAAGCTAAAGTCAGAGGAACTCAGAATTCAAAATTTAGAATCTGGAAGTTATCGCTTACAAATCCAAATGGTCAATCAAGAAGATAATGCGTTTAGCGAATTAGAATTTGACATTGTACCAAGCTGGATCGATACTGCCGGAGCAAAAATACTAATACTATCCATTGTAATCTTGCTCATCGCCGGATCACAATTCATCTACAGATGGTATTACAAAAGAATTCAGAAAGATTTGCTGGACAAAAAACAGCAGCAAATAACGGCCCTTAAAAATGAAAAGTTAAATCAAGAAATTAAATCTAAAGGAAAAGAGTTGGCCAATTCAACCTTGAGTTTGGTTAAAAAGAATGAATTGCTCAATCAAATTAAGGAGGCTCTTAAAAATGTAAGCACAAAAACGGACGTGGCGAATGTATTGCGATTGATTGACGCTAATATTGAAAAACAAGACGATTGGGAATTGCTGAAATCTGCTTTTAATAATGTCGACAAAGATTTTATGAAAGCACTACACGAAAAACACAATAATCTAACGCACAATGACCTACGTCTTTGTACTTATTTGCGTTTGAATCTTAATTCAAAAGAAATTGCACAGCTCTTAAACATCTCTACAAAAAGTGTAGAAGTAAAACGTTATAGATTGCGCAAAAAATTGGATTTAGCTCATGAACAGAGCTTAACGGACTATATTATGAATCTCAAATAGCACTTGCTCTAGAACAGCACCCCTACATTACCACTACAAGTTTAGAAATCCTACGCTACATTACCTGCTAAATATCACAAAAATCGGGCTTTTAACTAACTCTACGCCGTGCTACTTTATAGATGTATAGATTTTGTAGGGTAAAGATTCTTTAATTCTCATTTTTCACTTAGTAATATTGGATATTACTCAAAGTATCCACGAATGAAGAATGTTTTTCTGGTTTTAAGTCTGTTTTGTTTAAGCTTTGTGCAAGCGCAGAACTTTACAGTTTCTGGTGTTGTGAAAGATGCCAACACAAATGAACCATTACCTGGAGTTAGCGTCGTTGTAAAAGGAACCCAACGTGGAGTGTCTGCAGATTTTGACGGTTTATTTACCATCGATGAACTCAAAGACACTGACGTATTAATATTTGCCTATTTAGGATATCGCGATCAAGAATTAAAAGTTTACGGCAATTTAGAAGTGGAAATTGAGCTTCAAGAAGATGTCGCTGCATTAGATGAAGTTGTTGTTGTCGGATATGGTGTACAGCGTAAAAAAGAATTGACCGGTGCTGTCGCAGTAGTAGGAGAAGCTCAAATTGAAGAATTAAACCCAACCCGATTAGAACAAGCCATACAAGGACAAGTTGCAGGGGTGGATATCACATCTCAATCGGGATCACCAGGAAGCGGATTAAATATTCGAATTAGGGGAGTCACAACTAATGGAGACAACAGGCCTTTGATCCTGGTTGACGGAAACGTTATAGAAGATTTAAGTGTTTTAAACCCTTCTGACATTAAGAGTATGAATATCCTAAAGGATGCCACGGCTGGTATCTATGGGGTAAGAGCAGCAAATGGTGTCATCTTAATTACTACCAAAACTGGACGTAAAAATACCAAACTCAACATAGCTTTAGACTCTTATGCGGGTATCCAAAACACTACACGCCAAATAGGAGTGCTCAATGGATTTGAATATGCCTATTTGCTAAACGAAGCCTACATAGCAGATGGACAAGCGCCTCCTTACACGGATTTTTCGGCAATTGGAACAGGTACAGATTGGCAAGATGAGGTATTCGAATTTGCCCCTACACACAACCATGCTTTAACTGCTTCTGGAGGAACTCAAAAATCCGCGTATTCATTTGGTTTGTCGTATTTAGATCAGCAAGGTATTGTAGGACTTGAGAAATCTAGTTTTCAAAGAATCACAGCGAGAATCAATTACCAGTACGACATTTTAGAAAATCTAAAGTTTACAGCCAATACGATTTATACAGAGTCTGATAGAAGAGGACTTCCGGAGAGCGGGCTGGGGTCGGTGTTATTTAATGCAGTAAACAATTCACCGCTACTTCCCGTTTTTGATCAAAACGGAGCCTACACGCTAAGTGAAGGCTTGGGTAATGAGGTAGTAAATCCTCTAGCACAAATTGAGAACACCTTCAATTTGACAGAGGTCAAGAGAATTAGTGGAAAAACGGGCTTGCAGTACAACCTAGGGGATCATATAACGGCAGTAGCCAACGCGCAATTTAATTATGCTGAAGTTTACGGAAACAACTTTTCGCCATTAGTATTCTACGGTTCAGGAAAAGTGTTTAATAACACATCAAGAATATCACTCACCCAGAGTAAAGATATTTTTAGAGATTATACCGTAGACGCCTTTGTCAATTACAAAAAACTTTTCAGTAATCATGAGGTGCAGCTGACATTAGGGACCAGTATTTTTGCAACAAGGGGACAATTCTCAGGTGGAAATCAAGGGTTCTTTAATGCCACTGACATCACGTTCGATAATGCGGACTTGGCCAACGCTGATGAATTGAGAAACACTCTAGTAGAAAGCGGTCTAAGCGGAAGATTTGATGAGCGACTACTTTCGTACTTCGCAAGATTACAATACAACTACAAAGAACGATTATTATTTTCTGGTGTAATCAGAAGAGACGGTTCGACAAAATTTGGGCCTAACAATCGCTTTGGATACTTCCCATCTCTTTCTTTGGGATACATCTTGAAAAGCGACAGTTCATTTAAAGCGACAGACCTTGTTTCTTTTGCAAAACTGAGATGGAGTTATGGGATTTTAGGAAACGACAGAATAGCAGGGAACGCTTTTAGAGCTATACTGAATGGAGAAGGAGCTTATGTTTTAGGAAACACATTACAGTTTGGACAGGCCATTGGGGTACTTCCAAACCCTGAGATTCGTTGGGAAGAGCAAGAAACTATGAATGTTGGAGCGGATTTTAAATTCTTTAACAACAGTCTTGATCTCACTTTTGATTACTTCATAAAACAAACTAGCGGTTTATTATTACAACCTCCAGTATCGGGAATCTTAGGAGCCACAGGACCAGGAGCTCAACCTCCTGTTGTAAATGCAGGAATTATTGAAAATAGCGGATTTGAATTTGTTTTAGGGTATCAGTTTTTTGACAATGAGGATTTTAGTTTATCCGCCAATGCAAATGCGACCATCTTGACCAATGACGTTATCTCTGTAAACAACGGAGTAGGCTTTTTACAAGGAGGATCTTTTGGAGTTGGACTAGAACCACCTTCTAGAATGGAAGCAGGGTTTCCAATTGGATACTTCTTTGGGTTGAAAACCGATGGAGTATTCCAAAACACTCAAGAGTTAGAGGCTCATGCCGATCAACTCAACGCGTCAGTTGGAGACCTGCGTTACGTAGATTTAAATGAAGACGGCATAATCGATAGTAACGATAGAACTTACATTGGAGACCCAATCCCAGAATTTACAGCTGGATTTAACCTCAACATGACGTTCAAACAGTTTGATCTAAGCGCTTATGCGTTTGCCTCTGTAGGGAACGAAATGGTTAGAAACTACGAGCGAAACCAACCTTTGGTCAACAAGTCTGTATATGCCATTAACCGATGGACGGGAGAGGGCAGTACAAGCACTGACCCAAGACTTACAGTTGGCGCTTCTTCGAATGCCTTATTCTCGGATTATTTTGTCGAAGACGCCTCATTTGTGCGTTTACAAAATGCGCAAATTGGGTATTCATTCAAACCAGAGACACTTGAAAAATTAGGTTTGACAAAACTTAGATTATACCTCTCAGGAAACAATTTATTCACATTTACAAAGTATAGAGGATTCGATCCATCGGCAAGTTCGGGCGAACCAATCGGAGGAGGAATTGATTATGGATTTTATCCAGTTCCTCGAACTGTATTACTTGGATTAAACCTAAAAATGTAAGGGCAATGAAAAAATATTTAGCACTCGTTTTATTTTCGGTTCTTTTAGCATGTTCAGACGATTTTGTGGACGTAGATTCTTTCGACCAAGATTCTGAAAGCTTTTTCAACACACCAGAAGATTATCAGTCAGCATTGATTGCTGCATATGATTTATTGCAGGCCACATACATCAATGTTATGCTCGGAGAAATCGCGTCTAACAATACCTTAGCCGGGGGAGAGTCTGCAACAGATGTTCCTGGAATTCAAGAAATCGACGATATGATTCACACTCCTGTGAATCAGCAATTGAGAGACATATGGTCTTGGATGTACGCAGGAATCAACCGCGCCAATTTTATCTTAGAGTTTAAAGACAATATTGATTTTGCTGAAAAAGAAGTGATTTTGGCAGAAGCTCGTTTTTTAAGGGCGTACTATTATTTTGAATTGATCAAATGGTTTGGAGATGTTCCATTTGCATTAGATCAGCGCATTCAATTTGGAGACCAATACATTCTAGACCGCACACCTAAGGCAGAGATTTATGCGCAGCTTGAAGTTGATCTCGCTGAAGGGGCACAGGTTTTACCAGCTGTTGCAGCCGAAGAAGGAAGAGTTACCAAAGGTGCGGCCTTAGCCCTATTAGGAAAAATACATTTGTATCAAGGGGAGTTTGAAGCTGCTGCAACTGCACTTGAAGAGGTGATCAATTCTGGAGCCTATGATTTAGTTGGAGACTACAGTACTCTTTTCGAAAATGACAACGAGAATACCATAGAGTCTGTTTTTGAAGTGCAGTATACGGATATAGAAGGAGCAGGTTTTGGATGCTTACAGTGTTCAGAAGGAAACATTGCCGTAGGTTTTAATGGAATTCGAAACTATTCGGGTCCTGTTTTCGAATCTGGATTCAGTTTCAACGTACCAACAGAAGAAGCCTATCAAGCATTTGAGCCACAAGATTTGAGAAGAGATGTGGCCATTCTCGATATCGAGGCTTGGGCCAATGCCAATACTGACGTTTCATACGATGTAGGATTTGAGCACACCGGATACTACAACAGAAAATATTTAGCGCGTCAAGGAGATTTGAACACTCCTGATGCGAATTTGACCAATCCGAACAACTACCGATCTATTCGCTTTGCAGATGTTTTACTCATGGCTGCAGAAGCATTGAATAGAGGGCAAATTAGCGACACAAGAGCACAAGTTTATTTGAACAGAGTTCGCGGTAGAGCAGGACTTACTTCTGTAGCTGAAACAGGTCAGGCCTTAACGGAGGTCATTTATCAAGAACGCAGGCTAGAGCTTATGGGTGAAGGTCACCACTTCTTTGATTTGGTAAGAACCCAAAGAGCAGCAAGCGCAATCACAGGATTTGTAAGTGGTAAACACGAGTTGTTTCCCATTCCAAATATAGAAATTGAACTGGCGGGAAACCGTTGGTCTCAAAACCCAGGATATTAATATATAACTACTAATTAATTTTTAAAAAGAAGATGAATACAACTAAGAAATTATTAGCTTTTATGGCCCTAATGGCCGTAGTTTTAGTGAGTTGTGAAAAAGACGAGGAGCCAGAACCAGAGGTGATGCCTCCAAGTAATGTTGCTGCTACAGTCGTAGTTTCAACAGACAACTCAGGTGACGTAACAGTCACTCCAACTGCAGACGGTGCAAGTAGATTCGACCTTTATTGGGGAGATGCAACTACAGCTCCAACTACAGTAAACCCAGGTTCAAGTGCTACACACACTTACGAAGAAGGTGACTATACCTTAAGAGTAGTGGCTGTTGGATCAACAGGTTTAACCACAGAAATCACAAAACAAGTCAATGTTACTTTTGCAGCTCCTGCTAATCTTGCAGTGAATGCAGCAATTTCTGAAACCAACTTGTTCGAAGTTACAGTTACACCAACTGCAGACAATGCGTCTATGTTTGATGTAGACTTTGGCGTTGAAGGTGCAGATGTACAAAGTATTTTGGCAGGTGAATCAGCGACTTACGAGTATGCTGAAGCTGGTGACTACACCATTACAGTTACTGCTAAAGGAGCTGGAGCCGCTACTTCTGAAGCCACAGAAACGGTTTCAATCACTGGACCAACTGGATCTATCGAACTACCTATTGATTTCGAAGATGCCACTGTTGCTTATGAGTTCTTTGATTTTGAAGGAAACTTTGCCTCTGTTATAGACAACCCTGACACTAACGGTAATGAAAGTGCTAAAGTAGGGTCGATTTTAAAGACTGCAGGCTCAGCGGTATTCGCAGGATCAATTATTACTTTAGGAAGCGCTATCGACTTCACACAAGGTAATACAATCCAAATGAAGGCTTGGTCTCCAAAAGCTGGAGGTACAGTAAAAATGAAATTAGAAGACAGCAGTGACCCACCAGTTGGAATTGAAGTTGATGCTACAACTGAAAACGCAAGTGCTTGGGAAACTTTATCATTCAACTTTGCTGCTCAAATCA
>JBMYMD010000045.1:0-6198 GCA_049596955.1 Flavobacteriaceae bacterium
AACATATTCTATCCCACTTGGAAAATGATGTGGATCAGTATAGGTCGAATTGTCTTTGATGGTTTGAAAATTGAAAATAACGAGGTCAGCAAATGTACCTTCTTCAATGCGACCACGGTCTTTCAAGCCAATTTTTTTTGCTGGTAAATAAGTCATTTTATGTATCGCATTTTCCAGACTGATGATTTTTTTATCGCGAACATAATGCCCAAGTATTTTTGGGAAAGCACCATAACATCGGGGATGTGGATGTCCTTGACCAAAATTGAGTAAATCTCCGTCTGAGTCAATCATGGTGCTAGGATGTTGAAGAAATCGTTCGATGTCTTGCTCAGACATGGCATGGAAAATACCAATAAACCCACCTTGCAATTCCAAATCAAGAAGTAGGTTTATGCCTGTTTCTAAAGTAAGAGGTAGTCCTAAATGTTTAGCGTAATCAGCAAGCGTTTTGCCGCTAAATGCAGGATTTTGTTTGAAACTTCTAAATTGAATTCTCGTTAAATCTTCTCCACCAGCATCTCTTTTAAAAAGTTCTGCCATTTCTTGTTTTATTTTGAGAGAAACAGCTTTGTCGTTAAGTCGTCTTTGCAAGCCTTCACGACCTCCTTCCATGGCCCATTGTGGAATCAAGATTGAACTGATCGTACTAAAGGCTGTGTAGGGATATATGTCATGGCTTATTTGAATGCCTGCTTGTTGAGCGGAATCAATCAAAATCAACGCTTTTTCGGCCCACCCCCATTGTGTCTGTCCAGTCGCTTTCAAATGATTGATTTGGACTGGGATATTAGCTTTTTTACCAATATTAATAGTTTCTCGAATAGATTGTAATAGACCACTTCCCTCATTGCGCATATGTGTGAAATAAACTCCATTGTATTTAGCGGCAACTTTAGCCAGTTCTACAATTTCAGCTTCGTTTGCATAATTTCCTGGAACATATTCCAGACCAGTAGACAAACCTAAAGCTCCTTGTTTCATGCTGGCTTCAACATAATACTTCATACTGTCTAGGGCTTCTTTTGAAGGGACTTCATTTTTTAAGCCCATTACCTGTTTTCGAGTCCATGAGTGACCGGCAAAATAGCCAACATTAGGAGCCATTTTAAGCGTATCAGCATAAATATCTAGTGGAAAAGCTTGGTCACCACTGTGTAAGCTTGCCATTAAGGTGGTCACTCCCTGTCGAATAAAATTTTCAGCATTTGGATAATTTTGAATATCTACAGTTACATTGGTATGCATGTCAATAAATCCCGGAGCTACAATTAAACCGATGGCGTCAATGTTGTTACTGGCTTTAATTGTGTCAATATTTTTTCTTGAAATTTTGGCAATTTTATTATTCTTTATTGCGATTGTAGCACGGTATGGTGGTTGGCCTGTACCATCAACGACAGTTGCGTTTTGGATGATTAAATCATAGATTTTGCCGGGATTATTACAGCTAGAAATAGTCACCAATCCGAATATGAGAACGACCATTGGTCTGATAATTTGCTTTTTCATTATGATTTATTTCATTTATCGAAAACCTCCTGGTTCTCACGTTTTTGTTTTAAAATAAGCAGAAGTACTTATTCAAGAGTAGTTAAGGTAAAGAAGTAATACTCAAAATGGCCATGTAACCCCATTTTTTTGATAAAAAGCGCACAAACATTTTATGGCAGTAATTATCTTGATATAGTAGAATGTCATGGTAAGTTATTTATTTTTGGAGTTCACGGATGATGAAATCTCATATGAAGCGCAAATCTATTTTTGAACGAATTCCTCATGCCATCACAATGCTATTTGGAATCATTGTGTTGGTTTCTATACTAACCTATATACTTCCTGCTGGAACTTATGAGAGAATAATTGTTGATGGTCGAAGTAGGGTAGTGCCTAATTCATACAAAATCATTGCTTCAACACCAATAAATGTATTAGACATGTTCAAGGCTATTCCACTTGGTTTCAAGGCAGGGGTAGAAATTATATTCATAGTATTAGCTGGAGGCATCATGTTTGGCTTTATGGAAAAGTCAAAGGCCATAGAAAATGCAGTTGGAACACTGATTAACAAGTTGGGACTTGAACGCAAGAATTTGATCATCGTTATAATGACTTTTATTTACGGACTTTTAGGAGTAACAGTTGGTTATGAAAACAATATTGCCCTAATTCCTATTTCTGCTATGTTGAGCCTTGCTTTAGGTGGTGATTTGATTCTTGCTGCAGGTATTTCAGTAGGAGCGATGACCATTGGATTTGGGCTTTCTCCAATAAACCCATATACGGTTGGAACAGGGCATAAACTAGCCGAGTTGCCTATGTTTTCGGGAGCGTTATTACGAAGTGTATTGTGCTTTTCAAGTCTGAGTGTTATGGCTTATTACAATGTTCGGTATTTTAAAAAAATAACAAAACAGCCTGATAAAAGTTTAGCAATAGGTCTTGATACCAACAACTTAGAACTATCGAAGCCGCTTAAAGACTATACCTTAAATTCCAAAAACTGGTTGGTCATTGGTATTTTTCTTTTGGGTTTAGTGGCTATACTCTATGGTGTATTTAATTTGAACTGGCATATTAACGAACTCTCTGCGGTCTTTTTAATAATTGCGCTACTCTGTGGTATAGTTTCAAAAATGACTGCGACCAAAATCAGTGAGACACTGCTTGAATCGGTTGCGTTTGCAGCGCCTGGAGCATTCTTAGTTGGTTTTGCTACCTCCATCAAGGTGCTCATGGAAATGGGTAATATAGGTGATACGATATCTTATCAGCTCTCCAATATATTAGAAGGACTTCCACTGTATTTGGCAGCTATATGCATGTCAATTTCTCAAACCATTATTAATTTTTTTATACCATCAGGAAGCGGTCAGGCTCTTGCGACATTACCTGTAATGCTGCCTTTGGGAGAGTCTCTTGGTCTATCGCAGCAAATCACTATTTTGGCTTTTCAAATTGGAGATGGTATTTCAAATCTTGTCAATCCAACACTTGGAGGATTAATTGCCATGCTCAGTATGTGTCGGGTTCCTATTGATCGTTGGATACGATTTATTTTTCCTGTTTTACTCATTATACTCATGTTTGCATTCGTGATAATGATTATAGCAGTAGCGACGAATTATAGTTAATTACACCATGAATATGAATGTAGAAGAAGTATTAGCAAAACTAGTTTCATTTCCTGTTTTAGGAGGTCAAAGCAATCTCAGTATCCTAAATTGGATAAAAACATATGTTGAATCACACGGAGTTGAGACGCACTTAGTCCCAAATCAAGAAGGAAATAAAGCTTCTCTTCACTGTAGAATAGGTCCTGCTGTAGATGGAGGTGTGATTCTCTCTGGTCATATGGATGTTGTTCCGGTTGAAGGACAAGAGTGGTCTACCGATCCATTTACGCTTACTGATAAAGGGGATGAAAATCTATATGGTCGTGGTTCATGCGATATGAAAGGCTTTATTGCCTGCTGCCTTGCGGTCTTACCTCAGATGATTCAAGCTGATTTAAAAAAACCCATATATTTTGCTTTTTCTTATGATGAAGAAGTCGGTTGTTTGGCGGGGCCAGATTTGGCTAAAGCAATTAAAGAGGATTACCAAGAGACACCAAAATACGCTATAATTGGAGAGCCTTCGATGATGGAGCCTATCATAGGGCAAAAAGGGATTTATATCATGGAGACTTATGTCAATGGATCTGCCGGACACAGCAGCAGAATCAAACAAGAAGTAAGTGCTATTCATGAAGCCATGCGCTTAATTTTATGGCTTGAGAAAAAAATGGACACTTTGGTCGAACAAGGTGAAAAAGACGAGCGTTTTCATCCACCGCATTCTACCATTCACATTGGAATTGTAAATGGGGGTATAGCTCCTAATGTAATTGCTGATAAAGCTCACTTTTTTTGGGACTTAAGAACAATTCCAAAAGATAGCATGGAAGACATCGTCGCTGAATTTGAGGCTTATTGTAGAGAGCGTGAAAAAGAATTGCGTAAAATTTATCCTGATTTTAAAATAGAGAATGTTGAGAATCACCCCTCTGTACCTCATTTAGATACACAAATTGACGATGAGGTAGTAGATTTGATTAAAAAAATATCAGGTAATTCAAATTGGTCTACGGTATCATATGCAGCAGAGGCTGGTCAATTTGCCAACGAAGGCTTTCAGTCTGCAATTTGTGGACCGGGAAGTATAGCACAGGCCCATAGGGCTAACGAATTTGTGGCCAAAGACCAACTAGAAAAAGGGGTTAAGATGCTTCTTAATCTGACTGAAGAATTGTCTACAGAAGATTTTTTGTAGGAGATTCCGTAATTAAAATTTTCAGCCTATTATTTCAGGAGTTGAGTTAGAAAGTCTAAGAATTTTTTTATAGAGGTTTTTACTTTTGATGCTTAGGTAATGCCATTCTCCATCCTTCATCGAGTTGACGTGATAATGTAATTAAGACTTCACTCATATCTTCGCGCTCAGCTAGATTATGTGTTTCGTACTCATCAAACTCTTTATCGTAAAGTTCATAACTTATAAACTTTCCTCTAGTACCTGTATCAGAGTCCCATTCATACCACGAAATGAAGTGGTATTTTGCTGTGTTCATAGAGTAGCCCATATATCGTTTTCCGTCAGCAGAAACTTTTGGCCTGCGATGGAACTGACTAAAGGCGGCTTGCTTCCACGGTAATTCAGGGTTCTCAATTAGAGGAACAAAACTCGTTCCTTGCGCATAATCTGGAACATCAATTCCCGCTAATTCGCAGATTGAGGGAAATAAATCAACCAGCTCAATCATTCCATCTGTTTGTACTCCCCGATTTTTTTGATTTGGATATCGTACAATTACGGGTACTTTTAAATCAATATTATAATTGGTCATTTTACCCCAGCTATTGTGGTCACCTAATTTCCAGCCATGGTCTCCCCAAATTACAATGATGGTGTTTTCGTAGATTCCGAGATCCATTAAATGTGTGAATAGGTCTCCGAGTAAAGCGTCTACGTAACTCACACTTGCGTAGTATCCTTGCCTCAACGTCCGTATTGTGTCCTCTTCCATTCTGTAAGAAGAAGTGGGATGACCGATATGCGAAAAACCGTCGTAATGTCTTAGTTCATACATTGAATTCATTGAATATAGAGGTGCGCCTTTCGGTATTTCTTGGTTCTTAGCTAGTGGTATTTTGTTCGGGTCATATAAATCCCAATATTTTTTTGGAACCGCAAATGGTAAATGCGGACGAAAAAACCCCAGTCCCATGTAAAATGGTTGGTTCATTTTTGCTAGACGTGATAATGTCTCTTTGGCCAACTTTGTTTGTGCTCCGTCATAGTACATCGTGTCGTGCACATCGGCAGCCTCCCAAGCTGGTCCTGTATTCCATCCATCAGCGTATCGAACAGGTCGAATTTTTAATAGCGAATCTCTTTTGATTGCTTGCGAAGTATTTACCTCTTCACTGATGTAAAACGTTTCTCCATCTCTTTTGAGCCATTCTTTTTTCTTGTAGCGAGAAGGCCTGAGATCCGGTTCATCCCATGAAACTGAGTCAGGCATGTAATTGTGGAAGATTTTCCCGATGTTAACCGTATGATAACCAAATTTTGAAAAGTACTGAGGCATAGTTACGGCCTCGGGATTTAGTTCTCTGAATTTATCCCCAAGATGCCAAACACGAGTAGAATCTGGTCTTATACCAGTCATTAAGCTAGCCCTAGAAGGTGCGCACACTGCTGCCTGACAATATGAATTTGTAAAAGTTATTCCCTCCCTTGCAAATTCATCAATATTGGGAGTGACAGCAATACTATCTCCATATACTCCCAAACTAGGTCTTAGATCATCAATGGAAATGAACAAAACATTCGGTTTAGATACTTTTTTCTCAGTCTTACTACATCCAATTGATAGTAAGCTTATACATGTGAAAAGTAAAATTGTTTTGAAGTGTGTATTTCTGAAATGTATTGAATTCAACTTTTGTAATTGTATTTTATCTTATTTTAGAACTAGTTTTTTATCTCGAAAAAAGGAAATGCCTCAATGTTCGACAGTTGTTTTGGTTCGTATTAGTTGTTCGTCTTTTTTGAAGAGTGCTTTTTAAACCATGCATTGATATAACCGTGAGTTCTTAGAAAGTTTGATGGTTTAGAACTCGTTCCGTGATATTCTTTATTAAATCTGATCAT
>JBMYMD010000046.1:0-5918 GCA_049596955.1 Flavobacteriaceae bacterium
TACAGCTCCGCTAGATAATTGTACATACTCAGAAAATCAAGATCCTGCCAATGCAGATGCCGCGTGGAACGCAGCTGATTGTGATAACGACGGCTCAACGAACGGAGAAGAAGTTGCTGCAGGAACAGACGAGCAGAATCCTGATACAGACGGCGATGGCGATTTAGACGGAACAGATACAGCTCCACTAGATAATTGTGTCTACTCAGAAAATCAAGATCCTGCCAATGCAGATGCCACTTGGAACGCAGCTGATTGTGATGGAGATTTTGTTTCAAATGGTGATGAAATCGCTGCAGGAACAGACGAGCAGAATCCTGATACAGACGGAGATGGCGATCGTGACGGAACAGATTCTGATCCACTTGACCCTTGTGCATATTCTACTAATCAAAACACCAATGAAGCAACAGAGGCTTGGAATGCTGCAGATTGTGATGGAGATACGATTTCAAATGGACAGGAAGTAATTGATGGAACTAACCCACTTAAGGCAGATACCGATGGTGATGGCGATAGGGATGATACCGATCCTAATCCATTAGATTTATGTGTCTGGGGAGAGACTCAGGTTATAGAAAATGCTGAACCTGTATGGAAAAATGCAGATTGCGATAATGATGGGGTAATTAATGCTGATGACCCAGCACCACTAAATCCAGATCGTGATGGAGATGGAGATTTAGATGGCTCTGATACAGATGCCGATGATCCTTGTTCATGGTCAGAAAATCAAGATCCTGCCAATGCAGAACCCGCATGGGCAAACTTAGATTGTGATTCTGATGGCTTGAGTAATGGAGAAGAAGTTAATAATTATGGAACTGACCCAAGAAATGAAGATACAGATGGTGATGGATACTCAGATCCTGTTGAAATACGAGAAGGTAGCGATCCAACTGACCCTAACAGTAAACCAGATGATTGTGACGGCGACTTTGATCCTGATTCTACAGACCCAGATGATGATAACGATGGAGTATTAGATGATGAAGATGCCTTTATCTGTGATCCTAATAGAACAGTCTTTTTACCAACTCCTAGTGATTATTTCACGCCAAATAACGATGGATTTTATGACACTTGGGAAGTGTATAAAATCAATGAATTCCCAAATAACCGTGTATATGTTTACACGAGAAACGGGCAGTTAATCTTTAGTAAAAACAATTATACAAACGATTGGACAGGTGTTGGAAACGACGGGAAAAACATTCCAGAAGGATCTTACTTCTATCAAGTCGATATCAACGGAGACAATCAAATTGATTTACAAGGCTGGATTTATATAGCTCGATAACACCCATAAAACCTCAAGAAAAATGAAAAATATAATAACACTTTGTTTAATAGCTGGAATAAGTATTTCAGTTTCAGCCCAACAAGAAGCCACTCCAATTTTTATTGGCCAGCACTACAGGTTGTTTAATCCGGCGATTTCATTAAACGATTCGTCAAGTGAATTACTAATTACACATTTATCTTCATTAGGTGCAATTGATCAAGGACCAGAAACAAGTTTTTTGAGTTATGCTAGAGAGATGAATGAAAATGTAACCCTTGGACTTATGGCTATGAGAGATAAGGTCTTTATCGAATCTCAAACACGCCTGGCAGCCGATTATTCTTATCGACTAAAGCTCAGTAATGAAAATGTAATTCAATTAGGAGTTCGAGCTCAAGGAGGATGGTATAATGTCAATATTAATGAATTACAAGGAATACCAGGAAGCGGGGTGGATCCTAACCTTGAGGGGCAAGGACAATTTACGTTTAATTTTGGTTTTGGCGCGCACTATCGCTCTAGAGTGTTTTATGCGGGCTTAAGTATTCCGGCACTTTTTAATTCTAATAAATTAGAAGAGAATGGAATTGAGGCTTCAGTTCGCGAACGACGTCAACTCTTTGCCGTTATGGGCCTTAATTTAGAGATAAGCAATGACCTTGTTCTTGAGCCTGCACTTATGTACAGATCAATGATTGACAAAACGAATATTCCATCAACAGTAGATATGAATTTACTTTTCAATTATAGAGATACGTTTAAGGTGGGCGCGGGATACTCAACTCGAGAAACCTATAGCATTTTAGCAATGGTTTATTCAGAATTTTTAAATGCAAATATCGGTTATGCTTATGAACAATCGCTTCAAAGCAACCTTCTGAATGCTGCTAAGAACTCTAGCCAGCTTTTTGTGAATATCAAAATGAAAAACAGAAGATATTAAAGGTTTTTTCTTACAATAATTGAAGTCCAAACAAATTAATTTGTTTGGACTTTTTTTGTTCAAGCCTTACAAACCTTTGTTACTGGCCACAATAAAGGTTAGTTGTCCTTGATTTCAAATCATTCGTCCAACAGTATTTGAAATAGACATTGTAAAAGCATATCTTTTCAGATGCTTATAATACACTAAAATGAAAAAATTACTTACCACCATCTTAATTAGTAGTATTTCTTATGCTTTTGCTCAAGACTGGACACAGCAACCAGAAAAGCTTCACTACTTTACCACTAAAGGAAAAATTGAAGTCGTTCCAGATTATAACGCTATGGCCTTATATTTCCCTAAAACGGTTGATCAAACTGCAGCGACAAAACTAGAAGCTCAATTAAGTTCATATAACGCTTCAATCTCTGCCATAACAGAAGTTATGGATATCAAAGGTGTGATGCTTTTGAGAAACGCCAATGTTTTTGGAGATTTCAGCTCAAAAACTTCACGTGATAATTTTTTGGCTCAGTATAATTCAAATGGTATTCAGGCTTATGACATGGCTCCTGCCTTTAGGGTTCATGGTATGAAAGCTTGGTTAACCAAACGAGTAATGATTAAACTCAAGCCAGGAGTTGAATTAAGCGCAATTCAAAATATGACCAGCGAATACAACACTAAATTTGTTCGTAACATCGTCGGTCCTGATACCTACTTGTTAGAAGTTCAAGATATTTCGAGACAATTTGAGTTTATACAGGAGTTACAATCTCAAGGCTTAATAGAATGGGGGGAACCTGATTTTAAAATGGACCTTGTAAAACTAGAAGATCCACTTTATTCTGATCAGTGGCACTTAAATAATACTGGGGGAAGTATCGACGGTTTTCCTCTAGTCGAGGATAATGACATTGATGCTCCCGAAGCTTGGACGATTTCTACGGGAAACTCCAGTGTAGTTGTTGCGGTTATTGATGATGGTGTAGAAGAACACCGAGATATGAATACACTTCTACCTGGGTTTACACCTGTAAATAATGGAGACGGGACTCCAGACTCTAACGGAGATCACGGTCAAGCTTGTGCCGGACTCATTGGTGCTCTGCATAATGATATTGATGCTCGAGGTGTCGCTCCGCAATCAAGCTTTTTTTCTATAAACATATTTGCGTCAAACACCTCAAATGCTGATGTAGCAACTGGTGTACGTTGGGCGGCAGAACAAGGAGGAGCCCACATCACCTCAAATTCATGGGGATATAGTACTTGTACGGATAGAGCTGTTGAAGCTGTCGCAGAGGCCTTTGACTGGGCGGCAGTTAACGGTAGAGGTGGTTTAGGTACGGTTAGTCTTGTAGCCTCAGGAAATGATTATGGTACTTGTGTCGGCTTTCCTGCAAATTTAGCAAGTGTTATGGCTGTGGGGGCAGTAGATGGTGCTGGAGAAATTTCAGTATACAGTAATCAGGGTCCTACACTTGATATTACCGCTCCAAGTAATACCAATAACGGTTCAGTTTTTTACCACGGTATTCGTACGCTTGATAGAGAAGGATCTGCAGGTTATTCTAATGGGGCAACTACTGGTGGTTTTGGAGGTACTTCAGCAGCAACTCCAATCGCTGCAGGTGTTGCAGCACTTATCTTAGCTGTTGATCCTAGCTTGACAAAAACGCAGGTAGAAGAGGTCATGTACAATTCAGCAAAAGATTTAGGCGATCCAGGTTTTGACAATACATTTGGTCATGGTGTGGTTAATGCTTACGACGCACTATTATCATTAAACCAAGAACCAGATGTAACACCACCTACAATTCCGACTTCTTTTGCAGCCTCTGACATTGAGGACACTAAATTAGTCTTAACTTGGACTGCTTCAACTGACGACAGGGCAGTTGCAGGATATAGAGTGTTTCAGGACGGGTCAGAATTACAAACAACGACTTCGACTTCATTAACGGTTCAAGGCTTGTCAGCATCAACAACGTATAATTTTGAAATAGAAGCGTACGATGGTGCAGGAAACCTATCAGATAGAGCTACTACACAAGCTACTACTACAGAGCCAAAACCTTGTGAAGAAGCGACTAACGACGACTTCGAAAGTGGTTTTGGTAATTGGATTGATGGTGGTTCAGATGCCAGACGAAGTGCATCAGATTCTCAATATGCGAATTCAGGAACATATGCAGTCCGACTAAGAGATGATACATCTACTTCAAATATTAGAACCGGTAATCTGGATTTTTCAGGAATTAGCAGAGTTCAAATCGACTTCACTTATATAACCGTGAGTTTTGACAATCCAAGCGAAGACTTTTTCTTAGAGTATTCTACGAATGGAGGATCTTCTTGGTCACAGATAGAGGAGTGGAATTTGAACGATGAATTTGTAAATAATCAAAGATATTTTGAACAAGTTGTTTTTGATGCAACCTTTAGTTCTACTACCCAATTCAGATTTAGATGTGATGCTTCAAACAACGGTGATCGATTATATTTAGATGATATTGTGATTACTTCTTGTTCTTCTACTGAACCTACAGATGAAGAGGCGCCATCAACACCTACAGATGTAGCTGCGTCAAATATTACAGATACAAGTGCAGACATTACATGGACTGATGCTTCGGATAATGTAGGCGTAACCGGATACGATGTTTATGTAGACGGCGAATTAGACGGCTCAACAACAAGCACCTCGTATAGTCTAACGGGTCTAAGCCCAGAGACTTCATACAGTGTTGCTGTAAGAGCTAAGGATGCAGCAGGCAACGAATCAGGTGAGGGCTCCACGAGCTTTACCACAGGAGCTTTTGTAGATTCACAGGCACCAACGCAGCCTACAAATCTTAGTTCAAGTAATGAGACTACGACAAGTGCAGACATCACATGGGAACCATCTACGGATAATGTAGGCGTAACCGGATACAATGTTTATGTAGGCGGCACATTAAATGGAACGACGGCGTCAACTTCATACAGTTTAACAGGCCTAGATCCTGCGACTACTTATAGTGTTGCAGTTGAGGCCACTGATGCCGCTGAAAACACTTCTACACAGGCAAGTATAGAGGTGACGACATTATCACCGCCAGATGAAGAGGCGCCATCAACACCTACAGATGTAGCTGCGTCAAATATTACAGATACAAGTGCAGACATTACATGGACTGATGCTTCGGATAATGTAGGCGTAACCGGATACGATGTTTATGTAGACGGCGAATTAGACGGCTCAACAACAAGCACCTCGTATAGTCTAACGGGTCTAAGCCCAGAGACTTCATACAGTGTTGCTGTAAGAGCTAAGGATGCAGCAGGCAACGAATCAGGTGAGGGCTCCACGAGCTTTACCACAGGAGCTTTTGTAGATTCACAGGCACCAACGCAGCCTACAAATCTTAGTTCAAGTAATGAGACTACGACAAGTGCAGACATCACATGGGAACCATCTACGGATAATGTAGGCGTAACCGGATACAATGTTTATGTAGGCGGCACATTAAATGGAACGACGGCGTCAACTTCATACAGTTTAACAGGCCTAGATCCTGCGACTACTTATAGTGTTGCAGTTGAGGCCACTGATGCCGCTGAAAACACTTCTACACAGGCAAGTATAGAGGTGACGACATTATCACCGCCAGATGAAGAGGCGCCATCAACACCTACAGATGTAGCTGCGTCAAATATTACAGA
>JBMYMD010000047.1:0-5873 GCA_049596955.1 Flavobacteriaceae bacterium
AAAACAAACTGTAGTTCTTGATGATTGTATTCTCCAACGGGAACCTCAACTCCAGTAAGTGAAAAAGGCTCAAAAACACCCTCTGTTCTAAAATTAATTCCAGTGTGAATTTCGAATCCGCTTGGCCAAACCCAGTGATTATCCACGTGTAAAAAACTACTGATCAAACGATTGTCAAAGTCGTAATAGCTAAACCCTGAGACATGGGGTCTAACTTCAAATATAGGCCCCAGATTTTTAGTTCTCCACTGTTTAAAAATTAAGAATTCGGGCTTTTTAAAAGAAGAGCGCAATAAAAACCCTACTTCAGGATTAAAGCCTTCTCCGAGTTCAGTATA
Source organism: Flavobacteriaceae bacterium (assembly GCA_049596955.1). Taxonomy (GTDB): domain Bacteria; phylum Bacteroidota; class Bacteroidia; order Flavobacteriales; family Flavobacteriaceae; genus UBA3478. Next base: position 339 of record JBMYMD010000047.1, read on the forward strand.
ACCTAAACTTACGCGCCAACCGTCCCAGTTGTAGTTTCCCTTGAATTGATAGGCATGCTCACGTTCCCGATCTTGAAGCCCATTACTTTTTGCAATAAAGCCCGTTATGTCTGCTTTTTTACCCAGCCCTAACTTTCCGTCTATCGCAATGACGTTGTTGAAATTTTCTGAACCGGCACCAACGTCGTTTTTCCCTACTACTATAGCCCCTAATGACGATCGACTTTTCGAAAAATCGTGATTGACTCGCGCAACTGAAAAGTTAGTTCTAAACCCATCTTCTCCTACGGCCTCCGTTTGCATGCCCAAAAGTCCAACATTGGTTTGACCTACCTTACCTGAAATACGACCCCCGCCAATAATTGGCACTACTGAGCCATTTTCACCAATCCCTATTCTACGGCTAAAAAACAAGTCTACCTCACCGGGGCTTCCTACTGAAAATTGTCCTGCGTTTTCTAAGAAAAAAGCGCGTTTTTCTGGAAAAAACAGATTAAAACGATCTAAATTAATTTGCTGTTCATCGACCTCAACCTGAGCGAAGTCTGTATTGTAAGTCAAGTCTAAAGTCAATCCTGGAGTTAAACTGTATTTGAGGTCGATTCCGGCGTCTCCATTGGTTTGGGAGCTATTGTAAACTCCGGCATTATCTCTAATTTCTTGACCGATGACATAGGGAAAGAGCTTTAAGTTTTTTGGATTTCTAAGCTGCATGCCATTCATTTTTCCCGCCATAGAAACGCGCTTGATTTCAAACCCAAGAGGCAGTGTCGCCCAAAAAGCAATCTCTGTGTTTTTGGCGATATTTCTTTGGAAGTTGATTCCCCAAGTTTTGTCTTGACCCGATAGGAATCGTATAGATTTCATCGGTATTTCAAACTCAGCACTCCATCCGAATTCTCCTTTTTGAGTGACCACATTCCATGAAGCATCCCAGTTGAGGTTGGTTCCTCCAATAACTCCTCCCTGCTGACGTCCAGCTCGTGAAAAGTTTCCATCACCTTCGTTATCAATCTGTGCGTCGTATTGTTTAGCATCTGGGTTAGTTCCAAACAAAAACCCGTTTTGTTGGTCGTTATAAGTGTCTATAATAAACTGAAAACTATCCTCGTCGTTGAGCTTAGCATCTCTTCGCGAATCAGAGACTACGATACGCTCTGGGGTACTGTCGTAACAAACTACAGCGACCAAAAAAGAGTTGTTTGTATAGGCAACCCTGATTTCTGTTTTTTCACTTACAGCTGCTCCAAAGTTAGGCGTGACTTGAGTTAAATCGGTAATGGGGTCTATGTCTTGCCAAACGGGATCGTCTATAACATTTCCATCTATAACAGGTTCTGAAGTTTTTAAGGCTACCGGGGCAAAAGATGGCCGCTCTTTAAAATTATTTTGTTGCGCATTAATGTATTGTAGGCTTGTCAATAAGAGCACAAACCCGAATAGTCTTAGTCTCATGTTTCGCGATTAATTAGTCGTAGTAGTGAAGATAGATTTTTTTTGTCAAAAATTTATTCGACACCTAAAATAGTCTTGTATTGCTTTTGCATTGACTCCAGCTGGCTTAGGCTGTCTGTTGCCAAGTTCTGCTGCTGTCCTATATCTGTTTTTAAATGATACAACAATGGTGTCTCACTATTCCCGAGTTCAATATTGGTAAAACGACTCACAGCACGACGTCCCGTATAGGGAGGAATGTACACCCAATCTTCGGTTCTCAGTGCGGTTCGACCGCTAGCCTCGATAATTAAATCCTGGCGCCCTACCTGTGATTGACCCAAAAGGGTTTGGTGCAAATCATGGCTGTCAGCAGTGCGTTCTTCGCTATTGACTATTGCTGCCAAAGAAGAAAATAAATCGAGTTGACTAATAAGTGAGTTTGACGTTCCGGTTTGGATTTTTCCTTTCCAGTAGGCCACAAATGGCACGTGAGTACCCGCTTCGAAAAGACTGTATTTACCTCCTCTTAACGGTCCCCATGGTTTGTGATCGCCATTGCGTTCGACAGCTTGGTCAACATATCCATCATTTAAAACCGGCCCATTGTCACTTGTGAAAATGACAAGGGTGTTTTCTAAAATGCCTTCGGTTTCTAATTGTGCTAGTAATTCTCCAATAACCCAATCGGCTTCAGCAATGACATCACCTCTCGGACCAAGGTCTGTAGCTCCAACAAATCTAGGATGAGGCGTTCTTGGAACGTGTGGTTGTTGCATGGGATAGAACAAGAAAAAAGGCTCCTTTGAGTGGGATGTGATAAAAGTTTTGGCTTGATTTAAAAAAGCATCGGCCATATCGATATCACTCCATAAAGCATTTTTACCGCCTTTCATAAAGCCAATTCGAGGAATACCATTGACAATGCTGTTGTTGTGCCCGTGATCCCACATGACTTCTAAAAGTTCGGGATGTGTCAAAGCCGTTGGAACCCCTTCAAAGTTCGTTTTATAATCCACTTCTATAGGATCGTCTTCTTCGAGGCCAACCACATTACCGTCTTCGATATAGACGGTTGGAACTCTATCCTGCGTGGCAGCCAAAATATAGGAATAGTCAAATCCCAACTCATTTGGACCAGGTGATATGGTCTCGTTCCAATTCACATCTCCATCACCTAAACCCAAATGCCATTTACCAATTATAGCCGTATAATAACCTTTAGACTGAAGCATTCTCGGAAGGGTCGCCTGAGCTGTATCGATTATAAGGGGAGCAGTACCCGGCAAAATTCGTGCACGCTTTTCTCTCCAAGGATAGACTCCTGTCAGTAAGGCATATCTACTTGGTGTACAGGTTGCCGAACTCGAATACGCATTGACAAAATTCATGCCCTCATTGGCCAAGCGGTCCATGTTTGGAGTGCTGATCGCCTTTCCTCCGTTAAAGCCCACGTCTCCAAATCCTAAATCATCCATATAAATCACCAGAATGTTTGGAGAAGTCTCTTTTGGAGTAGGTTGACATCCAAAGGCAAAAAGCAGTAAAAGCGAAAAAAATAAAAAGATTCTCATTATATTGACTGTTAGTTGTTTTGTTTTAAAACATTAATTTAAAGAATTCATTTTAAACTCTTTACCTCTTTTCTTATGGGCATGAATGCAATTGAACTCAGCAGTCGAATAAAAAGTTTAGGTCTCAGTTTGCCTCCAGCACCTAAACCTCTTGGAGTATATAAGCCATTTGCCATTTCAAGCAACCATTTATACGTCTCAGGACACGGGCCAGTTCTCAATTCTTCTGAACTCATCAAAGGTAAAGCCGGCTTAGATCTAGATAAAGACGGGGCCAAAGAAGCGGCTCGTCAAGTAGGCCTTACCATGTTGTCTACATTGGTGACCTATTTAGACCCCGCAATTCGTATAACAAAGGTTGTCAAAGTGCTGGGTATGATCAATTCTACCCCAGATTTCAATGAACATACCTATGCCGTCAATGGCTTTAGCGAATTGCTCGCAGAAGTTTTTGGAGACGAAAGCGGAATAGGTGCTCGCAGTGCTGTTGGCATGATGCTTCCTCAAAATATCACCGCAGAAGTAGAAGCTATTTTTGAAATTGAACACTGAGATGGAGTGGTACCAGATTAAGCATAATGAAGAACTCTCTAGCCCAGCTCTTGTAGTTTATCCAGAGCGTATTGAGCACAACATTCAAGAAATGCTCCATATAGCTGGAAGTATAGACCGACTTTGGCCTCATGTAAAAACCCATAAAATGAGTGCAATAGTCGCCCTTCAAAAAAAGCAGGGCATTACAAAATTTAAATGTGCCACAACTTCAGAAATGCTAATGCTCGCCAAAGAAGGTGTCGATAAAATTCTCTTAGCACATCAGCCCAGTGCAGAAAAAGTAAAAACACTTTTAAGTGCTCAACAAAAGTTTTCATCAACCGAATTTTCAACCCTATGTGATAATTCAGACAGTCTTGCTCTTTTTGAACGACTGTCACATGAACATCAACTGCAATTACCGCTTTGGATTGACATCAACAACGGTATGAACAGAAGTGGAATAGTGCCCGAAGAAGCCTTTGAATTATACTCGAAAATCAAATCTTCAGCTCACTTAACTTTTGCGGGGCTTCACATCTACGACGGGCACATCCGTGACCACGATTTAAATCAGCGCATTGCAAACTGTCAAGACCACTTTAAAACGGTTGAAGCCCTGATTGCTCAAATAGAAAATGAAGAAAAACATGCGGTCAAACTCATTACCGGTGGCTCTCCAAGTTTTTTGCCTCACGCTTTAAGACAGGATAATTATTTGAGTCCTGGAACCACCTTGCTATGGGATTTGGGCTATCAAAAGATATGGGCTGAATCTCCTTTTAAACAGGCCGCCCTCATTTTGACGCGTTTAATCAGCAAACCAGCACCATCTATTTATTGTTTTGATTTAGGCCATAAGGCGCTTGCGTCTGAAATGCCTATGCCAAGAGTTTCAATATTTGGTTTTGAGGATGCAGAGCACATTGGGCAAAGTGAGGAACACCTCATCCTAAAAACAACATCTCCCATAGATTGTAAAGTGGGCGATTTGTTCTATGCCGTTCCCGTACACATCTGTCCAACCGTTGCCAAATACAATGCGGCCTATGTTTGTCGCGGGCATGAGGTCAAAGAAGTCTGGCCGATTGAGGCAAGAGATTATTTAATTCACCCTGCTGTATGAAGTTTATTATTGACGCCCATTTAGATCTTTCTATGAATGCCATGGAATGGAATCGTGACCTAAGGCATGAGGTATCATACATCCGTAAAAGCGAAGCCGGATTAAAGGATTTTCCAGATCGCGAAAAGAACACAGTTTCATTTCCGGCGATGAGAAAAGGAAACATTGGCATTTGCGTTGCAACATTAATTGCTCGCTACGTTAAGCCAGACAATCCCCTTCCGGGATGGAATTCTCCCGAACAAGCCTGGGCTCAAACTCAGGCCCAACTCGCCTGGTACCGAGCAATGGAAAAAGACGGCCACCTAGTTCAGCTCAAATCAGCTGCTGCATTAAATCAGCACTTTGAAAACTGGCAACAACAAAAAGAAATGCCATTGGGGTATATACTGAGTCTCGAGGGCGCAGATTCTATAGTGAGCTTAGAGCATCTAGAACTGATGCATGAAGAGGGTTTGCGTGCTATAGGAGCTGCACACTACGGACCTGGAACCTATGCACATGGTACAGATTCAGAGGGAGGAATTGGACAAAAAGGCAAAGATTTAGTAAAAAAAGTAGAAGAATTGGGCCTCATCTTAGACCTCACCCACCTGTGTGATGAAAGTTTTTGGGAGACCTTAGATTGTTATGATGGGCCTCTCTGGGCAAGTCATTCAAACTGTAGAACGCTTGTTCCCAATCACCGACAATTCAGCGATGAACAAATCAAAGCTATAGTCGCAAGAGAAGGTATTATTGGCATGGCCTTCGATGCTTGGATGATGATTCCTGATTGGAAGCGAGGTATAACAACCCCACAAGCCTCAGGGCTTAAAATAGAAACCATCATCGCCCATATCGATCACATCTGTCAGTTAACAGGCA
>JBMYMD010000048.1:0-5718 GCA_049596955.1 Flavobacteriaceae bacterium
GGCTCCAAGTACATTCCAGGCTCTTCTACTATTAATTTTGATGAAATTACAAAGGATCGAATCTATAAATCAATTGATGCTTCAAATGTTCAAACCAAAAAAGACCTTTTACATGATTACAACCTGTTAAAATTTAAAATAGGCAGAAATCCAATGATGACTGATTTTTTAGATCATGGCTCTAGAAATCCATTTCAATATGTTCAGTACTCGAAGCACTCTTTTTATGAGTTTGCTTCAAAAACCCAAGAGGAACTAAAGGGACTAATACAGGACCAAAGTTTGATACTATTGAAGTACCTCTCCAAAGAAATAAACAACACTATACGAGTCGAAGAGAGTATAATTTTGTTGGAGTTGATTCAGAAAGGAATAGCAAACTTTGCAAATATTGAATCTACTATAGCTCATCGTTATGGATATAGCCCAAGCCAAGAGTGTATTTTGTCTGCTATTCACAATCTCAACCTCAATTTTATCACAGAGAACTATAATCGAAAATTGGTCTCTGTTTCGCAGATATACAATCTAAAGGTAATAGAGTTAGACGGCGAAACTATTAGAGTTGCAAAAGACCTAAGGGAGGCCCTACAAAACAATTCGTTTAAAGAGTATTTGCTCGATTCCACTAATTATAGCATTCGTATCTATCAAGACCAATTTAAACCAGAGAATTACAATGAAGGATTTATTCGTTTCAAAAAGTACTCTAGAAAAGACTGCTTCCGTGTACTAAACTGGGATCAGCAACCTCTAGCTCAAAATGTAGGAGGCTATATGTTTCATCCTAACAATAAAAATTGTCCTGTTTTTTTAAACTACCATAAAGAAGAGCATATTTCAGAAACCACTAAGTATGAAGACGGTTTTCAAGATCAAAGGACGCTTGTCTACATGTCAAAATCAAAAAGAACTCTAAGTAGTCCAGATGTTCAGAAATTTAGAGATGCAGAGATAACTAAAACTAGACTCCCTCTATTCGTAAAAAAGGAAAATGCTGAAGGAGACGATTTTTACTATATGGGTGATTTAACACCAGATTCAGAAAAGTTTGTCGAAACGACTATGGGCAGTGAAACAAAAGTTTCTGTTGTACAAATGACCTTTTATTTAGATAAATCGATAGAATCAGCAATGTATAAATACATCACTGAATAAAAATAGTATTATTTGATAGCCTAAAATCTCCTCTCACTATCCCCCCATCCCCTCCAATCCTTCCAAAACATCTTTTGAGACTTTAAATACTGTGCCGTGTCGTATTCCTTCGGGAAATTCAATTTGATCAGAAATATTATCCCAGGTCTTGAGGTCTTTTGACTTTACGGCTCCGAATTTGTGTGCTCTGTATTGGTCGAAATAAACAATCCACTCATCACCTATTTTAGTAATTGTGGGGCCTTCAACCCAATGATTTGAGATGGCTTCTGAAATAGAAACATTCCAGTTGTAAGGATTATCAGATTCAAGTACGTGCAGCGTTTTTTGAGCTTCGGGAAGCAAAGTCTCATCTTTTATAATCATGAAGTAATGACTTTCATTGTGCGCAATTGTAGCGTCGATGACATTGAATCCTGGTTCGACAAAAATCTCGGTCTCTGCGAATTCTTCAAAGTCTTTGGTGGTGGTAAAGTAAATTCTGTGATTCCAGCTGTCTTCAGCCTGATTGGCGGTTTCTAAGAACTTATCTGAAACTGTACTTGCCCAAAAAATGAGGTACTGCTCTTTTACCTCATCGTAAAACAGTTCTGGAGCCCATGAGTTTTTGGTTGATTCTTCATGCTGCATGACTGGAATAAACTTCTGCTCAGACCAATTGATCAAATCTGTGGAGTTTGCATAGCCGATTCCTTTTTCTTCCCAGCTTACGGTCCAAACCATATGGAATTTTCCATCAGGGCCTTTAATAATACAGGGGTCACGCATAAGTTTATCCTTGCTGAGCTCTGGAGTCAAAAACGACTTATCGTCGTTCAAGGCCTCCCATTTCAGACCGTCATAACTGTAAGCCAAATGCAGGCCGTCTTCTCCATTATTTTTAAAGTATGAAAAGAGAAAGACTTCCTCCTGCTTCTCGACCTTGTCTTGACATCCGAGTACCATAAATACCGTGAGAATTGAGAGGATGCGATATGTTTTAAATCCGTTCATGAATTTTATTGCTTTGATTAGATTTAGTTAGTTCTGATTATTGTGCTATTGTTGACTTGAGAAAGATGAGGCCGCTAAGCCCTCAGCGTTAAAAAGAGTGCCCACAAACCAATTTTTCCATCCATATCGAACGTGTATGGGTTTTAAAACCTGATTTGAAAAGACCCTGACCTTATTTTTGACGATGGTCGCTTGGGCTGAATGAAACACCCCGTCAGCGCCAGCAACTTCAAAGCCGTTTAGATCTCCTAAGGCGACCAAGCCGCTATCGGAGTGATCAAATACAACTTCAATGTAATTGTTTCTACTTATGTGCTCGCGATACAGTGGTCCGTCAGCGGCGATATCCATTCCATATTCGTTTTTTAAAGCGTGAAAGGAGAGCCTTTCGCCAACGTCTTTTTTGTTTTCTGGATGGATGTCGAGCTTTTCTCCAATATCGAGTAAAACTGCCATACCCGTTTTTTCAGTGTTTTTTAAGGTTTTTCGTTGGGCTTCACGCAGCGCTTGAGAATTGTGATTTTCATCGTATATATAGGGAGCTATTTGCGCATAGTAAAAGGGTAAATTAGATTTCCAGGCCGATCTCCAGTCGTCAATCATTCCCGAAAGCAAGTTTGCATATTCGTGATTGTTTTGAACATTAGATTCCCCCTGATACCAAAGAAACCCTTTGATACCGTATGGAATTACTGGTGAGAGCATTTTTTCGTACATGGCTGAAAATTGGTTCTGCATGGTCACCGAAGTATTTGAGGTAATGTCTTTTCTGAGCTCCTCAGGCAAGTTGATTAACTCCTCATTAGAAAAGTGGTGTACTAGAAAATTTGTGCCGCTAAGAATGAATCCGTGATGTCTAAATTTAAACTCATTAAAAGGCAGTGCAATCTTTTCTTGTTCATTGTAGATGCTTGCCGGACTATTAAATCCTCCCCCACCTCCTGTATCGGTAATTCTAAAGGCGATGATGTTACGACCCTTTTTCAAGAGGTCTTTTGGAATGCTATATTTTCGTTCAAGGTTCCATCCTAATGTGTTTCCAATGAGGGTTCCGTTGAAATAGGTTTGATCGGCATCATCTATCCCTTTTTCGATATGTAAAATGTAGTCTTTGGTGATATCATCAATCTCTACCTCGGTTCTAAACCAAATGACTCCATCAGACAATAGAGGGTCTGACTCGTTATAAGCCGATTCAAATCGCCCGTCACATTTTAATCCCCCATAGGTATACAAATTAGGAGTCCAAGTGTCCCATGAAGAATCATCAAATTCAGGGTTTTTAAATGAAGCATCATCGAGGTCAAGCTCTTGCCATACCTTGAGAAATTGATCGGCTAATTCTTCTCGTACTGGGGATTTGGGAATGTCAAAACTATTGAACCCGTACTTTGCATTTAAATTCTTAATGATAGAATCGTTCTGTCTTATAATCAACTCTTGATATTTTGAAAAACTGTAGTCTTCAGAAATCAATTCCTTGGTTTCATCTAATTGATTTAATTTTTTTGGACTCATCCAAGACTCAATTCTTGTACCTCCCCAACTTGAGTTGACAATCCCTATAGGAACCTTTAATTCTTCGTGCAGTTTTTTTGCAAAATAATAGGCTGCTGCACTAAACTCACCGGTATTTTCAGGACTCGCCGATAGCCAAGTGGTATATTTTAGGGATGCTCCAGACAAATCCGCTGGCACCGAAAACATTCTAATATGAGGGTTAGTCGAGTTTTTTATTTCTTGAACTTGATCAATGACGCAGCCTTCGCACTGATTCATTCTCCACTCCATATTCGACTGTCCAGAAGCTAACCAAACCTCGCCTATGAGCACATCGCTGATCTCAATTTTAGAATCTCCATCTGTAAGCTCTATGCTGTGGCTACTTGAAGGGTCGTTTTTATCATAAGAAGGCGTAGGCAATTGAACTTTCCATTGACCTTTAGCATCTGCTTGGGTGCTTATTTTCTCTCCCCAAGAGGTGCTTAGGGCAATTTTAGAATTTGGGTTGGCATTTCCCCAGATTGTGTTAGACTGCTCTTGTTGTAAGACCATTTGGTCTGAAAAGATTGGGGCTATACTCAATTCAGTTTTTGAAGCAGTACATCCGCAAATCAATAGGAGTGCTAGGTAAAAGTGTAGTACATTTCGAATCATCCTTAAAATGTACTAAAATTTCAATAGATATTTGAGTGTAAGTCAATTGCCAATCGCAGTTGTTTTTGATTGCGTTAGCGAAGAAGCATATTTCTAAACACCTGCTTGGGATAAGATTATCGGCTCACATCCTTACTAATTTAAGGACTGACTTATTTCGCTTTTTAAAGTGCCTAAGCTCGCAGTCCATTGCTCAAAACTGGGTTCTTGACTGCCATGCGTGTTGTGCGCTTCTATGACGGCATCTCTTATTTGATTTGACCAAGAATCTAAAAGGGCATCGATATTGGGCGAATTAAAAAGATTGGTTCTAAAAGCATTATCCAACTCATTGTACTCCTCTAAAAATTGTCCAAAAGATCCGATGATCTTATCACAGGCTGCTGATTTTTGCACAAGATTAAAAGCGCCATGAGTAAAGCCTTGACAATTATTCGTGGTTTCAAACCATTTGTCTTTAACAGGTGTTACAGGATTTCTATCAAAAAGAATGTTTTCAAAGGCGTTGTCTAAATCCCATGGGATAAGCTGTATTTTATTTTCAATAGGGTCTTCGTATAAATAGTAATTGTGATTTTCAAAGTTTTCTCCGTTCGAATAGAAATGAAGAAATCCATCGTCATGCGCAATCCTTCTATCGACCACCAACATTTTTAAAAACGATTCTTTGTCTATCCAGTTTTCAACCACAGTCCACGCATCACTGTGATTAACCGCGGCTAACTGATCAGAAAAAGTCTTGATTATAGAAACATCAGATACTTCTTCGTTTGTTTTTAATCCGCTTTGGAAATAAGATACACTGCGAGCTTCTCCATTGGATTTTACAGGCCATGTTTCTTTATACAAGTTACCCCCAGAGTTGTCAAAATTTTTATTGGTAAATGGCCCGTCAATTTGCTCAGTATTTGCAAAAATCCCATTAAACTCGCCATTGATATAGATGACAGCGTGATTTGATCTTGGGGCTGTTACACCAAAATTTCTGAACATATGGTACCCTAATCTTTCGCGCATTTTTGATGGGTCAAGATTTTGCGAATGAAACTGAAGCTTGTTTAAACCATAAAATTTTCTATCTCCCTGCCAATTAATTTTAATTTTCATTGACAATTTTGGACAAGTCTTATATCCTGAGGGGTTTGACCAGTCATTTCCCGATAAACATCCTACCCAAGCTCCAATAGAACCCTTGTAGCGAATACCAACATTGCTGACTATCTTATTTTCAAAAACTAAAGACCCTTCAACGTACTGCTCTGCCGCTGGGTCATTATTAATTTTATTTAAATTTTGTTGACTGATATAAATATCAAATCGGTGGAGTTTGTTATGGTCATAAATGTAATTTGAAGAGTGATTCTCGCTTTCTACGTACTCTTCAAATTCTATTCCACTAGGGGTCTCATC
>JBMYMD010000049.1:0-5639 GCA_049596955.1 Flavobacteriaceae bacterium
TCCTAGCGGAGATTTGAAAGGAACCTATCACCCTGTTTGGACCACTGCAGTTTGTGATTACGCAGGATACAGTAAGTTAGGGAATAGAATGATCTATAATAATATGAAGAAGATGAAAGCTTATCTATCTGAGTATTCAGAATCTCAGGAAGACCTAAGCTATAAAATACTTAAAACCTTGAGGAATACTATAATTCGCCAGTTAAGTATGCGAGCCTATGGATCAACTCAAGAGAAAGTTATAGCCGAATTAGACGACATGTTGAGTGACGAGGTTTTGTTCGAAGGTGAGTTTTATCACGTTAAAGAAGCAAAGGCTAGAGTTAAAGTTGGTATCGTCTACAACAGAAATATAGAATTCGCCTGTGCTACGACTAGATGCACGGTTTGCTTCTAAGGCTAATTTGTTTGCGTTTTCTGAGTAGAATTCACTTTCTTTCTTATTTTAGAGCTCACAACTAACGCAATAAACATGGAAATTTCTTCTTTAGACTACGCCATCATATTTGGATTTTTCACCTTGGTTTTAGTCATCGGACTGATCGCTTCTAAAACCTCAGGAAAAAACACATCTGAATTCTTTTTATCTGGACGAAATATGCCTTGGTGGCTTTTGGGATTCTCCATGGTGGCCACAACCTTTTCAACAGACACACCCAATTTAGTGACAGATATTGTCCGCACAAACGGAGTCTCTGGAAACTGGGTTTGGTGGGCCTTTTTACTTACTGGCTTACTCACGGTATTTGTATACGCTAGACTTTGGCGTAAGTCGAATGTCACTACTGATATTGAGTTTTACGAGTTGAGATACAGCGGTAAGAGCGCTCGTTTTCTAAGATGGTTTAGAGCAGTATACTTAGGTTTAGCTTTTAACGTATTGGCGATGGCAGGTGTAACACTTGCCGCCATTAAAATAGGTCAAGTGATGTTAGGCGTTTCGCCTATGACCATTGTTGCTATTGCCGGAACAATCACTGTGCTTTTCAGCACCTTCGGTGGATTTAAGGGGGTTATTTATACCGACTTTTTACTGTTCATCGTAGCGATGATCGGCGCCTTTGGAGCGGCGATTTACTTGATTAATTTACCAGAGGTTGGTGGTTTAGAACAATTGCTTTCTCACGCAGAGGTAAAAGGCAAGCTCGATTTGAGTCCGAGTTTTGACGATAAAGATGCATTCATCGCTATTTTGATTATTCCTTTAGCTGTGCAGTGGTGGAGTGCCTGGTATCCTGGTGCCGAACCTGGAGGTGGAGGTTATGTGGCTCAGCGAATGCTGGCTGCTAAAGACGAAACCCATGCGATAAAGGCGACTTTTTTCTTTAACATCATGCATTACGCACTAAGGCCATGGCCATGGATTTTGGTAGCCTTAGCCTCATTGGTGCTCTACCCAGATATCGCTTCAATTCAACAGGCCTTTCCTCAAGTAGACGCTTCTAAACTCGGTAACGATTTGGCTTATTCTGCAATGCTCACCAAACTTCCTGCAGGTCTTTTAGGCATTGTTTTGGCCTCACTAGGAGCAGCCTATATGTCAACATTATCTTCTCATCTCAACTGGGGATCTTCTTATATTGTGAATGACTTTTACAAGCAACAAATCAATCCAAATGCAAGCGAAAAGCAGCTTGTTTTAGTGGGACGTATTTCTACGGTTTTACTAATGGTCTTAAGTAGCTTCTTCGCCTTACAAATGCAGAATGCAAAGCAGCTCTTTGATATCATTTTGATGTTTGGAGCAGGTAGTGGCTTGATTTTTATCTTGAGATGGTTTTGGTGGCGCATCAACACCTGGAGTGAAATTACAGCCATGGTGGTCTCGGGAGTAGTGTCTATTTTAATTAGTTTCACGGCTATAGGCCCGGCTTTATTTGGAGCGGATGGTTTTTTTGACTCTTGGTTTCAATTTCCTTTCGTTGTAATTGTGACGACAATTGCCTGGTTGGCAGTTACCTTTTTAACGCCTGCTGAAGACCATGAGGTTTTACAAGAATTCGTGACAAAAATAAATCCAGGAGGACCTGGCTGGAAACGATTCAACGCTCCTTCAACCGAGTCTTGGAATGTGCCTAAAGGCATCATGGCCATGTTGTCAGGATGTGTAATGGTTTACGCCGTGCTCTTTTCTGTCGGTAACTTCATTTACGGAAAGAACGTACAGGGGCTCATTCTATTTGTGGTCGCTATGTTGAGCGGATACGTGCTCTCTCGTGCTTGGAAGCAGATGCAAGGTTTATTCTAAATCTTACCTTGTTGCTTTAAGATTTTGTGAATGTATTTTCCAATAACATCGAACTCGATGTTCACCACGTCTGAGGGTTGATAACCTTGAAACCGCGTATGCTCATAGGTATAAGGAATAATAGCTACAGAAAATTCTTTTTCCATTGAATCTACGACGGTAAGGCTGACTCCATCCACTGTGATGGATCCTTTTTCAACGGTAATGAACTCTGGCACATCTTCAAATTGAAATCGGAACTCCCAGCTGCCGTCTTGGTTAGAAACATGCGAGCAAACTGCAGTGGTGTCTACATGCCCTTGTACCATGTGCCCGTCTAGTCGCGCATTCATCAGCATCGCGCGCTCAAGATTGACAAAATCTCCTTGTTTGAGGTGATTGAGATTTGTTTTTTGTAGGGTTTCTTCAATAGCGGTGACTTTGTAGATGTCCTTATCGATGTCGACAACGGTTAAGCAAACACCGTTGTGTGCAACACTTTGATCAATCTTCAATTCTGAAGTAATCTTCGATTTGACCCATAAATCTAGATTGCTTTGATTTTTTTCAAGCTGAACAATTTCTCCTAAGGTTTCGATGATTCCTGTAAACATAGCAGTTTTAAAAATGGTACTTTTGAATAAGATAAAGATACTGCTATGAAAACAGACTCGACTTTAAAATTGGGAATTTCTGTAGGTGATTTGAATGGAGTGGGATGTGAGGTTGCACTGAAGTCTTTTATGGATAAGCGAATGCTGGAGTTCTGTACACCTATATTTTTTGCATCTAACAAAATTGTAGCCGATCAAAAAAAGGCACTTGCGCTAAACCTACCCTTTCAAGGAATACGCGATTTAAACCGCTTAGAGCGTTCTAAAATAAATGTCTTTAATTGTATTAGAGATGAACACGAGTTGTCGTTCGGAGCCTCTACACCTGAATCGGGCAATCTTGCCAAAGCTTCACTTCAAGCGGCAGTTAAAGCCTTAAAAGAAAAGAAAATAGACGCGCTTGTTACCGCCCCAATTAACAAGAGTAATATACAGGCGGAAGATTTCAGTTTTCCCGGTCATACGGACTATCTCGCCCAAGAATTAGAAGGAAATGCCCTTATGTTTATGGTCTCTGGCCAACTTAGAGTGGGCTTGCTCACCGACCATGTCGGTGTTGGTGAGGTTCCAAAATTGATCGATTCTGCTTTGATCGCCTCAAAGGTGAAAACCATGAGTTTATCGCTACAGCAGGATTTTGGCATTGGAAAACCCAAAATAGCGGTTTTAGGAATCAACCCGCATAGTGGAGATAACGGAACTATAGGCACAGAGGACGAACAGATTTTAAAGCCTTCGATTAAAAAATTATTTCAAGAAGGGCAGCTTGTATTTGGGCCTTTTTCTGCAGATAGTTTTTTCACAAACGGCAAACACTTGAAGTACGATGCGGTTTTGGCCGCTTACCACGATCAAGGTCTTATCCCCTTTAAAACCCTTTCATTCGGGCAGGGCGTAAACTTTACAGCAGGGCTAAGTGGCGTAAGAACATCGCCTGACCACGGAACGGCCTATGATATTGCCGGTAAAAACACCGCTGATGAAAGCTCATTTAAAGAGGCGGTTTATACGGCTATTGATATTTATCGCAACAGACTGCGCTTTAAAGAATTTAATAGGGTTAAAGCCCAATAAGTCGCTTAGATTATATTCAGCGAATAACTTTGTTGTTTCCAATAATTTAATATCTTTGCACCCGCCTTAAAGGGTTGTGTGTAATACGAATGCAGATGAGGTTAAAAGATTTTGATATATCTTTTGTAGGCTTGAAAGACGGCACACACCAATTCAGGTACGACATAGACGAAACGTTCTTTGACTTATTTGATTACTCAGACCTTGGAGAAGCGAAGATTCAGGTTGTTTGTGATTTTAAAAAAAGCACGACTATGATGGAGCTTCAATTCAATATTCAAGGGAGTACGGTTTTACCTTGTGATATCAGTAATGAATTGTTCAGCCAACCGATAACAAACGATTTGTTTTTAGTTGTAAAATTTGGAGAATTCTTTAACGATGAAGACGATGAAATTCTAATCCTTCCGCACGGCTCACATAAGTTCAATGTGGCACAGTACATTTACGAAGGAATAGTACTTGCAGTTCCTGCAAAAAGAATCCATCCTGGTATTGAAGATGGAAGCCTTTCTTCAGACGCTTTAGAGCGTTTGGAGGCGCTCAGACCGGGTCAATCAAATGAAGAAGAAGAAAGCAATAAAGCAATAGATCCCCGATGGGATAAATTAAAAAAGTTAAAAAATAACAACTAGGAATTATGGCACATCCTAAAAGAAAAATATCGAAAACCAGAAGAGATAAAAGGAGAACACATTTTAAAGCTGTAGCTCCGACCATTGCTAAGGATAGTACAACAGGCGAGTTGCACTTGATGCACAGAGCCCACTGGCACGAAGGAAAGATGTACTACAGAGGCAAGGTGTTAATCGATAGTACTGAAGAGGTTGAATAAACCCACAATAAAGAATACATTTTAAAACTCTCGAACTGTCGAGGGTTTTTTTTTAACCTTATGTTTTGTGAATATGCCGCTTAGAGTTGCCCTTAAGAACACAAAAATTAGTAATTTTCGACTTTGTTTTTCAAAAAAATGAGTGAAATAACAGCCGCGATAACAGCCGTTGGAGGATATGTTCCCGATTATGTTTTGACCAACACAATTTTGGAGACCATGGTAGATACCAACGACGATTGGATTACTTCGCGCACAGGTATAAAAGAAAGACGCATTTTAAAAGATACTTCTAAGGCTACAGGCTTTTTGGCTGTAAAGGCTGCAGAAGATTTGATAGCTAAAAAGCAACTCGACCCTAAAGAAATAGACCTTGTTTTATTGGCCTCTACTACTCCGGACATGCCGGTAGCAGCAACAGCGGCTTATGTTGCAACAGAAATAGGCGCAACCAATGCCTTTGCCTATGATCTGCAAGCGGCCTGTTCAAGCTTTTTGTACGGAATGTCTGTCGCTTCTTCTTATATCATGTCTAGGCGCTATTCAAAAATCTTGTTGATCGGAGCAGATAAGATGTCTTCGATTATTGACTATACAGACCGAACCACTTGTATTATTTTTGGAGATGGCGCTGGAGCGGTTTTGTTCGAACCAAACCATGAAGGATTAGGACATCAAGACGAGTATCTGAGAAGTGATGGTGTTGGACAGAACTTTCTTCGTATCGAAGCAGGAGGTTCACTAAACCCGGCTAGTGAAGAAACCATTAAGGAAAGAAAACACTACCTTTTTCAAGAAGGAAAGACTGTTTTTAAGTTTGCAGTTTCAAATATGGCAGACGCCGCGGCTAAGGTAATGGTAAATAATAATTTGACTAAAGATGATGTAG
>JBMYMD010000050.1:0-4711 GCA_049596955.1 Flavobacteriaceae bacterium
TATCGGAGCTTCTCCATTAAATGAATAACTCACCAGTAGTTTGGTCACTGCATTTAATCCTTCATTAAGGGCTGTAAAGTTAATATCGGATATACTACAGCTTATCACGTTGTTAGTAGGGCTAATCGCACTGATTCCAACCTCTTCATTTGGAAGAGTAACATCGATTGGTGAAACAAAAAATCCACGACCGTAGGTTGAGGCTACAATTACTTCATCTTCTAAACTGATATCGAGATCACTCACCGAGGTGTTCGGAAGATTGGCATTGTAGTCTTCCCAATAATCTATAGTATCGTCTGTGCGATAAACTCCCAAAGATGTTCCTATGAATAGACTGTTATTTATATCACGAGGCTGATGTGTAATGGTTAAGAAAGCCTGATCTGTAGGAAGGTCAAAGGTAATGTCCTCTTGTGTGGCATCTTGATTTTCATCCACTGTGACCACAATGACTTGAGGATTTGAGGGTTGGCTGCTTGGATTTGAGCCAACTCTTCTCGAAAGTGTCACATATACCTTATAAGGGTCGTTACTGTTGATGGACATGTCCGAAATAGGATTATCAAAAGAAGTTAAAAAGTCAAAATCCCCTCCTGCATCTGTTGAAATGTACATTCTTTCATCCACTGCTGCATACATGATATTGCTATCATTAAGAGAAACTTCTAAATCGTCCATAGGATTTCCTGTCAAGTTATCAGACAATCGACTCCACTCTCCAGCTACTAATTTCCATACTGCTTCATATCCAGCAAAAACTTCTCCTTCTTTGTTTACGGTTAAAGGAGTAATCCAATTACCCGATGCATTCGATGGTCTGTAGGTAACGCCGCTTAAAGGTCCAAAAGTGGTAGTTGACCAAAGCACACCTCCGAATTGGGTGAATCCGTAAGCTACCTCGTTGTTTGAAGGATCTATTTCGTAATCCATACCATCACCTCCGGTATAAATGTACCATTGATTATTGCCGTAAATGAACCCTGAGTTGTCTTGAGTTCCTCCTACAGCTTTGTCTGCACTTTTACCAATATCCATTCGATAGAATTGGGTGACGCGCAATCCATCGCTGTAATCTGTAAACGATGCTCCCCCATTATCACTTGCGTATAGACCACCATCAGATCCTACATATAGTCGATCTCCAAAAAACTTAAGCGTATGTATATCAGCATGTGTAAAAGATGGAGTATAGTCACTCCAGCTGTTTAGCTTTTCGAAAATGTCTCCTCCATTTGAGGACTTCCAAACATTCAAGCATCCTGTATATATAACGTCTTCGTCATTTGGATCAACGGCAAGTGCCAAATCGAACCAAGCTTGTGAAGACTCTAAAACATTAACTGTATTGGTTGATTGGATAAAGGTATCTCCTGAATCTGAAGATTTAAATACTCCCAAATATTCGTAACCATTTTGTGGGGTATCTGCGTAAAGCAGGTAAACAACTTCTGGATTTGCAGGTGTAACACCTATTACAATTCGAGAAGAAGCTGAAGGAAGTACTTCAACAGATTCATCTGGATCACCGTCTAGATTTGTAAACGTCGCTCCACCATCTGTTGATTTGAAAAAATCATCATTGTCAACTGCATAAATGGTATTAGGGTCACCTGGTTTTAGTGCAAAATCTTTGATGTTTCCGGCTTTCATTAATGTAAAGGTTGCTCCACCATCTGTTGATTTTTGTAAACCTTTTCCATTTCCTGCGACCCAAATGATATTTGAATCAGTAGGGTCGATGACAATTTCATTGAGTGATTCACCTTTACCCATATCTTCTACCAGCAGACCTGTATTGGTCCAGCTGTTCCCTCCGTCAGTTGATTTAAATACTCCAGCCGAGTAGCTGTCTAATGCGTCGTCATCTCCCGTGGCGATATATATAATATCTGTATTGTTAGAGTCAATGGCAATTCCAGAAACACCGATTTGCGGGAACTCATCAAATAAAGGGGTCCAGTTAAGACCTCCATCGGTTGTCTTCCAAATACCTCCTGATGGCGCTCCAGCGTACCAGACTTGATCATTTGTAGGGTCTACTGCCATTTGGTTTATGCGCCCAATTCCTGGTGTGGCTCCGTTGAGACGTGACACATTCACAGGCCCAAAATTTTGCCAATCACTTGTCTCGTTAGGAACGTTTTCACTGTTTATTTTGTTTATATAGGATGACCATAATTGGGATGGAGACTTTATTTTTCCATCTTCGTTAAGGTGATACTGCCAATAGTTAGACCACCTCATATAGGGCTTAAACCCACTACCTTTTTGTTCTGGGTCATTTTCTTTTTGTTGCCAGTAGGTTTCAAAAGCTTCATTGAGTTCTTCTAAGGTGTAATCTTGTATTGTGTTTTCTTGAGAAGTCGAATTGTCTTTCAAGAGAGACATCCAGGGCGCATCTTGAACGTATTGGCCAAAGGATAATGAGCTGATTAAAAATAATCCACTCAGCAAAAGCTGCTTTTTCATCTAATTCTAAATTTGTGACAAAATACATTAAATTTTAGGGAGGCTCAAATATTGTTTAAACGAATAATGAAGTGAAACAACTTTCTTTTTTTCAAATCGGTAATGCATTTAAAACTAAGAAATCATTGTACCTTCGCTCGAAAATCATATCCTTTTGTACAGAGTCTTCCTAATACTATGCTTGATTTGTCACCTAGCAATTGGACAGGAGATACGTCCCAATATTGAAGAAAAAACAGCAAATCGAGACAGTTTTATTAGACAGCAAGATTCATTGAATTTTTCTAAGTCGAGAAACATCAAGGCTGCAGAGGCGACAATTGACCAGTATCAGCTCATTGATATACAGAGAGACACCATCGTTTTAGACACCTCTCTACACATCGATAAGGAGTTTAAGTTTAATGAGCTTCGTAAAGATATGTTTGCTCTTCTTGCTCTGAGTAACGATTTTCAAGGATACAATGAATTGATTAGGTACATTGATTTTAATGGCACTAGTCCTGAATTAGGCGCAAAAGCCAAACAATATGGTTTTTATGAAAAATCAGATTTGAAGTTTTATCGAACGGCCACTCCTCTAACTGAATTGATGTTTAGAACGACACTTGAGAAGGGTCAATATTTGGACGCTGTTTTAGCCACTAATCTTAACCCAAGACTCAACATTTCATTAGAACATAGAGGATTTAGATCTCAGGGTCAGTACGATTATCAACAGAGTGAGTCCGGTGCATTTCGCAGCACCATATCCTACAATTCTAAGGATAAGAAATACACAAGTAATTTTTTCTACACCTATCAAGATTTTAAGTTTGAAGAAAATGGTGGAATTACTAAAAAAGAGTTGCAATTTGAATCAGGTGATCCTGAGTTTTTAGATCGATCTCGAATAGATATTTTGCACACCAATGCAAAGTCTAGAATTGTTGGTCGAGCCTTTTATTACGACCATAGTTACCAGTGGAAAAATTGGATTAAATTCAGTCACGAATTACATTATGACTCCAGATTTTTTCAATTTCAACAAGACGCTGCGAACAGCAGTTATGGAGACTTAATTATCTCTGGAAGTGTAGATGATAAAATTAAAAAACAGAGTTTTGAAAACAACATCAGCATTACACTAAATCGATCGGATAAAGGTGCTTGGAGCGTCGGATTGAAAAGCCTATTTTCTAATTACTTCACGCCATCAAAGCTTATAACCTCTGAAGGAGTAATTCCCAACCAACTCAAAGGACAAGATTTATTGTTTAGAGGGCAAACAGACGAGCAATTATTAGGTCACCATATTGGGATAAAAGCTGAATTTCCAATTCAATCTAATGTGGTCGGAAAATCATTACGCGCTGAGATTATGCCTGTCAAAGATTCGCTTAACTTCTCTTACACTGCAAGTGTTAATTACCAAGAACGTGCGCCTGACTTTCAGTATCAAATGTATCAAAGTGATTATGAAAATTTTAATTGGTTTAACGAAACCTCTGATCTTCAAAAATTGGTCGGCTTAAAGGTTAATGTCAGCCATAAAAAATGGGGTTCACTGCGTTTTGACCTTCAGTCTATTGAGGGTTACCGCTATTTCGCGGTTCAGCCAAGCGATGAGGTTAATACTTATTTTGATGATTTGAAAAACGTCGGGCTGCAAACTGCAGACAAGGCCATCCAATGGAGTGCTTTTCAATATCACAACCGAATAACCAGAGGTAAATGGGGTTTAGACGTAAGGCTCCAATATCAACAGATATTACAAGGAAATACTCATTTTGCTTTACCTGACTATTTAGGACGAGTTACACTTTACTATTCTTCGGATATTTTTCAAAAAGCCATGTTTATTCAAACAGGAATTCGGGCAAAGTATTTCGAAGCCTTTCAGGCGGATGCATACCACCCGGTTCTGGGAAGTATGTTTAGACAAAATAAAGAGGTTATTGGTGGCTATCCTATGATAGATCTCTTTATCAATGCAAAAGTGAAAAGAACCCGAATTTATTTTAAAGCGCAGCACGTAAACAGCTCTTTTACAGGCTTTAACTATTATTCAGCCCCGCAGATTCCTCATCACGATTTCGTGATACGATTTGGTTTGATTTGGAATTTCTTCTCATAAGTCGTATCTTTTCTTTCGCTCTCAATTTTTTTGGTGCTTTCTTTTTTAAGTATTGACCCTCAATTTGTTTGATATTTTTCCATAAAATATTTTATAAATGTTTGGTGTGAAGCAAAAAGAGTT
>JBMYMD010000051.1:0-4686 GCA_049596955.1 Flavobacteriaceae bacterium
CATCTACTGGAGTTTCAGTTGACCCGCCAACAGCCATAACACGTTTCTCTTGCAGGACACGCAACAATTTCGCTTGGAGCGACAATGGCATTTCAGAGATTTCATCAAGTAAAATTGTTCCACCACCCGCTGCGCGAAACAAACCCACATTTTGTTGTACTGCGCCGGTAAATGCGCCCTTTTCATGCCCAAAGAGTGTTGACTCCAGCATTTGCTCCGGAATAGCAGCACAATTTACCGCAACAAATGGTCCCTCTGACCGGCTTGAAAATTCATGGGTTAACTGAGATACAACTTCTTTTCCAGTACCAGTTGGTCCATTTACAAGTACAGTCACATCCCGGGCAGCGATCTTTCTTAAAAGATCTACCAAATTAGAAGACGCAGCATCAGCGCAAGGTAAATTTCGATATTCGCCAACAGCTATCTCAATTACATAATGCACCAAATACTCTATCACCGTACTTTGCAGATCAAATTCATAAGGCACATGGATTTCAAAGATAGAATTATTAAGGAAGGTATTTATCGCGTATTTTTCTGATCCAAATTTAATGAACACAGCCTTTTTGAAGAAATGTTGCTTCAAGAAATTGATAATGTTCTGGTTACCTTCAATTTCTAACGATGTTTCGCATATCGACAGGTAGCAGTTTTGCTTCTTTTTATCTTGAATCTCACACCCTGGCTTAAAGGACGCGTACTCTAAGCCACGAGTCTTTAGACACTGGCAAAAATAGCCATTCGCTTCTTCATTCTTCTCATCAAAATAGATCATAAGAAACCTCCGATGAGGGTTTTGCAAAGACGGTACCAAATCCATTTTATTGTTTTTTATCAATATCTTATTATTTTCGGAAATTGTATATTTTATTACACTGCATATAGAGGCCAAATTTTTGACATTTCTACTAAACTTTTACCACTTATGACGTTTGTGTATCCAACGGAGGATGAGAAATGAATTTATCACTAGCGCGCCAGCATTACTCGATGACTAAAGAAAGCAAAATCGATGGGCCATCTCAAAACGCCCTGGCCATTAAATTAGCCATGGAACAGCTCGTGAATTCCTTGAACACGCTATTGACAGATGAAACATTAGAGAACCGCGAAAACGCTTTTGAGATTGCTCTATCAAGAATCTATATCTTGCAAAAATGTCTAGACTTTGAGGCAGGTGGCGAACTTGCCAAGAACCTGTTCAAAACTTATGAGCACGCGCGCAAAACAACCATAACCTACATGAGTGGAAAAACACCTAAAGTTGAACTAGAAAAGACTGTCAGTTATATTGAAATTATCCTAGAAGGATGGAAAGAAATTGTAACAAACGAATGAGTGTATGAACCGGCATTGCCCAGTATTCCTTATTGAATCGACTGCAGCGATAGCGGCAGAAAAATTCATTCTAGCGTCGACATTACCTTTGGACGTCTTCACCAAAAAATTGGCAGAACACCTCAGCAAGCATTACTTTGAGGTAAATTTTGAGATGCTGTCAAAAATATCCGAGAATTACCTTAGGGTTTTATCTGAGAGTAATATCGACGACGCAGATGAATTGTTAGGGGCCTTTGTATTCAATAGAATTAATTATTTTCGCCGTAACGGAAAAAAAAGAAGTTGGGGGTCAGCAATATCTAACCCTTCTAAAGGATTGAAAAATCTACAGTTTGACTTCGGTCTCTCAAGGCGAAACTTTAGAGCTTTTGTTTATGCTTACAAAAATCATGCAGCAAATACTCGCTCCGATGGTTGGAATTTGGAAAAATTCGAACACGAAGAATTTATCAGAGTAATAGCAGATTTTGAATACAGTGGATTTGATTTCCTGAACTAAACCATGAGATTCAGACTGTAATGATCGCTGGTTCTAACAGCCCTTAATGTCATTTCGTATTCCGATTTTGCAACTTGGTATAGATAAGTTTGTTCGAGTTGCCCCTTAAGGCTGCGCTGCTCTGCAACAACAAACGACGATATCAAATAAGGGCTATAAACTAATTTATTTCCGTATGTCTCGCCTTTTACTTTTGACAGATCTGCAATCACATTAGGATATTTTTTCTCAAATTGATTATTTGGCGCGACCTGTGAAGGCAAACCAACCGTATTTGAGGTCTTTTGTATTTCTTGAGTACTATTTTGGGCCTGGTATGGAACTTGCATACATGAATGCTATCCTCTAATCTAACTTAAATCAAGTTATGAGGGTTATTCTGGTGGCCAAATGCGAAAGATGTGCTCGATCACGGAGGCAACTTTCGATCATTTTTATGCTGGCAATATTGACCAATGCAGTTATCAGGTCATTGACCGACCTGCCATTTGAAACTGTGAAAGATGCTCTCTTAGTTCCGAGTGCAATAGTTATATTTTTCGCTTTCTATCAATTAGCATCAAACAGGAAAAAGGGCTGACGTGGACAAAATAGGTCCATTTGATGCAAATGATTCAGGTGTATTTTTTGATATGCATTTTGAGAAAATGCTGTTTTCTTTGACCTGTTCACAATTATCAAAAACTTTTAATTCAAATTTGAACTCCAAAATTTCTGTTGAATTGCCTGATTTCATTTGAGCGTGATACATAACTGGACCTCTTTGTTTCGATACATTAAAGCAAATACTATACCAGATTAGACGATATTAAGATTAATAATAAAAACTTCGGTAATAGCAGGTCGCATATCCTTTTCATTCTCCAGCCAGAGATTAACCGCTTCACGTATCCGTTCAGAAAGCATCTGTCGACCTTCCGCTGTTATCAAATCACTTTTCTTGAGGTCCAATATACTTGGCGTTATTGCTGCGACCACCTCGTTTTCGATCTCAAATAAAGCAGCAATAAACAAGTCAGAAGATACGGAGGGTTGCTTTGTTAGCAGAGCAACTTCAATACTAAACAGCGCATCTACATCGACCAATTGGCCTGAAAACACATTTTCAATTTTAAGGTAATTATATTTATCCGGTAGAATTTGACCTGTCTCTGGGTCGACATCCGTTGCTAGGACATCCTCTCCAAATTCTTCAGCTACTTCTTCAGGAAGATTAATTGACAATTCTGGGATATAAATACCAGAATTTTCAACAGGAAATAATAAGTGTCCTGCCAAAAAACCGAGAATAACTAACATAAACGGTACGATTATTTGAAAAATGCTCATGTACTGTCATCAGCAAAGTTCGTACCAAATTCAACAATCAATCAATAAAGGCAGTAATTACACCTAACTCTTTTTCTCTCAACCTAATGTCATCAGCCGCACTTAGCTCTGTAAGACCATCAATATCGGTTACCTCAAACGAGACTTGTGCCTCATTCTCCCCGATCTTAACAACTACTTCGTCTTTAACGTAATTTGATCTTTGACCACTATAACTTTGAAAGAACGTTAGCCATTCCTCAAATGTACCATTCTGAATGTTTATGCGTGCTTTCAACAGCATTGTTTTCCTATCCAAGCAAGATTGATTTGGGCACATCTTAAATAATATAAAACTTGCGTCCAGATAAAACCATAAAGATGGCATACCTTTTGCTCCTTTGTATGTACGCCGTGTAAGAAGTCTGGGATCAGGAAAATAATATGAAATACACAGTTGATATCAGGACTTTTGCTCAGATATTACTTTTCACGCTGGCTCCATGCACGGAGATCAGCGCATCGGAAATACCGCTTAATGGCACACAGATGTATTCGTCTGGCGGGCTTTCTACGGCATCGCACCAAACTGTTCACACCATACAACCGTGGCACAAAATGTTGAATTCTGGCAGTATTGTTTCAACCGCTGAAAAATCTCATGAATTACATGGATCACAACCTTCCACTCAAGTGGACACGAAAAGTATCAAATTTACTGAGCAAATTAGATCAGTCTTGGATCCAACTGGATTAGAGCATTTAGAGCAATGCGCTTATTATTTAACTCAGGACGATATGGGCATAAAGAACGTCAAATTTAAAAAAGACTTACTGCAAGATATTGTAAAATATAATGAAATTGAGATCAAAGCACAACGACCATCAAAAAGTGCCTGCAGAAAACTTTTTACATTAATACTGAATTGAAAATAGTTTGGAAATCGACCTACTATGTATCATAGTCCAACATAGAACGAAGCTAGAAACTTACAGGAGATCGAATGTCAGAAGAACAAGTTGAACAATCTTCTACAGGTTTTAAGAACGTAGTTAGATTATCTGAAGAAGAAAATTCTTACATTGCAAGTGCGAAAGAGCGGATGAACGACGTAATTGAACTCTTCATAAACAACTCGGAAGGTTCGATTACACTCAATGACTTTTCGCAAATTTTCAAAACAGTCACTGTTTGGATTAAATTCAGGCCCAGAAAGCTGGGACAGTATGTTGAAGTCATGAAAGAACGGACAACCGCAGATAATGTTTGTGTGAGATATGGCGATGAAATATATGTACCGCACATCAAAGAAGTTTTGAAAGAACACCGCCTAAAGATAACATCCACCGAACCAAACATTATTAACTGCAAGCCACCGCGGCCGAGCGACCAAGATATTGAAATTGCGATACAGAAGATAAAGGTCCTTGCAAACACCGCGAGAAACTCATTAAGACAAGTAAAAGCTGACTCAATTCAGCGATTACAGGCCGCCCTCAAAAACGAATACTTGGAGGCCAAAGATGTAAAACAT
>JBMYMD010000052.1:0-4655 GCA_049596955.1 Flavobacteriaceae bacterium
GGAAACCAAAGAAAAATCGAGGATATTTAATTATCTTTTAGAGACCAAACAACGTCTAGCATCTTTATGGCCATTATAACCGGAGAGATAGAATCATTAAGTCGACTCAAAAAAGAATTACACGCCAAGGGTATTTATCGTTTTAACTCGGTAAAGGATATACAGAACTTTCAAAAAAACTACATTGATGAGAGAAATGCAATCCTTGATCAAGTTTCAAAAAAGATTGCTAGCGAACTAAAAAAGCAAGAAGAAGAAGTAGAAGAACTCAGGAAAACTGTAGAAGAGCTTAAATCCCAAATCCAAACTGAAAATATTTCGATACAAGAGTCTTTTCAAAATCTTAAAAACATTACAAAGCTATTTGAGATTATTGGCCATAAGGTTTTTGTATTGTCATTGCGGACTGTTTGCCTCGGTTATACGTTCAGACTTAGAAATAAAGAGAAAGCTTTCAAAAATTACTCAAATGGCAGTGAGCTTTTATTTCAATCTAGTAGTCAAAAAGAGCTTAAGTCAATAGATTTTCAATATCATACAATCAGTTCTTTAAAAGGCACAATTGCTGGAGCATTGGGTGAGCATAGGGTTGTTCAGGAGCTTAAAAAACTACCAGATGACTTTTATGTCATAAACGATTTTCGATTAAAGTTTTCTAAACCTTTGTTACATAAACCGACTAATTCAAAAATCTATGGTATTCAAATCGATCACCTGGTTATAAGTGGTGCGGGAATTTTTATTCTAGAAACTAAAAATTGGAGTTCACAATCGATACAGAATTTTGATTTGAGATCGCCCATAGATCAAATAAAAAGATCAAATTTTGCTTTGTACCTCTTGTTAAATTCAGACCAAAGTAAATCGATTGTAAAACCTCATCACTGGGGTCGGCGTAATATTCATACCAGAAATGTACTGGTTTTAAATCGACATAAACCAAAAGAAAATTTTCCTTTCGTTGCGGTAAGATTAGTAAGTGAACTACGCGACTACATCACTTACTTTGAAAGTGAATTTGAGCCTCAAGAAGTTCAAAATTTATTTATGAACTTAAAGCAAATAAACGGCTCAACGTTCTAAATCAACTACCTAATTCGGATCACAATTCGTGAAATTAGGTTTAGGTTCGGTGTATGTCGAAGAAGCGAATCCAGAACAGCTCGAAACTCTTTCTACATTCCAAGATGATAAATCTTGATTAAAAGAAAAGGCACTCTCAAACATACTATTCATAAATCTAACTTGAGATGTATTCCAATTACTTATATTTTGATTAAAATAGTAAGCGGAGTAGAACATCCTTTCCATGACTTCAACCATAGAAGTATCACAATCGCCAATATATTGATTGAATAATTCAGCTCAATAATGCACCCCTCGCGAACAGTTTTCACCTTAACTTTTTTAAGCTTGCAGCTTGGTTGAGTAGCACTTTGCCATTTCTGGCCACTTCTAAATTAAAGGGAGGCTGCTCATGTGACCCCAAGACATTGGCGTAAACGATATAAGTGTACTGACCATTGGTAAATTTATAATGGTGATTGCCTCCAGTGCCTTCAGCCATCCATACCCCGTTGTTAAGCACCAAAGAAGGTTTTTTTGAAAGCTTAGCACCCTTTGACCATGAAGCGTATCGAAATCGTCGCTTTTCTATAAGGTCAATCCGCACTATGAATTTAGAAGTCTCAATGGTGTAAATAGGTTTTTTAAATTCCTTAAGACTGACATGCAGCAGTTCCCTTTCGTAATCAATCCATTCTTGTTGAATTGCCTTTTCTTTTTCAGAGATGTAGTTTGTGGTTATGAGTTTGCCGTCATAATCGATCCAAACAGTTCCAGAATTAAGCATAATTCCGCGGTATCCTACATCAGACCAATCTTGGGTGCTATTTGAGTTTACGATTAAAGAAGTCAAATAATCATCAAAGATTTCTGAATAACGCTTCTTCAGCTCTTCTTTATTGCGAATAGGAGGCATGGGGTATGGGCGCTCAATCGGGTAAGTTACGATGGTGTTGAGCTTGTCAATATCTGCGTTCTTTATGCAGTCTATAAAATTGTCAACTACCTCTTTGTATTCGGGTCGTGATAACTGCGCGTAACCAGCATTCAAACCAAGGGTAAAAGTTAGAACGGTCAATACTGTCTTGATCATTTTTATAATGTGTGGAGCCATGTGTAAAGTGTGTTGCAATAGAACTACTAGATAGACCTAAGATAAGCATCAATTCTTATTTAAAGATGATATCTTAACTTTAGCTCATTACACGACTAGACTATGATTAAAATCGCATACATCGGCGCGGGTAGTTTACAATTCGGCCCTATGATTGTTCAGGATATTCTGATGAGTAACATCCTTTCAGAGAACGGATTGAAAATTTTTTTAATGGATATTGAAAAATCCCATTTAGACCATGTGATGGCCCATGGCGAATACGTCAATAAAGAGCTGGCGCGCAATGCTGAAATTGTGGCCACAACAGATCGAGATGAAGCCATAAAGGATGCTGATTTTGTCATTTGTGCTCTTGAAAAAGATCGCAATGTGTACTGGTCACAAGATTTTCATATTCCCAGAAAATACGGCTTCGATCAGGTATATGGCGAAAATGGGGGAGTGGGTTCTCTCTTTCACGCCTTGAGAAACATCAAGGTAATAATGGATTTAGCCAAAAAAATGGAGCAGCTATGCCCCAATGCCCTCTTACTCAACTTCTCCAATCCCGAGCATAAAATATGTGAAGCGGTCACACGCCTAACTTCTATTAAAGCAATTGGCTTATGTCATGGTGTTTTTATGGGTAGAGAACAACTCTCGAAACTTCTCGAAGTACCCTTGACCGATTTACAAACCAAAGCCTGTGGCATCAATCATTTTACCTGGTTTCAAGAGATCAAAAAGAAATCTACAGGAGAAGATTTGTATCCCAAACTAAAAGAAATCGAACAAAAAGGAGACTGGCTGGCCGACTGGCATGAACTTGCCTTGGGACGCATTTTATTTAGAAGATTTGGGCAGTGGCCCTCACCAGCATCTAATCATTATGGCGAGTATTTGCGATGGGCGGGTGAATTTGTGATTCCACAACTGCAGTTTTTCTATGACCCTTATGACGGTCATCCCTGGGAGAACAATCAAATTCCAGAAGGTGTTTACACCGTTGATCGCGTGAATTATGAACGCGAATGGACCAAAGATTGGAGTAAGAAATTATTACCTGTAGGATCAACCGAGGAGATACAATTACAAAACGAAGACGGTAGCTTTAAAAGCTCTGGCGAAATAGCCACCTTAATCATGGAATCGGTAGTCAGCGATAAAAAAGAATGGCTTGAAGCGGTCAATGTTCCAAACAAAGGCGCCATTCCTAATTTACCAGATGATTTGGTGGTTGAGGTACCCGCCTACAGCGATGCTTCAGGTATACATCCCGTAAAAATGCAAGCTATTCCAGAAGGTATTGCAGCAACCATACGTTTGCATGCCAGTATACATCACCTTTTGGTAGAGGCCTACCATGAACAATCTAAGGATAAACTCTTGCAGGCCATTCTTATTGAGCCAACGGTAAATTCTTATCGCAATGCCGTACAAATGTGTAACGAAATGCTCAGCTTACAAAAAGAGGTGCTGCCTCCACTTAACTAGAAACAAAGTAGATGGGATTAGAATTCTTAGACTGGGCTGTAATTGCGGGCTATTTGCTCTTAAGTATTGGCATTGGCGTTTTCGTGGTCAAACATGATTCTAAGAATATTACCGATTTTTTTGTAGCCGGTCGCAACCTGCCTTGGTGGCTTTTAGGTACGTCAATTGCTGCCACTTGGTTTGCTACAGATGCGCCCCTTGCTGTAACAGCCCTTGTTCGCACCAAAGGAATCTACGGCAATTGGTTGTGGTGGTATTTGGGTGCGGGCATTATGATGATGGTTTTTTTCTACGCAAAATATTGGCGTAGGGCTGAGATACTCACAGATGCTGAGATGATAGAACTTCGATATAGCGGTAAGTCTGCATCTGTTCTAAGGGGTTTTACCGCAGCTTTTTTCGGAATTTTTAAAAACTGCATTTCACTCGGTTGGATCATGCTGGCCATGCTAAAGTTTTCTAATGTCATGCTGGGTTGGAGTGCAGAATTTGCCCTTGGCATCACACTGACTTTGGCTTTGATTCACACCTTGGTTTCAGGTATTAAGGGAGTGGTCGTTCTCGATATGTTGCATTTTTCAGCAGGAACCATAAGTTCGATTCTCTTAGCCATTTTAGTTTTGGTTCAAATAGGCGGACCAACAGAATTAAGCCTAAAATTAGCTGAAAGTACCGACGCTCCTTTGGGAATCACAGATATGCTACCAAATATGTCACACATAGGTGCGACAGAGATGATTGCCTTTGTCTGTCTCATCGGTGTTTTATGGCTGGGTCAAGCCCAAGGTGATGGTTATATCGTACAACGTTTGTTTTCTGCCAAAAACGAAAAACACGCTATAAAGGCTTCGCTTTGGTTTGCCGTTGCAGGAATCGTTATTCTAACCTGGCCATGGATTGTTGTTGGTCTGGGTTCTGTTGTGATATTGCCTATTTCAGAAGCATCTGAAGCTTTGTTGGCCGACCCTGAACTTGCCTATCCTATGATGATCAATGAGAT
>JBMYMD010000053.1:0-4642 GCA_049596955.1 Flavobacteriaceae bacterium
AGTGCATTTAAAACATCATTTATTATTTCAGGAGCAGCATCTTTTAATGCAGCGTCATGTAAATGATTAAGATGATTTTCTAAATCCATCAAAAGTTGATTTTTAATGTTTTCATCCCCTTGATCAAAAAAAGCACGTGCCTTTTCGGGGTCTGTTATCAACTGTTTAGAAGAAGAAAAGTTGAAATTGGGTTTTTTGGGTGTTTTTTCTATGGCTTTTTGCTGTAAAGCTTTTTTACCCAGTATATCGGCTTCTTTTTCTAATTTTTTATCGTCATTTATGTTAGCTCCATTTATTTGGGTTGTTGGTTTCACCCTTCCCTGAGCCTGTTGGACTACATGACCTAATTCGTGAGGTAGATGTTTTTCTTGACCGGATGCCAAATGGACTTGATTACCTTGAGCATATGCATGTGCCTGAACACTTGCTGGTTTAGACGAATTATAATGAACCTTCACTTGATCTAAAGACATGCCACTTACATTTTCCATACCAGATTTTAAATGATCTGGAATTCCAGTATTATTGCGCTGTATAGGTTCTGTACGAGAATTAGTGGTTTTATTTAAACCTTTGTCGAATGCTTGTAATTGAGATAATGCATCACTATAATTTGCATTAGACTGTAGCTTCTCGAAAGATTTTACTTTGGCACTTTGATTGGCTTTATCTTGTAATTGGGTAATAGAATTTACACGAAAATGTGTATTCGGTATTGTACTATTCTGTTCAGAATCTGAAGTCAAGTTCTTTTGACTTTTATACGTCTGTTGTGATTGGTTTTGTTTTGGTTTTTCTTGATGTTGTAAATCCATTTAAACTAAAAGTTAAGAATCTAAATTCTTAAGTACTTCATAAAACTTAGCATCATTCGCGCTTATCATAACTTTACTCGCCTTAGCTCGAGACTTTACCAATCTTTCTTTTCCTTTAACTATCAGTTCAGCACTGGCGTAACGAGCTTTTTGATCTAGTCTAGAAAATAATTCTGAATAATTTTTCATCAGTTCGTTACAATAAAGAGGTCCAAGAATTGCGCCCACACTCATGTTTTGAATTTCATTAAATTCATCTATTCCTTGTTTTAAAGCATATGCTCCCAAACCCAAACTAGCAAATGTAAATGCAGTACCTGCTAAGTCAATATTAGCAGCCGCCATAGGTGCTTTTAACTCTGGATTCCATCCAATAAACCCTTTAGTTGCTTCAGCCGCAGAACCTACTTGTAATGCAGAATCAGCTGTTGTTTTAGCTAATTCTTCTTTTCTTTTTCTTCTTGTCAATTCCTGTCCATCATCCATTCCTAAAGCACTTTTTTTCAATGTTTTTTCAGCACTTTTTAAATCTCCCTTATATTTTAATTTTGTTGCGGCAACTATCAAACTTGGAATTGCAGTAACTAGGGAACTTGCTATTGCCAAAGGTGGTGCGGCAAAGGTCATAGGAACAGATACTATCATACTGACACTTGTCAACCCCGTCGACCATCTATTTAACATTGTCAACCTCTCATATAATTGTTTTATAGATTGACCCTGTATAAAAATTTCATCTAAACAATCTAAATATTTAAATAATTGTTGTAAGTCTTGGCTTAATTCTTTGTCATGTTCTTTCTTGGACTTAGCTCTCTGCTCTTTGGCTGTTTTCTCTTCATTTTCACGTATTCTAGCAGTTGCCGCTGCCCCTTTCTCGAGAGTTCCGATACTTGGTTCAAATCGTCCAAAACCCAATTTTTCCATTGGTTTTTTCTGGCGCTGTTCTTCTGATACTTGTTCGTCAGTTTGAGCGTTTGGGTTTTCATCAACTTTTTGGTCAGGTTGGATATTAATACCTAAAGTCTCTAACGCACTATTTTTAACCAATTGAAGCACCTTATTATCCTTACTCTTTTCATCAGCCTTTCGTTGCAAAGTTTTAAGTTGATTTACTTTTTGATTAGAGGATGAAGAATCAATGAGTTCAGACTGTTCTCTAGATTTTTTTGTTGCATCTGCAAAAGATGATTCTTGACTTTTTAGTCCTTCACTTGTATCAATAATCTGACTTGAATTATTCTTTTTTCTAGAATAGAACTTGGGGTTCATTTTTCATATAATTAAATATTATGGTAAAATACTAAATATTCCGTTGCACCTTAAGCTTTACTCGTCGTATTCAAAAGCCAGGTATGTCTCAAAATTTAAACTTAATGCATTTGAGGGCCAATCAACTTTTTAATTTTTTGTTCCTCTGTATAATGTTCATTTAATTTTGCTTCAAAAGCTTTTAATGAACTTAACACATTTGCTTGTGATATATTTTTATCTGAACCTTTTCTTAAATCAGCAATACGACCATTTACTTTAGCACCTAAAACATTACCTTTTGTTCCGCCTGCTAGAGATGTAGTTACAGCTGTTTTTTCACTTGAAAAGAGGCCGTGTTTGCTTGTATATCTAAACCGCTAAGATTATCGTCGGTGTCCTTTAATAGAGGAGTTTTTTCGGCATCTATTTTTTCAGTTTTGACTAACTGGTATAAGCCTTCATTTTTATCACTTTTTTTGCAAGAATTGAAATTGCTTAACCTCAGAGGAATTAATTGTTAGCAGCTTCTTGAAGCCTCCTTTGAATTGTTTTAGGTGCTGATTGTGTTAAAGATGATCGTTGATCAAACTGTTCGATTTCACTCTTTTGTTTTGACTTTATTTTACGTTCCATTCAACCAAGTAATACATTCGAATTTCTAATCCATATCATATGCTAGAACACATAAGAAGATTAACTTTCAAGAATAATAAAATAAATTTACCTTTAACTGGGTAATACTTTCATTATCCGTAAACAGTTATAATAACGTTTAACTAATTTTCAAAAAAAATTGTTTTTCATCTTAGGCAAGAAAAGAAACGTCAATCTTTTTTCGTAGTAAAGACCGAACCAATGCTACCGCTCTTGATTGTTTGTAATTTTTTAAGAAGTGCTCAATAATTAAAATTTTAGAGTAAGATGCCAAGAAAAGGATACATAAGGCGCAGATTGCATTTGATATTAATTGGGTTGTTGAGTGTGAGCTGTTCAAAATCTAATGACTCGTCTGAGGTGGCAAACGAAGAACTCGATATAAATTGGGAGCAATACACCATTTTTAAACAGGGTAATATCCCCCTGCTGCTTATTTCAGTTCACGGCGGTGATCTAGAACCGGATTTTATTGAAGATCGCACGTGTTCACAGGCAGTTACTGTAAAAGATTCACACACACTTGAAATCACCCAAGGCATTGAATCTGAATTGTTGAAATTAGGTTATCAACCCTACGTGGTCATTAACAAGCTTCACAGAAAAAAAATAGATTTAAACAGAAGCGTATCAAATGCTACCTGCGGTAATCCAATAACCTCTGAATATTGGCAATTATTTCACGATCAAATTAAGACCTATAGAAGTGAGATTGAAACCAAATTTTCAAGCGGTTTAGTTCTTGATGTCCATGGGCATGGACATGAGGTTCAGCGAATAGAATTGGGCTATTTACTCAGTGCAATAGACCTTAGGCAAGAAAATGAAACCTTAAATGAGGTGGCCTACAAAAACAAATCTTCTATTCGTCATTTAACCGAAAACTCTACTGGTCTTCAATTGAGTGATTATCTCAATGGAGCGCAATCTTTCGGACAGCTTTTTGAGGAAAGAGGATATCCTTCTGTACCTTCTTTATCGGATAGGGCACCAAAGGAAGGTGAAGCTTATTGGTCAGGAGGCTACAACACACAAGAATACGGGTCTAGATATTCAGGAGATGTTGATGCGATACAAGTAGAATTAAACTGGACAGATGTTAGAAATAATGCTAGTAACCGAAGTCGTTTCACTAGGTATTGTGCAGAGGTAATTGTATCTTATTTGGAATCTCATTATCAATAACAAACCATAGACAAATGCAAGAAGACGAGGCCAATAAAAAGAAAGAAAATCGAAAAGCCTGGATTTTTATTTTGATCACTATCATTCTGGCTACACTGCTAAATGTGTACAACAGAATGAATAGCTAAAGTACTGACTTAAAAGGGGTAAATCATCTCCTGTAAAATAGCAATTGCTTACCTATTTGAGTTGAGCTTCTATATGTGCCCAATAATCAGCTTGCATTTTTTCAGTATCGATATCTGTGTAAATTTTGATGTTGCGCCGGGTGTTCTCTGAAGGAGTGAGGAACTCCTCTTTGGTAGTCCATTCGGGATGCGCCAAAGCCTCGATTATAGCAACGTCCCACATAATCCACTTTTCCTTATGAGGATCCTCAGTAGTCCACCAACGGGTATAGGTTTCCCATCTGTTTATGAGGTATTCTGCGAGAGCTCCCTTTGCTTTGAGTTCTTTATCGACCTTTTTCTTTTCAAATACCAGATGTTGACTTGTAGTTGCTGTCATCACACTTAAGTCTAAATTCGGGTAATCGAGTAAATAATTCACTGCAAGAGTATCATTACCCGAGTTAAATTCTTTCTTATCGTAGGTATTTGTTTTGGCATCATGCCAGAACCCCAGGTAATGCACCTTTAGTTTTGGAACTATGGTAGAATCTAACAAAATGGCCGAAGCCACATTAGTACAAGAACCCAGTATAACTAAATTTAACTTTTCGTCTTTACCCATTT
>JBMYMD010000054.1:0-4442 GCA_049596955.1 Flavobacteriaceae bacterium
TATCTAAAACCTTCAAAGCGATAAAATCCTGTGTAGGAGGTTTCAAAGCCGTAACTAAAGTTTGAAAACAAGGCTTGGTGTCTGTATTCAAAGTCAAAGCCATAACGGTCTACAAAAAACAAACCGGTACTAAATGCGATATAATCGGAAGGGCTTAGTTTTTGCATAAAATTTAGCATACCAGGGGCAGGTCTGATGGCTGCACTTTGATTGTCTAAATTGTTTTGAATCGGAATCTCTACACCTCCAATAAAACTAAGGCCTGAGGCGAGATAGATTCTGGTGTCGAGAATCATACCCAGTTTTACTTCATAAGGGTCGGTAAAATAGCCAAAACGCGTTCTTATATTAGGCTGTAGTCGAATCTGAAACTGCTTTTGATTGTTTTTTAATCTTAATTTTTCAGGTGAAAAGTAAGTGCCTTCATTATTATATTCTATAATCGGCATATGGTGGTAGGTAATCACCTTTGCAAAAGGTAAGTCTTTTGAATATTCTACGAGTTTTTTATAACTCGATAATGGGTTTCTTATGCCTTGGTGTTCTACGTAGACTACATTATCATCTACTATAATTTGGTCAAAACCTTCTTGGAGCAATTCTTTATATTGCCCCGATGAGACTATAGGCCACGTTAGGGTAATAAATAAGCTGATATTTTTAAAAATTGCTCTAAGCATTATTGAAGGCTAAAATGAGATGAAAAGGTTAAGCTTAGTGCTTTAAATTCAAATGAATTTAGTTGAATCATAAAATAATCATGCTTATAATATACTCCTGTGTTTAAGGTGTTGGTATTGTATTCTGTTGTTATGCCAAGGTTATCTCTTAATTGGTAAGACGCGCCACCGAAGAAACCGACGAGATAGTCATTTCCTTGAGAGGAGTCTTTAGATTCAAATTTTAAAGATCTCAATAGATTACTGTTATCACCTGCTTGTATTTGATAAGGAGATCCAAAACCCAAGCTCAATTTGAGATCGCCCAATGTTTTGGTAGCTACAATATAATCGTGGTTTACCACAGGAGCTTGACTAAAAGGCATGGTTACACCTATGACAAGGCTCGGGAGCTTGTCGTTTTCTTTAAGGAGTCGAAACCGAGCATCCATATGTCTGTCACCAATTCCGATTTGATCTTTAATCTCTAGGCGTTGGGTGAGGTTAAAGCCTACTTCAAAAAAAGTAGTGAACTGCGCTCTAAAGCCGACAATTCGGGCTCTGTTTTTTGGAGCTTCTAGATTGGTGCGAAAAAGATCTGATGCATAGGCGTCGGGTACAAAAGAGTATGAAAACCCAATGGCTTTATTGTCATACCACTCTGCAGTCGGAATACTAACTAGACCAGGTTTACCGTAAACAGAAACTTGCGCCTTTGAAAATTGGAATGTGCCCAACAAAAAAAACGCAAGTTGTATTATTCGATAGGAGTGCAAGAAATTATCCTCCTTGGTTGTGACATGTTAAGAAGGCTGCATCTCTAACAGCTTTAGCTTCTGCGATTGCTGCTGCGAACTCGGCTTCAATTTGAGCTACATTTTCATTGTATCTGTTTTCAATGGCCTCGACCTCTTCTGCATATAACTGACTGACGTATGCTAGAGCTTCAGTCTTGTAGAGGTCTAAAAGATACTTTCCAACTACTAAATAAGAGTACGCTAATTGAAGAATTGCCTCTTTTTCATCTTCGTCAGTAAGATTTTCAGCTGCGGCGATAAGAGCAGCTGCAGTACTGTTAAGAGATTCAATACCCTCGTCGTAATCTGCATTTATTTGTTCAATACGCGCAGTATTTCGTGCAGCAGCCTCTTGAAGTCTGGCATTGTAATTAGCAGTAACGGTTGCAAGAGCCGAATCTCTTTGCTCAACGGCAGGTGCTATCGTTTGTTGATACAAGGTTTCGGCAGCCACATAACAGGTAGCATCACCAGGATATCCTTCAAAATCTTCTGCGGATACCCCTTGAAAATCAGGTAATGACAAAGCTAATTTTCCACTACCACCTAAGGTATATTCAACTGAAGGCATGTAGGCACTTAAATCTCTGGAAGACCCGTATAGCGCTTGAATATTTTGTGCCAGTATTTCTTGTTCAGTTGAAAGTGAGCCAGCTAAAAAGCTGTCAATCCCTGCTTGATCAAGTGTTGCAGCTGTTTCTACATCTGTGGCACTAAAGTTATCTGAAACAATGTCTTCTACATCTGTAATGACGGCATCTGTTGTCGTATCAGTGCTGCCATCAGTGATGTCAGAGATGAGATTTGTAGATTCTGTAGTTTCCGTTGTAATTGTGGCAGGCTCCACATTTTCTATGGGTAGGTCGGGGTCAGTTGGTGTATTCACTGAACCTACTTCAACATTTTTAAAGGCATCACTAAAATCGTAGGTTACAATTTCTATATCGTCGTCTTTACACGATATTAGTCCAATTAGCAAGGCCGTAAAAATGGCCACTTTTTTTTGAAGTACTCTAGATCTGGTCATTTGATTTGATTATTACTTATGAGAGGTAAAGTAACAAAAATTTTGTAAGAAAAGTAAGCGTTTATTTCTGAAACGTAAGTATTTTCTCTGTAATGTTGGGCCAGATAACTGTATAACCCACTAAAACAAACACATGAGCCTATACGCTTATTTACTTTCGTAATTATTGAATTTTTAGTTTAACATTTATAGAAGACCTATTTTTGCGTTAAAATGGTATAAATCAACATGACAAATTCAGGACAAATAGAGTTAATGGCTCCTGCTGGAAATTTTGAATCACTTCAAGCTGCTATAGACAATGGCGCTGACTCTGTGTATTTCGGGGTAGATCAGCTGAACATGCGCGCAAGAGCAAGTATTAATTTTACCCTTGACGACTTGCCTGAAATTGTCAAGCGTTGTGAGGAAAAACAAGTGCGTACTTATCTGACCTTAAATACCATTATTTACGATCACGACTTGTCGGTCATCAAGACCTTGCTCGATGCAGCTAAGGCAGCCAATATCACTGCCGTAATCGCGATGGATCAGGCTGTTATCGCCTATGCTAAACAAATTGGTATCGAAATTCATATTTCTACTCAAATTAACATTACCAATATTGAAACCGTTAAGTTTTATGCGCTTTTCGCGGATACCATGGTGATGAGTCGGGAGCTTAGTTTAAGACAGGTCAAAAAAATTGTAGAACAAATCGAAAAAGAAGACGTTCGAGGGCCTTCTGGAAACTTAGTAGAGGTTGAAATATTTGGTCATGGAGCACTTTGTATGGCCGTTTCAGGTAAGTGTTATTTAAGTCTGCATTCTCATAATTCGTCTGCAAACCGAGGTGCCTGTAAACAAAATTGTCGCAAGAAATACACGGTTATCGATCAAGAAAGTGGTTTTGAGATTGAGTTAGATAATGAGTTTATGATGTCTCCCAAAGATTTATGTACTCTTGACTTTTTAGACCAAGTCATTGATACAGGTGTCAAGGTTTTAAAAATAGAAGGTCGTGGAAGAGCCCCAGAATATGTGGCAACTGTGATTCGAACGTATCGAGAAGCCATTGATGCGTATTATGCAGGAAGTTTCTCAAAACAAAAAGTCACTGATTGGATGAAAGCCCTGCACAAGGTCTACAATCGAGGTTTTTGGAGCGGATATTACCTGGGTCAAAAACTAGGGGAGTGGAGTGAGGCTAATGGTTCTAAGGCAACGCAGAAGAAGGTGTATATCGGTAAAGGCGTTCACTACTTTCCAAAGACAAGTATTGGTGAATTTAAAATAGAAGCCTACGATCTTAAAATAGGTGATACTATACTCATTACAGGCCCAACTACAGGAGTCGAAGAGTTTGAGCTCACTGAAATGCTGGTGAACGACCAGCGCGAAAAACAAGCCACTAAGGGAGATTCTATAACTATTCCTTTAAAATTCAGACTCCGACAATCTGATAAACTTTATAAGATTGTAAAGACTGAATACGCTGCTGTAAAAGTAAGCTCCTAAGTCATGGTTGTAGTTACGCTTCAACGTCAAAAATGCATAGGTTGTAATTACTGCGTCGAGTTGGCACCTGAGCAATTTCAGATGTCAAAAAAAGACGGTAAAAGTGTTTTATTACACTCCAAAGAGAAGAAAGGTTTTTTTACGCTTAAATCTCCAGACGATCGTATTTTTGAACCCTGTGTTGAGGCTCAAAAAGCTTGCCCAGTGAATATAATTGACACTAAACAGGTGTAGATTTATTCTCAATTAGGGGCCGAAAATGAATGCTTAATAGAGAGAATATTTTAAGTTTAAACAATCCATTTGATTATCTTCGTTTTGATTCATAAATCAACTGTAGATCTCGTTTTTGAAACCGCACGTCTGGAAGAAGTTATCGGAGACTTTGTTCAGCTCAAAAAGTCGGGTTCTAATTTCAAAGGGTTAAGTCCATTTTCCAATGAAAAAACACCGAGTTTTATG
>JBMYMD010000055.1:0-4263 GCA_049596955.1 Flavobacteriaceae bacterium
AAAGCATAGAATCGATATATTTTTCGGCAGTCGCTTTACGAAATCGAACACCTCCTCCGTCGGTAAAATAACGATAAGAGAGATATCCCAGTTTAAACGTTTTCAGATGAATGTAATATCTAAATTCATCTTCAAAATCTTCACCTCCACCGACTTCATTAAAGCTTACTTTTAGAGCGTAGTAAGGCTGATTTTCAATATTGACAACTCCTATGTATTCTTTTTTAACCGCAGAATCATTCAGGCCATAAGGCAATTGAAAAAAGTAAGCTACAGAGTTAACAGATCGGTAGTATTTTGCACTTATACTATCTGCTAATGCTATGGTTTCGTTATCAATCTTACGAGTAAATTGTCCATTTAAAATATAATCTCGTAGTTGCTTGGAGTTTTGAAGACTATCTGTGAGGATTCTTTTTCTTGCGTATTCAAATCCAAAAGAGCCTCGCTTAATTTCATAAGCGTAATCTCTGAATTGAAAGTGAATTTGTTTACCCTTTAAATTATCGAAACCGTGAGCTTGAATTGATTTATCAACAATATACTGGGCGTCTTTAGAGGAGTCTGAACACCCCAAAAAAAGAAGAATTAAAACACTGGCAAGTAGCATTTTTTTCATTTTATCGCATACTTATTTAATACGGTTATATCTAGGTATTCTAAAGTTTTACTATGGCAGGCATCTAAACGTATGGATGGTGCAACTCCGGCATTGTGTGCTTCTATCCATCGACTGACACACAAACACCAAAAATCACCATCTTTTAATCCAGGAAAATTATACATCGGAATCGGTGTAATTAGATCATTACCTTGTTCTAAGCTGAATTGTAAAAATGCTGTTGTTACCTGTGCGCATACCGTATGTGTTCCCAAATCAAAGGCATTAGTTTTGCAATAGCCATCTCTAAATACCCCAGTCATAGGACTAAAGCAACAAGCCTTTAATGGAGTTCCCAATACATTTAGGGTTTCGTTTTCAGCTTTCATTTGAACTTTTGAACCTTTATCAAATTTACTTTAAATGCATGAATCAAAGTATTTTGTAACTTTCTAATCAACTAACACCATCATAAGAATGATTAAGAGAGATTTTTTGAAATTGTTTGGCTTAGGAAGTTTGGCATTATCCCAATCAAAAATGGTTTGGGCAAATCGACCTAGTGACAAATGGCATGCAATAAGAGCAGATTATGAGCTTCCGACAGAGTTTATTAACCTTGAAAGCGGATACTATAATATCATTCCCCAACCCACTCTCAAAGCAGTACAAAAGCATCAAAAAAGCATCAATAAATGGGGTTCATATTATATGCGTAACCACCGTTTCAATGATCAAGATAAAGTTGTGGCAGCATTGGCTAAAACTGTGGGCACTTCAGAAAAAAATCTTGTACTCACAAGAAACACAACAGAATCTCTCAATACCATTACTAAAGGATTTCCTTGGAAAAAAGGAGATCATGTCGTTTTTGCAAGACAAGATTATGGGGCCATGCGACAAATGTTCTATCAAGTTCGAGAGCGATTTGGCATTGAAATTACAGAGATAGACGTTCCTATGCATCCTAAAAACGACAAAGAAGTAGTTGATGCATACAAATCAGCAATGAAGCCCAATACCAAATTTCTGATGGTTTGCCATATGGTGAATATCACTGGCCACATTTTACCTATTGCTAAAATTTGTGATATGGCTCATAAAAGAGGAGCTTATGTAATGGTAGACGGAGCGCATTGCGTAGGTCATTTTAATTTTAATATCGACGATTTAAACTGCGATTTCTATGGAAGTAGTTTACACAAATGGTTAGCGGCTCCATTAGGAACGGGTTTATTATATGTCAATCCAAAAAACAGAGATATCGTATGGCCGCTCTTCACAGAACGTGTCGATATGAAAGATGATATCAAAAGGTTTTCACATATTGGAACACTACCTTGTCAGCATCATCTAGCCATTATCGATGCCATCAATTATCTCAACGCTATTGGTCCAGCAGAAAAAGAAAATAGATTGAGGCAATTACAACGAAGACTTACAGACGCATTGAGACCAAATCCAATGATAGTAATCAATACTCCTGAAGATATTAAAAGGTCTTGCGCCATTTCAAACATAGGGGTTAAGCACATGAACACTCACGAATTAGCCGATACACTCATGAAAGAGTTTGGTATTTTTACGGTAGCTATTTCTAATTACGGAGGTGTAGAAGGCTGTCGAATTTCTCCAAATGTTTTTAATACCATAGAAGAAATCGATCAGCTTATTGAGGCATTTCAAACAATAGCCGAGAGACAATCAAAGTTGATTTAGAAAGGTTTTTGAGCCAAAGCCCGAACTACTTTTGTGGTGCCATTATGCATATAGCCCTCATTTAGGTTAATTTCAACTTCTTCTAAATGCTGAAAGTTTACGCCTTTAAAGTCAGATTGAATTTTTTGAGCAGTATACAATTGTTGTAACATTTTTGGGCCCCCAACATTCGGATTTTGTTTTTGATAGTCGAGATGATCTTCGTGGAATGCTTCAATGATAATATGTCCCCCAGGCTTC
This sequence comes from Flavobacteriaceae bacterium, assembly GCA_049596955.1. Taxonomy (GTDB): domain Bacteria; phylum Bacteroidota; class Bacteroidia; order Flavobacteriales; family Flavobacteriaceae; genus UBA3478. The sequence goes on from JBMYMD010000055.1 coordinate 2,561, forward strand.
ACGTAGTTTAAGAGTTTAGTGTGATTAATTTGACGTATGCCCTCTGGAAAATGGACATAAATAAGGCCTAAGGCATCGAAGCAATGTGTTTCAAAATTTAAATCCTTGAGAGAGCCTAAATGATAATCGAACTGAACCTCTTTTTCTAAAGCGAGTTGAAGAGCCTTATCTCTTGCCACTTCACTCCAATCATATGCACTTACACTCCAATTTGACTCAGCGGCGTATACTGCATTCCTGCCTTCTCCCTCTGCAGCCAATAATAGCTTGCCTTTTGGAAGTTTATCAAGACATAATTTAAAATAGAAATTAGGATTTTTCCCATACGCATATTCAGAAGAATTGTATACTTGATTCCAGAATTCTTTCATTATAGTGTAAGTTAGTTATTCAGTGTATTTGTAAGATTTATCGAACAAAATTACATTTCGACCATTAAATTAGATGTTTTAGACAAAATCCATGTCCTTAGTAACACCTAAAAAATCGAACATGCTTTTAAAGGTGTCTTTAGGATTTATCTCCCATAGACACTTTTAAAAGTCTAAAGTTATAAAGCGTTATGAAAATAAGTCTTCTCAATCTATTTAAAATTATCGTTTTGGTTTTTTGCACTCATTTAATGATTTTCTCAACAGAAGATGAAGAAATGGCTTTAAATGTAAATTCAGTTGATAAAAGTACCTTCAGTGCAAGCGACAGGAATATTCTTAAAGAAATAGATACAGATGGCGATGGAGATCCTGATCTAACAGACCCATTCGCAAATAATCCTTGTAAATTTTCAGACTTCAGAAAAGAAGGTTCTGAGTCTCCGATATGGTTATATGGAGACTGTGATAATGACGGAATTGAAAATGGTCAAGATTTAAATCCAAACTACGCAGATTAATTTCAAGTTTATCAGTATAACTTAATAATTAAGTATTTAATCTAAATATTTAGTGCTTTTTGCAATATTTCCCATAATATTTCGATACTATTGTAAGCAAATTCTTAAATTATTAAGACTTAAAACTGACAAAACATGAAAAATTGCCCAAATCAATTACTTATCGGTTTATTGATGGTTGGTATAATGAATAGTACCAACTTATTCGCAAAAAATACCGCTCTAAATTTGTCTAATTCTCATTTATTTGTTGATGCAGACGGAGATGGCGACCCTTCAGAAACCGATCCTGATGATAACAATCCTTGTATTTATGACAGTTCGACACAGGTTATTGGAGATGTAAGCGCCGAATGGCTAGCCCTAGATTGCGATGGGGATACTTTGACAAATGAAGATGAAATCGCATTAGGTACAGACGAGCAAGATCCAGATACCGATGGTGATGGAGACCCCGATAATACCGATACAAATCCTTTTGACAATTGTGTTTATTCTGAAAACCGAGTTGAAGGTGTTGGTTCACCCGCTTGGAACATAAGTGATTGTGATGGCGACGGAGTTCCAAACGGGGAAGATTCTAATCCTGTGAGTGACGACGCAGATGGAGACGGAGATAAAGATGCAACCGACCCTGACGATACTGACCCTTGTATTTATTCAGAGAATAGAGTTGCTGCAGATGCCACTGAAGAGTGGAACGCAGCTGATTGTGATAACGACGGCTTATCAAACGGAGAAGAAGTTGCTGCAGGAACAGACGAGCAGAATCCTGATACGGATGGCGATGGCGATTTAGATGGAACAGATA
>JBMYMD010000056.1:0-3459 GCA_049596955.1 Flavobacteriaceae bacterium
CTTATAAATTTTGTGATTTACCATCACAGCCAATCCCAGAGAATATCGATTGGAATGCCTGGATTGGTCCTGCATCTTATAGAGGGTATCACCGAGATTTGGCATGTCCTTTAGACGATAAGCGCTGGGGACAATGGAGAGATTACAAACCTTTTGGAGGAGGAATGGTGACCGATTGGGGCGCTCATATGTTCGATATTGTGCAATGGGCATTAGACATGGATCACTCTGGCCCCGTCCTCTTTGAACCGCCAAAAGAACGTTCAGACTTTGGCCTGACGTATACCTATGAGAGTGGCATCAAAGTAGAGCATACCAAATGGGGTGAAGGAAATAATGAAATTCGCTTTATTGGAACAGAAGGTCGACTTGAAGTCAGCCGTAGTTATCTCAAGACATTTCCCAATGAAGACTTAGCCACAACACCACTTAAGCGAAGAGATAAGAATCGCGTTTACAAAAGCGAGAACCACCTTGTCGATTGGTTAAATGCGATAAGAGACCGTTCGATGCCGATTTGTGATGTTGAAATTGGTCACAGAACCGCATCCATATGTAACATAGCCAATATTGCTTACGATCTTGAACGTCCCTTGAAATGGGATCCAAAGAGCGAAACCTTTGAAAACGACAGAAGCGCTTCTATGCTATTAGACCGCACTTATCGCGGGGAGTGGAATTATAAGGATTTTTAATTCTGCTCAACAGCGCCATTGTGTTCTCGATACAACTCAATTTCACCGTCGAGTAGTACCGCAATAACAGTGTAGTAGGGGTCTATACTTTCTTTGGGAACTTCGATATAGGTGAGCCCTGGATATTTATTCCAATACACCGTGCAAATGGTCTGTTGGTTTAAAATAGCTCCCTGACCTACTACATAGGCCCTGTTGATTTTATTGCTGATTCCTTTTAAGACAACATTTCCGTCTTTTGGGATGTCTCTGAGATAGAGATAGAGGGTTTTACGGTCTTTACTCAAGGTTGTTGGCCCATAAAAATGCTCGTAAGGAATTCCTCTTTGGGTGGGATAAACTGCACTTTGATGCTTTTTGATCCATCCACCCAATTCATTGAGCACGTTTTTTTGTGCATCTGGAATGCTACCGTCAGCCTTGGGGCCAATATTCAAGAGCAGGTTTCCTCCCTTGCTGAGGGTGTCTACAAAAAGATCAATAACCTGCATCGGAGTTTTATAATTATTGTCATTGGGTTGATACCCCCAAGAATCGTTAATACTTACACAAAGCTCCCAATGTTGTGAGCGAGGAGCCATCACGGGTATTCCAATTTCTGGAGTCTCGTAGTCTCCTTTTCCATTGAGCCTAGAATTGAAAATGCTGTTTTTATTTTGGGCGATCAGCTTGGTTTTTATTTGGTCTACCCTCCATTCTTTAGATGAATGCTCCCAATCTCCATCAAACCACCACAAATCAGGATTGTAATTTTGACTGAGTTCGTCCAGCTGTGCGTTCATATAATTCAAATACCTATTCCAGCGCAAAGTATCAGCTGCGATTTGGTAGCGCCTAATTTTATTGGTGTGATGGGTATAGTCTTCATAAGACCAGTCTGGAAGTGAAAAATACATACCAAGTTTTAAATCGCTTTTTCGAACGGCCTTTACAAAGGGGGTTAACACATCTTTCTTTGCCTTAGCTGATGAATAGGCATTTAAGTTTCCGTATTTTGAATTCCACAAGGCAAAACCATCGTGGTGTTTTGAGGTGATTACGGTGTATTTAGCACCGCTATTCGAAATCAGTTTTACCCAATCCTTGGGCTGGTACTTTTCAGCAGTGAAGCCGCTGAGTTGTTTCATATAATCTTCATGCGAAAGGTATCCGTTGTAAAAAGACCAAGATTCACTAATCCCATCGACGGCATAAATTCCCCAATGTATAAAGATGCCGAGCTTGGCCTCTTCAAACCAGCTCATTTTATCTTGAGCATTTGAAAAACCAAAGAGAAGAAGAAGCGTAAGGGTAAAGGTTTTTTTCATTGAACAGCTAATAAGTAGCTTAAAAGGTATAAAATTCAAAGGAGATACAAAGTTTAGGTAGGAGAAGAAAAATGTTTAGTAACTTCATTTTAAATCTTTGGAGAAATGAGCGAACTCAAGATTGCAATGGCGCAGTTGGCACCGGTTTGGTTGAACAAGAACCAGACCATTGAAAAAGCAGAACAGGCGATACGCGAGGCTGCACAAGAAAAAGCCGATTTGATTGTGTTTGGCGAGGGTTTTCTTCCTGGCTACCCCTTTTGGTTAGCCCTTAGCGATGGAGCAAAATGGGAACTGCCAATCAACAAATCACTCCACGCGCACTATGCCATGAACGCTATTCAAATTGAAAGCGGAGACCTAGAGAGCATTTGTCTTTTGGCTAAAGAGCTTAAAATTTCCGTGTATTTAGGCATTATTGAACGAGCTGCTGATAGAGGAGGGCACAGTCTTTACTGTTCATTGGTTTACATTGATCAAAAAGGAGAAATACAATCCGTCCACAGAAAATTACAACCTACCTATGATGAGCGATTGACTTGGGCCCCAGGCGACGGAAACGGATTACGGGTTCACAATTTAAATGGTTTTACCCTTGGTGGACTCAATTGCTGGGAAAACTGGATGCCACTTCCAAGGGCAGCACTTTATGCACAGGGAGAAAACTTGCATATTGCAGTTTGGCCAGGAGGACTGCACAACACTAAAGACATCACGCGTTTTATCGCTAGAGAGTCGAGGTCTTATGTGGTTTCAGTATCAAGCTTAATGCGCAAAGAAGACTTTCCCAAAGACACCCCTTATTACGACGACTTAATGGCGAGGGCCCCTGCTATTTTAGCAGATGGAGGCTCTGCAATTGCAGGTCCAAACGGAGAATGGTTGGTTGAGCCTGTAGTTCACAACGAAGGATTAATTTACAGCGAAATCGACCTGAGAAGAGTCTTTGAAGAACGACAAAACTTTGATCCGGCAGGACATTATTCGAGACCAGATGTGACAAAACTTACTTTGAATACTGAAAGACAAAATACATTAAACATTAAAAACCAATAAATGAAAATACTTATGAGAAATTTTATGTTGGCAGGACTCCTTATTTTGAGTTCATGCATGAGCAAAGAAACAGAAGCGGTTACAGTTGAAAACACAGAAACTCCCGAAATGCGTTTAGCTGCTATGGGTATTGATTTGCCCGAGCCATCCTCACCTGTGGCGAACTATGTCAGTGTGGTTCAAACGGGTAATTTATTGTTTTTGTCAGGAACCGGACCAAAACAAACTGATGGCACCTACATTCAAGGCAAGGTAGGAGAAGACCTCAGCTTAGAAGAGGGATATCAGGCCGCTCGCCTTACAGGAATTAATCATTTGGCACTTTTAAAAAATGAATTAGGAGACCTGAGTCGAGTAAAGCGAATTGTCAAGGTATTAGGTATGGTAAATTGCACCCCAGA
>JBMYMD010000057.1:0-3100 GCA_049596955.1 Flavobacteriaceae bacterium
GAACACGATGCAGTAGCATTAAGTCAGATGGCCACACAATTGGGCTGGTCTGTTGAAATCATAGTGAGTCCCGATGAGCAAAAAGAATTGTCTTATTTCGAGGGTGCATCTGAACTTCATCTCTTAAGCTATGAGCAAATCAAACAAGTGCAAATTGATGAAAATACGGCTATTGTACTCATGACTCACAGTCTTCAAAAAGACTTACAATATCTACTAGCCCTTGAAAATAAATTCCCTGTTTATTTTGGTCTTTTAGGTCCTAGGAAGCGCAAAGAAGAATTACTTAACAAACTCATAGAGCTACAACCTGAGATTCAAATCGATTATGTAGAACAATTTAAAGGTCCTGCAGGATTAGACTTAGGTGCACAATCGGCTCATGAAATCGCCTTGGCCATTTTAGCAGAAATATTGAGTGTTAGCCGTCAAAAAGACGCTAGAACATTGAGTGACAAAAAAGGTGCAATCCATGACTAAGGTCAATAAGGCGTAAGGTGCTACTTTAATTTTCTGCACTGCGAACTTCATTTTTTTCTACACTAATTATTTCGTTTTCAACATTTTGACCCTGTGATTTTTTGGATTTTCGCATAGCAATTTAGCTGGTTTAATTTTAATTTGCTATAAAATTTGTAATATGAAAAATCACCTTTCAATGAACAGAAGAGCTTGGTTGAAAAAGTCACTTCTAACGACTACAGGAGCCATTGCAGCGCCCTATCTAGGATTCTCAAATAGAAATTATACGCATCTAAAGTTCGATCAGCATGGAAATATCGTTCACGGATCGACCTTCAAGGAATTTACTTTAAATGACAAGGTGAATTATCCTGTTTTACAGGCGAAATTAAATGCTAATGAAAATCCATACGGTCCATCTCCAATGGCACTTTCAGCATTTAATTCGAGTGTCTCACAAAGTAATCGATATGCCTGGGATGAATTATTTGAATTAACTGAAGAGATTGCAGAATTTGAAGGTGTTCAACCTGAAAATATTGTATTAGGACCTGGTTCATCGGATTTACTTGAAAAGACAGCCATTTGTTATTTTATGGATGGAGGAAATATCATATCGGCAGACCCTGCTTACATGTCACTTATTAAAGTAGCTCAAGAAGCAGGAGCTGAATGGAAGTCAGTGCCCCTAAAAGAAGATTGGTCACACGATTTAGAAGCAATGAAAAAAGCTGTTGACTCGGATACCAAACTCATTTATATATGTAATCCTAACAATCCCACTGGAACAATTACAGATAGCAAAGAATTGGTGAACTTTTGTCGTGAAATGTCTAAAAAGACAACTGTTTTTATAGATGAAGCTTATTTATGGTTTCTTGAAGATGGCGCAAAACAAAGTATGGTCTCTTTGGTTAATGAAGGCTGTGACGTTATTATAGCTAGAACTTTTTCAAAAATACACGGCTTAGCAGGATTGAGAATTGGCTATGCCGTTGCAAATACAAAATCAATTGAAAAAATACAGCGGATTACCAGAGCCGGAATGGGTATAAGTCTACCTTCAGTATACGCTGCAAAGAGCGCGCTTAAAGACGTTGCATTCATCGAAAAATCTAGAAGTTTAAACTTTGAAGCTAGAGCGTATACCTACGGAACTTTGATTGATGCTGGTTTCAATCCTGTTGAATCGCATACGAGCTTTATGATTTTTCCAATTGACATGGAGGGAAAAGAATTTTTAAACAGAATGCGTATGAATAGTGTTGCGGTCAGGGCGTTTGAATTTATGGATAAAACATGGTGCAGGGTTAGTATTGGAACATTAAGCGAGATGGAGCTATTCTCAAAAAGTGTAAAAGACGTTCTTATCAGAAAAGCTTAAGCTTTGGAGAAAACTTCAATTTTTTTGGCCTTTATTTTTATCGGAATCCTATTGAGATTTAAGATGAAGTCTGATCGAGAATTGCTCGGAATAAAAAAAGTAATTCTCGATTTAGCACTTCCCTCGACAATTTTTATTGCTCTGCTAAAAATTCAATTTGAATCAAGTCTTTTGTTATTGCCAATCTTGGCTCTTGGATTTAACTTTATTCTTTACCTAATCGTTCCGTATATCACAAAAATCCTCAAAATCGAGGACGCCAAATATCGTAATACTGTTTTATTAATTGTTCCATCATTAGCTCCTGGTTTATCTTGTTTTCCCTTTGTAGCTGAATTTCTCGGGCCAAAATTTTTAGCCCAGGCCGCTATGGCTGATTTGGGAAATAAAGTATTCGTCTTAGTCATTCTATATTTTGTAGCGCTAAGGCTATTTCGTGCAAATAATAAGACCATGAGAATTGAAAAAAAACGCAATCGAATTGATTTTGTGAAGGCATTGATTTTAGAGCCAGTAAACTTATTTATATTGACTGCCCTTTTTTTAATTTTATTGAATATTGATTTTTATGCCCTGCCATTTCTCTTTCAAGAAATTTTAACAAAGTTGTCTTATATCATGACTCCACTAATTTTGATTTTTATTGGATTGTCGCTTAAAATAAAACAACGCCAATTTTTCCAAATCATATCTCTTTTGGCATTTAGAGCCAGCATTAGCTTTTTTATTGTCGGCTTATTCATGGGAGTTACTGGCTATACTTCTTCCAACCAATTAATTCTTTTCCTTGTTTTTTCTTTAAGTGCATGTAGCTTTTGGCCTTACGCTCATATCTCTCTTGTAGAAGAACAAGAAAAAAAGAACTACAATAAGACGTTTGATAGTCAATTTGCTATTAGCATACTCGCCTTGTCGTTTCCATTTTCTACTACTTTAATATTAGGTGTTCTAAATACACCTGAGACTTTTCAAACAACACCAATTTTTATCACAAGTGGTTTGTTATTATTTTTCATTGGATGCCTTTATCCTTTGAGTAGATATATTTTAAACAACACCAAAACCATCAGTTTTAGCAATCCTAAATTTGAATCTTCAGATTCGAATTAAGTCATATGATTGTTAGCTTGATGGTAAAATTGTATGTTTAAATTTGTTTGAAATTTGAATAGAATTAATTTAGTTGATTTGAAATTCTTTTACGGAATAAATTCTATGTTTAAAGTAAATTTTTTCACTTGAACGGGGTTTTGG
>JBMYMD010000057.1:3110-3393 GCA_049596955.1 Flavobacteriaceae bacterium
ATCTCAAGTATACCTTTAATCATTTTAACAGCAGGAAGCTCAAATAGAATGGGTACACCTAAGGCCCTTCTTCCTTGGAAAAAATCCACGCTAATAAAAGAACTCGTCGACAAATACCTGGAGTTCAATCAGACAGTTATTGTCGTGAGCGGATCAAATCACAATGCACTTCTCAGTCAAAACCTTCAGACCTCACATATTGTAGAAAATACCAATTACGAACAAGGCATGGGTAAGAGTATTGCTGTTGGAGTCAATTATGTGCAGTCTCATTTTCCAGAGG
>JBMYMD010000058.1:0-3158 GCA_049596955.1 Flavobacteriaceae bacterium
TAAATAAATGGTCTCTACCTCAGACATCATGTCTGCAAAAACCCTTTGAAAATCACTCAGCCAATATATGGTTTGAACTCCAGAGACTTCTGTTGCCATGGTTTTAGTCAGTTTTGGTCCTTCCCAAACCGCGATATGGGCATTGGTCTCTCTTACGAATAATACTTCTCTGTGTTTCTCATTGAGTGCATCAGGAAAGAGCACTAGAATGCTTTCTTCTTGGTCAATTCCACTGAGGTAAAAGATGTCTCTGTGCTGTTCGAAGTTAAGGGTGCTGTCGGCCCCTACAGGGTAGATATCATTGGAATTGAATACAGCTATGCTCTTTGGGCGCATTTGGCCCATAAAACGCTGCCTATTATCAATAAAAAGTCGGTTAGAAATTAAATCGTATTTCATATACAAGCTGTTTGCATATAAAAGTACAGTTTTTGTCTTCTAACCGACTTGTTGATCTTATTTTTTTAAACTGTTATTGATATACTCTTACGTAATCAACAACCATTTGATCAGATGTAAAGTTTGGATCGACTAAACCTCCTAAGGTTCCTCCCATTGCCACATTTAATATCAAGAAGAAGTCACTATTGAACGGTAATTCACTTACATTGGTTACCCTGTGATAAATTTCATTATCCGCTGCAAAAATAATTTCATCTTGTCTCCACTCTACAGTGTAAACATGATATTCTTCAGAATTTTCAATAGGTCTAGAAGACGTGATAAAAGAAGGCCCTGTTCCTTCACTGTTTGGAAAATGCACCGTAGCTCCAACCCCTGTCTTATCTTGACCGGTTTGCTCCATAATGTCAATTTCACCGCAATAAGGCCATCCTACTTGATCAAAGTTAGCTCCTAGCATCCATAGTGCAGGCCATGTACCCTGGCTTACTGGCAATTTCGCTTTGATGTCTACACGTCCATAAGTGAATTCAAAGAGATTCTCAGATTTGATTCTTGCCGACGTATATGAATTTTGACCAGTAGCTCCAAAATCGAAGAATAGTACAATTCTATCGTAGTTTCCTTCAGGTGCGTTACTGAAATCATATGTCAAGGTCTCCCAGCCGTTTTCAACAGTGGTAAACTGATCTACTTCGTAAAACACAGAAGGACTTCCGTCATTAAGTGGTGGCGAAGTTGAATCTTCGATTTTCAGTTTAACAACCGCATCTACTTTAGGAGAATAGGTCTGCATACTCACTATAGGCGTTGCCTGAAAATCAATTGGTCCACTTGCTTCAAAGAAAATACCCGCCCAAACCTCTGCTTGTGCTGGTTTGTCTAATCGACCTGTATTTGAACTTCCATTGGCCGCTCCAACATCTGGGTTAGAAGCTATAGTTGCACTTGCGCCTCCAAAACCTCCAAAACTAACTGAACCTTCAAAATCTTCTAAAGTAGTAGAATTGGTTTGTGCGCTATTAGAAAGTGTGATGTTATCAAAGTAATAACTCGCATCTCCAACTTCATTGATCAAAGAGGTTATGATGAGCTCTCCGTTTTCAACTTTGATGTTTTCAGGTGAATTGGTGTACGCCTGTAATTCTTGATTTCCCCAACCGTTGTTAGAACCTAAGTCGTAACCCCAGTTTTGAGGATTTGGCGCCCCATCAACATCAAACTCATCTGCCCAAACTAAAGAGTTAAATTGAGTCGTGAGTTCTTGGTAATCATCAATGATGTCTCCCTCAGGAACAAAACTGTAATACCAAGCTAAAGGTGCGTCGCCGTTGTACGGGCTTGATATTCCCCTAACAGTGAGCTTGTCTTCATTGAGCTCTAAGATTTCGTATTCTCCTGAAAGAATCGCCCAGTAACTCATAAAGCCTTGGCCTAAATCAAGCATGCGCTCACCCGCTTCTCCATCGAGAATGGTAAAACTGTCTTGAAATGTTGCAAAGGTTGTGATGTCTCTACACTCGTCCTCGTATTGCTGAGGAGAAGCATCTGGAAAGAATCGATTCACCTCTGTCCAATTCATAAAGGTCAAGCCATCAGTTCCTGGATCAAGGGTAAATGAATAGTTGCCTATTTCGTCATAAGAAAAGATAAGCACATCATCGTATAAACAAGGATTCAGCTGATTTGGACTTGCACTAAAGTATTCCGGAAAACGATTGGTCAACGGACCTACTCCAAAGTGGCCTGGATTTGTTCTGTCCCAAACCCATCTCTTGGTTCCAGTACCTGCGATTTGAGCTAAGGTGGTTGCGTCAATCTGAAGTTTAACATCTAAATCAATTTCTACACTTCTACTCGAGCTTAAACCACCTGGACCGTATGCCACAACACCTATGTTTTTAGAATACACCCCTGATTGAGTATATCTATAAGACGCTGTTTCACCCGGGTTCAATACCACCGGATTGTCTTCAGTGAAATAAACATGATAGTAAAGCACCCCTTCACCAAAAGGTGTAATTGTAACTCTACCGGATTGGTCTTGAGAAACGTTAACCTCTACATTAATATTGGTTGGTGCAACTAGCTGACTTAGCACTGGCTCGTCGGGTTGACAAGCCAGTAAAGTCATTGCTAACAAAAGTGTAAGTAATTTAAATCTTGTGAAAAACTTCATATGTTATTACTCGTTATAGAAATATAAGTTGTCAATATACAAAGTGATGGTTCCTGCTACCATATTGTCAAACAATATTTGAGTTACAGCAGAACGATCAAATGCAAAATCATCCAATGGAATGTCAACACCAATCCACTGGCCTTGAGCTACTCCTGTTTGTTCAATATCTTCTTGAACTGGATCTGTAGTAGTGTTTACTAATTTTAATCCTATCGTTTCACCGTCAGCTGACCAATAATCAAAATGAACGTGAGTCATTCCTGTCAAATCGGTTGGGTTACCGTAGTCGGTAACGATACCTGTGAAATCTAAATCAAAATATTTGATGGTGTTGTTACCTTCGATTTGAACTTCTTCAAATCCAGATCCTGACCATTCAGTTGGTAATTCAGTAACTGTGGTAGGTGTGTAGGCATCACTGTAAATCGAGATGACATTAGCTTCGTCTCTTGTTGGTGTTGGAGCTGCAGTAGTTGGCGCAGTGTTTCCACCTCCTCCATTATCGTCAACATAAAAATATAAATTGTCCATGTACAATGTAATTGTTCCTGCTACCATATTGTCAAATAATATT
>JBMYMD010000059.1:0-2575 GCA_049596955.1 Flavobacteriaceae bacterium
CCGGCCTGGAGCGGTCTCTAAAATCAACTTTGTACCCACACATGCCATTGAACTCGTCGAAGCCTCAGCCTTAAAAAAGGCGACTCAGCAGCAGCATATCGAAGAGCGTATACCCTACTTAAACAGCTTTGATGTTTTGATTCAATACCTGTTGACCTTGGCTATTGGCCCAGGCTTCTATCCTAATGAAATTTACAAAGAGGTAAAATCTACCTTTTGCTTTCAAGCTATAAGTGATCAGCAGTGGAATTGGGTGCTGAATTTTATCACAGTAGGAAGTCAATCCCTAAGCAGTTATGACGAATACAAAAAAGCAATCCGACTTGAAGACGGAAAAATTGTAGTCGAAAACAGGGGTATTGCGATGAGACATCGACTGCAAATCGGAACTATTGTTTCTGATGCTATGGTAAACGTGCATTATCAAAACGGCCAATTTATTGGAACTGTTGAAGAGTGGTTTATCTCTCAGCTCAAAGAGGGGGATGTTTTTATTTTTGCTGGAAGAACCTTAGAACTCATCCGCCTGCGTCACATGAAGGCCAAAGTGCGCAATTCAAAACGCAAAACCTCACGTGTACCCGCATGGATGGGTGGGCGCTTGTCGCTAACTGCACACCTCTCTGAATTACTGCGGCAAGAACTGTATTCACTGCACGCTGTATCCAAGGAACAGACTGTCGAAATACAGGCCTTAAAACCAGTGGTAAGCCAACAACTCAAAGAAAGTATCATTCCCAAAACAGACGTATTTCTTGTAGAATGTTTTGAAACTAAAGAAGGGGTTCATCACCTATTCTATCCTTTTGAAGGGCGTTTTGTGCACGAGGCTTTTGCCAGTTTATTGAGCTATAGAGTGGGACTCTTGCAGCCCATCAGTTGCTCAATCGCTTATAACGATTACGGCTTTGAACTGCTTTCTGATCAAAAAATTGACTTAGAAGATGTCTTTGAACAAAACTTATTGAGTCCTATCGATTTGGTTTCGGATCTTAGACAAAGCCTCAATATAAATGAAATGGCCAAGCGCTGTTTTAGAGATATTGCGGTTATTAGTGGGCTTGTGTTAAGTAGTCATCCTGCCGCTGCAAAAACCAAACACCTGCAAAGTAGTTCTCAACTGCTCTACAAGGTGTTTAAAGACTTTGAGCCCGATAATTTACTCTACCAACAGGCACATGCCGAAACCTTTGAACACCACCTCGAAGAAGGGCGACTTCGACTGGCTTTGGAACGAATTTCAAAACAGCATCCGTGCATTGTTTATTGCGAGCATCCTACCCCGCTCTCCTTTCCGATAATTACAGATCGATTACGCGCGAGCATGTCTACCGAATCTCTTGAGGACCGCATTGCCAAAATGATTGAGAATATTTCGTAAACTTGGCAGTAGGATGATTGAAATCAATTGGCAAAATTTAAAACTAAGTCTTCACCATTCAGGGGCTATTTTCATTGAAAAACACTCCCTACTTTTAATCAGTGATGTGCATTTAGGCAAGGTGACCCACTTTAGAAAACACGGGGCAGCAGTTCCTCAAAATGCCGTTTTTCAAAACTTTAAAAATATGGATGAGGTCATCGAGACCTTTAATCCTTTTCAAATCTGTTTTATGGGTGATTTATTTCACAGCGATAAGAACAGAGAGTTCGACTTATTTTCAAACTGGATTACAGGTGTACCCAGTCAATTTTATCTCGTACGTGGAAATCACGATAGCATCTCAGACGAGATTTACCAAAAACTAGGTATAGAAACCCAACTTGATTTTGAGTTAGAAAACGATCTTTTTCTCTACCACCATCCGCAAGAACAAAACATCAATCACATCTGTGGGCATGTACATCCCGCTGCACTCATGAAAGGAAAAGGAGGGCAAAAATTAAGACTCCCTTGCTTTTGCGTTTCTCAGCATCAAATCATCATGCCCGCCTTTGGTACTTTTACAGGGAAATTCACCATATCTGTGGAGGATTTTGAACAGATTTATCTCATTGCAGGAGAATCAGTAGTGCCTATCTAAGCAAAACATTATACGTTTTTGCTCAGGAATAATACTGGTCATAGAGCCAAAGACCTGTGAGTACGAGTACAATTTCAATAATCAACCAAATCACATACTTCTTTAAATACTTGGATTTCTTCATAAGTGTAGTGCTCTTAGTCTTGAATCTCTTTGAGGTAGTTGACTAGATTTTGATTTTTTACTAAAATTTCTTCGAGTAGGTTTTCGAGTGCGTCTGTTTTAAGGCGTCTTTCATAGAGTAATTGTTGAAAACGCTCTACCGAGAGTTGCTCTTCTAAAATCTCTATGTGTAAAGAAGCCTCCTTACTATTTTTTCTATCTGTTCTCAATGCACTCAAATTGTGCATGCCTACACTACTCAAATAAGGCCTGACTTTGTTGTGCACGATATCGACGTACTCCAAGAAAATGTCTAAAACCTCATCTTCTTGCAGAAAATAGTCTTGAATTTGTTGGCGCGTCAAATCGTCTTTTAAACTGCTTACTGCAATGCTGTGATTTCGTTGTGTGATGGGTCTGAAATCTGAAGAATAGCGCAAAAGACCAAT
>JBMYMD010000060.1:0-2525 GCA_049596955.1 Flavobacteriaceae bacterium
GGGCTCCTTATGTGGTAAAAAACTTGCCTATGGGAGAGAATACAATTACGTTGTCTTTGGTAAACAGCGAAGGAGAACTTATTGAAGGACCTTTTAATTCTGTCACTAGAACAATAACATTGTCTGAGGGTGAATAGACAAAACAAAAAGCCGGGTTTTGACCCGGCTTTTTGTTTAATTCTCAATATCAAAACTTTTCACTTCTTTAAAGTATTTTAGCTTTACATTTTCCATTTCTTTTTGGTACTTACCCCATTGCTCCTCATAAAATGAATTTACTTTTTTAAGCGCCTGGTTCAGGTCGTCTTTGGCAAATTGCATCAATCGTGTTTCAGTCTCACTTATTTCTGTTTTGCGACTGGCGACATAACGATAAGCTCCACTTATTCTTGAAGATACTGTTATTTCTGGATTTCTTGTGATTCCTTGTCTTTTGTCAATGCTTCCAAGGAAAATCGCTACGAGTTTGTCGATTTCTTTGGTGATTTCTTTACTTTGTTTAATGGCTTCTTTGAATCCTTCTTTGTCATTTTCTTGGAATTGTTTACTGAGCGCGCTCACACTTTGTTTTGATTCCAATAGTTGACCAACGGCCTCAGCTGATCTTGCAGTTAGTGATTCGAGCTCCTTTTGAGCGTTATATACAGATCGTAGTGCGCCTTCGTCATAGGTTAATCGTGGATCAAAAGCTACGTTTATAGCTGTTTCATTGCTACTTTCACCTAGTGCCCCTTTGATGGTGTAGGTTCCTGGTAAAACGCGCACTCCTGACGGTTCTACTTTAGATTTTCTCAGAGATCTCCGAGGTCTTTGTACTCCTTTCTCATCCATTCGCCAATACCATCTGTGGATACCCGCTTTTTTCGGTCTGGGCATTTTAATGGTTCGCATTAGACGATCTTGATCATAAAACTCGAAGCTAATACTGTCTTTTTCTTTGAGGTCTTCTGAACCCTTGCCTACGAAATAGCTGATCATTGCTCCTGATTTTTTATTTTCTCCCCCGTACATGGCGTCGCCTCCAAACCTACTTCCAGTAGGCTGTTGATAGGCCACCTGATATCCTGTTGGTGGATCGAACAAATAAAAGTCTTTATTTAGAATTTCAGGATCTGCAGCTATTGCTCTGAGTGGTCGAATATCATCCATCACCCATAATGCACGGCCAAATGTTCCAATTAATAAATCTTGCTCTCTTTGGTGGATAGCAAGGTCTTTTGTGGATACCGTTGGAAATCCGTTGGTGTATTTTTGCCAATTCTCTCCTGCGTTTAAGGATAGATATAAGCCGTCATCTGTTCCTAAGAAGATTAGATTTGGATTTTGACTATCCTCAATAATAGATAGCGCATAACTTTGTACGTCGTCTTCATCTACAATTCTACTCCAGCTTTTACCGTAATTTTTGGTGCGATAAACATAAGGAGTGTAGTCAAATCTTCTGTAGTTGTTTGCCACTAGAAGTGCTTCTCCAGGATTGTTCTTTGAAGCTTTGATCTGCGCAATCCAACTTCCTTCAGGAAGTCCTTTGAGATTTTTACTCACATCATCCCAATTCATGCCTCCGTCTAATGTGAAGTGAACTCTTCCATCATCTGTTCCTACCCAAAGCATATTGGGCTCAACTTCTGAAGGCTCAATAACTAGTATGGTACAGTGATTTTCTGCACCTGTAGCATCCATGGTCAGACCTCCACTTTCACTTTGTTTTTGTTTTTCTGGGTCATTTGTGGTTAAATCAGGAGAAATGATTTTCCATGTCGTTCCTTTATCGTCGCTTTTGTGCACAAATTGACTTCCGAAGTAAACGGTTGAATTGTCAAAAGGATCTTGACCAATAGCCGCATTCCAATTAAACCTCAATTTTGTGTTTGGATCTTCTGGAGTAGGGCGAACACCGTAGTTGTTCCCTGTCATCCAGTCGTAGCGAAGTACGTTTCCTTGTTGACTCATGGCATAACCATATCTCGAATCGTCTCTATCGGGAACAACATCAAATCCGTCTCCAAATGCAATTTCTTGCCAATAAGAGTTTCGAATGCTCTGCGCCCTCCAGACATAAGCCGGACCTCTCCAAGAACCATTGTCTTGCATTCCTCCATAAACATTATACGGATATTCGTTGTCAGCACTGATGTGGTAAAATTGCCCCACAGGTAAGTTGTCGATAAAATGCCAGGTTTTACCACCGTCTCGGGTAATGTTGAGTCCACCGTCATTACCGTCCATCATAAAACTTCCGTCTTCAGGGTGAATCCACCAAGCGTGGTGGTCGGGATGAACTCCATTGTCAACCCCGTATGCAGGCATGAGTTCGCTAAAGTTTTTACCACCATCTTCTGAAACATTCACATAGGTAAAGATCGAGAATACCCTATTTTCATTTTGAGGATCTACATAAATTTCAGAATAGTAGAAAGGACGATTACCAATATCAGATTTGTCGTTTATTTTTATCCACTTAAAACCACCATCTTCACTTTTATAAAGTGCATTTTTTTTAGCTTCGACTAAAGCATAAATAA
>JBMYMD010000061.1:0-2431 GCA_049596955.1 Flavobacteriaceae bacterium
ATATCCATCTTAAATCTTAGTAATCAATGCTCAATAAAAGCATCCATTATTTTATAAAATATCCTTTATTCGCCTTTCTTCTCCTGATTCTATTTTTAGGTTGGGGAAGTATCAATGCTCCTTTTGGTAAGCTTTTTTCGTTTTTACCCAATGGGTCTGTGGCAGTTGACGCTATTCCAGATTTAGGCGAAAATCAACAAATCGTATATACCACCTGGGAAGGGCAATCTCCTCAAGACATTGAAGATCAAATTACCTATCCGCTGACCAGCAGCCTATTAGGGATTCCAGGAGTCAAGACCATTCGAAGCAATTCGATGTTCGGTTTTTCAAGCATCTATGTCATTTTTGATGAAGATGTTGAATTTTATTGGAGTCGAAGTCGAATCGTAGAAAAACTCAATTCACTCCCAAGGAATCTGCTACCCAGTGGTGTGCAACCTCAACTTGGTCCAGATGCCACAGCACTTGGGCAGCTGTTTTGGTATACCCTTGAAGGTCGAGACGAAAAGGGCAAGGTCACTGGCGGATGGGATTTGCAAGAAGTTCGAAGTATTCAAGACTATTATGTCAAATACGCCTTAGCCTCTGCCGAGGGCGTCTCTGAAGTGGCTTCTATTGGCGGTCATGTTGCAGAATATCAAGTCGATGTAGACCCTGACCTTTTAAAACAATACGGTATTGACCTGCAGCAGGTGGTGCAAGCCGTAAAGCAGACCAACAGAGATATAGGTGCACAAACGCTCGAAATCAACAAAGTAGAATATCTCGTCAGAGGGTTGGGTTATGTCAAATCCATCGAAGATTTAAAAAACACTGTTGTCTCCGCTAAAGAATTTAAATCCATCCGGCTAAAAGACATCGCTAGAATAAGCATGGGGCCTAAGGCGAGAAGAGGAATTTTAGATAAAGAAGGAGCCGAAGTTACAGGAGGTGTTGTTACAGCCCGTTATGGAGCTAACCCCATGGAAGTTATTTCTGAGGTCAAGAAAAAAATTGAAGAAATTCAAGTTGGCCTACCCTCTAAAGTTTTAGCTGACGGTAGAACATCTCAGTTGACCCTGGTGCCTTTTTACGACCGAAGTGAACTCATTAATGAGACCCTTGCCACTCTGCAAGAAGCCCTAACTCTCGAAATTCTGATCACCATTTTAGTAGTGGTTGTCATGGTGTTTAACATCAGAGCCTCACTTTTGATCTCGAGTTTATTGCCAGTTGCGGTACTGCTGGTATTTATCAGTATGAAATTATTTGGTGTAGAGGCCAATATAGTGGCGCTCTCAGGTATCGCCATTGCCATTGGAACCATGGTGGATATTGGTGTGGTACTTACCGAAAATATCCTCAGGCATCTCGAACAAAAAGCAGAAGACACCGGCATTAAAGAAACCGTTTTTAAAGCGACTAAAGAAGTATCTGGAGCGATTCTAACCGCTGTATTCACAACCATTATCAGTTTTATTCCGATTTTTACCATGATCGGTGCAGAGGGTAAATTATTTAAACCCCTGGCCTTTACCAAAACCATGGCACTGCTTTGGTCTGTGGTGGTAGCCTTATTTATCATTCCACCCTTTGCGGCTTATATCTTTAAAAAACGCCAGCTCAAGCCACTTTTAAAAACAGCTGTAAATGCGCTCTTACTTTTAGTAGGATTGTACGCCCTAATTACTGGAAATTATTTGGGACTGCTCCTGATAGGATTTGGGCTTATTCCTCTTTTGGGCACTAAAATTGAAGTGATACAAAAGAACAACTCCATGCTACAGATGGGTGTTACAGTGCTCGGATTAATCGTGTTGTTATCCTACTATTGGAAGCCGCTGGGATTTGACCGCAGTCTAATAATCAATATACTTTTTGTGGGACTGCTCAGTGGGATCTTATTGTGGAGTTTCTATATTTTTCAGCGTTACTACACGCGCATACTGACTTGGGCTTTAAATAACAAATTGAAATTTTTAAGCTTGCCTATCATTCTCTTGCTTATTGGACTCAACATTATGAGATCAACAGGTAGAGAATTTATGCCAGCACTGAATGAGGGTTCTTTTTTGCTTATGCCCACCTCTTTACCGCATTCAGGAATTGAAGAAAACAAAAGAGTTTTACAGCAACTCGATATGGCAGTTGCGGGAATTCCTGAAATTGAGGTCGTGGTCGGTAAGGCTGGCCGAGTAGAATCTGCATTAGACCCTGCCCCTATTTCTATGTATGAAAACCTTATACAATATCGTCCTGAATTCGTTTTAAATGCAGCTGGATTTCCTCAGCGTTTTAAAACCAATGAAGACGGCTACTTCGTATTAAAAAACGATAAGGTTGCGGCCAATCCTAATTTGGAGGTCAGCAATGCTGTTCGCTATAAGGACAATCACGTGGCTGATCCACTTCAAATTGACCGCGAATTGTTGATTGCAGACCCCAGCGG
>JBMYMD010000062.1:0-1975 GCA_049596955.1 Flavobacteriaceae bacterium
TTAACATTAGGTACAAAATTTAATTACGATACTATGAAGCGTTCTCTATCATTTCTATTCATTGCATGCATGATTTTTGTTCAAGGTCAAGAAAACAATAGGCTATCCTTAGAACATTATAAAAATTATGAATGGACTTCAAATCCAAAACTTTCTCCAGACGGCAACCAAGTCCTTTACTCTAGAACTTGGATTAATTTAATTGACGATAAGAGAGAAACTGACCTCTGGATTATGAATAGAGATGGTTCTACGAATCGATTTTTTCTAAATGGATCAAATGGTAAATGGTCTCCAAACGGCAATAAAATTGCTTTTACCAAAAAAGGAGAACCCAATGGAACTCAAATTTTCGTTAAGTATTTGGGGGTTGAAGGAGAACCAACACAAATAACCAAACTCGAAAAATCACCATCTAGTATGGAATGGTCTCCAGATGGTAAATACATAGCTTTCTTAATGCATGTTTCATCTGACCCAGCTTTAAAACCAATTGGAATTCCTGCTCGACCAAAGGATGCCAAATGGACAAAAGCTCCTCAAGTCATAGATCAAGTTGATTACAGTCAAGATCGAGTTGGTTTTCTTGAAAGAGGATTTAAACAATTATTCATCGTGCCATCCGAGGGCGGAACTGCCCGACAAATTACATCTGGAGAATATGACGATATTTCCGGGGGAATCACTTGGACAAGAGACAGTAAAAAAATAATTTTTAGCAGCTATCAAAAGCCTGAAGCCGAATACGCCAGAGGACAATCAAATCTGTATTCGGTTGATGTCAGCAGCCTAGAAATAAATGAATTGACAACTAGAGCGGGAACAGAGTCTTCTCCTAAGATTTCGCCAGATGGAACTAAAATTGCTTTTGTGGGCTCCACCTATTCGACAAATTTTTACAATGATCGCAAAATGTATGTAATGAATACAGACGGTTCAAATCTCAAATGCATAACATCTAGTTTAGATCAAACACCGAGTTCTGCTTTTTGGGCAAACAATAATTCAGGTGTTTATTTCAATGTGAGAGCGTTTGGTCAAAGCAATGTTTACTATGCAGATCTAAAAGGAAAAGTGAAGAAAATTACTGAAGGAAATCACATGCTGAGCATGAGTGACTTGGTAGGTACCCAAACGGTAGCCACTTGGACTGATCCATCGAATCCCAGTGATATCGTTACTTTTTCAATTGAAAAATCAAAAAACATCAAACGTCTTACTAATGTCAATGAAGATATTTTCTATAATGTCGAATTCGGCGAGGTCGAAGAAATTAATTATGCTTCAGTAGATGGGAAAAGAGTACAAGGATGGATTGTGAAACCACCACAATTTGACCCCAACAAAAAGTATCCCTTGGTTCTAAGAATACATGGAGGCCCTCACAGCATGTATCACGTAGGATTTAACTATAATTTTCAAATGCACGCTGCTCAAGACCAAGTTGTCTTATACACAAACCCGAGGGGATCTACAGGTTATGGTTATGATTTTGCAAACGCTATTCAGAATGCCTATCCCGGGAATGATTACGATGATCTAATGGCTGGTGTTGATGAAGTTATTGAGAAAGGATATATAGATGAGAATAAGATGTATGTATATGGTGGTAGCGGCGGCGGAGTTCTCACGAGTTGGATTGTTGGAAAAACGGATAGGTTTGCTGCAGCTTCAGTTAATTATCCAGTAACAAATTGGTTCTCATTTGTTGGAACTACTGACGGATCGGGCTGGTACCACAATTTTGAAAAATATCCCTGGGATGATCCGAGTGAACATATTAAAAGATCTCCGTTAATGTTTGTAGGAAATGTAAAAACTCCAACTATGCTTATGTGTGGAGAAGATGATTTACGAACACCAATTTCACAAACCGAGGAGTATTATCAAGCCTTAAAGATGAACAAGGTACCTACAGTGATGATCAGATTTAATAAAGAATATCACGGAACGAGTTCTAAACCATCAAACTTTC
>JBMYMD010000063.1:0-1010 GCA_049596955.1 Flavobacteriaceae bacterium
GGCATTATTTAAAACTCAATAGTCTAATCAGAATTACAGTTTCTAAAGTTAAGTTTATGGTGTACCTATGTTAAAGTAGGTTTTGGTCTAATTTGTCAAATAAATATAAACTGGTCTACTTTTTTTAAGATTGTAAGCAGCATTGTTCGTGAGTTTACTTTTCATATCATAAATCTGAACTAAATCTCCTTTATTTGCACCTAGCAATAATGTTTTAGCATCAGAGTTAAGTTTATTTCCTTGTATTGAAATGGAAGGTTGACTTCCTATTTTTATTTTGAACTCCTTTACAATTAAGTTGACATCAAAATCAAAATCTTCAATAGTTGCACCCACTGTAGATATAGCAAGGTTTTGTCTTGACATTTTGAGTCTTCCTATTTCGCCTCTAACTGTACCAGATGGTCTTGGTATATCTTTAATCCTGAATTCATTCACGGAAGTTATCTTTGTGCCATCAGGTAGTATTCCAGTTACAGATATATTCATTGTTCTTCCTTGTCTAGGTCTGACCACATAAAGATTGTCAAAAGGGTCTTTGGATAATTTTGATAGCCCATTTCCTGTTACAATAATTGTGTTGGAAGGAACTGATGGAATCGCTATCTCTATGAGGTTGTCTAAACCTCTATAAACAACATTCAATTTTACTACTGAAATAACAGTTCTAGGCACTCTTTGTAACTCTTGTGCATTAATTTTAGTTGAAAACACAAGCATAATTCCCAAAAGGAGCATTACTTTTTTCATTACGGTTGATTTAGACTATCAATTTACATAATGAAGAAGAGAAAATTATAGGATAGATATAGGATGTCCTATAATTTTCCTAGACAATGGTTTACTAAAGATTGCGGTGTTGACCTATTCTTTGAATAAGACACGCTCTAGAGCCTGCAGTCGTTCTTCTTGCGCTTGGAACTTCTGCTCTTGAGAATGGAATCTCTCTTCTTGTAATCGGAACTTTCGCTCTTGAACTTGAAACTTCTGTTCCTGCTCCTTCAAGGCAT
>JBMYMD010000064.1:0-677 GCA_049596955.1 Flavobacteriaceae bacterium
AAACTCCAATTATCTCCTCTGTCATAGGAAATGTGAAGTTTATTGCTTCCAAAATAAAGAATGTCCTGGTTATGAGAAGAAAGTAAAATAGGTGTTTGCCAATTAAATCTTAAAGGAGATTCTCCTAAATCGTGTTTGGGTTTTATGTACTTTCTAGTTCCATCTTCAATATTTAATCTGTAATAAACTCCAAACTGAGATCCAGTCTCCACCCATAATAGATTTCCAGTTATTATGGCCAGATTGATGCCAGCCTGGACTCTCAACTGATTTATTACTTGCCATCCACACACCGTTATCTTGTAATCCTCCATAAACATTATAAGGGGTTTCGTTGTCAACATTTATTGTATAAAACTGTCCTACACTTGGTTGATTAAGTTTTATCCAATTTGAACCGTTATCGTAACTTATATTGACTCCCCCATCATTTCCATTAATCAAATGATTAGGATTTGAGGGGTTTATCCATAAATCGTGATGATCTACATGAACGTTTGGATAATCTATAGATTCATAAGTAATTCCTCCATCTGTTGATTTTATAAATGGGACTCCGTAGATATAAATGTGATCTTTATTTTTTGGCGAAACATGAATTCTCCCAAAATAATATCCATAAGTATTATAAAGCCTATCTAAATAATATGAATTTTTTTTAGACCAGGTCAATCCTC
>JBMYMD010000065.1:0-642 GCA_049596955.1 Flavobacteriaceae bacterium
AGGTAAACTTCTCGCCATTGAGTTCAACTTGATAAGAAGATGGTCCTGATACTTCTAGATCTAAGCCATTTAAATCTTCATTTAATTTTGAAGAAACTTGAAGCGGCAAAGGTTCTTCAATTGTGACCGTGTAACAGCGCTTATAATCCGGTTCTCCTTCTATACCTAAGCAAACCGAATAGCTCGCAGGCGATAAATTCTCAATAAGGACATTATTCGAGCTTAAAGGCTGCATGTCTTCATCATTGATACTATAGGTATATGAATAATTGGAGTTTGTTGCTTCAATGCGAATGCTTCCGTTGGATTCTCCGATACAGGTCACCGAGCTAGATTTAATGACAAAGGTGTCGGCAGGAAGGGTAAACACTTCACAGCCGTTAAAGTCTACATCTACTCCCTCAGGGGTATTTGGACATAAATCTTCACCATTTGGAACCCCATCATTGTCATCGTCATCAGATGCAGATGAACAATTGTCACCAACGGTGTATTTGATGTATTCAGTTACAGCGAGACCTCCAGGGAAAGCGAATTTACAGGCATAACTTATTTCGCTGCCCAGTGTTTGATTGGCGATGGTTGCGGTAAATTTTTGACCTCCAAGGGCTGTCATCGGACTTTCGCTAAAAGGAGTCTCTC
>JBMYMD010000066.1:0-600 GCA_049596955.1 Flavobacteriaceae bacterium
CTAAAAAGCTCGATTTCTTTGGCACTTAAGCCAATGCTTGGGGTTAGTAATAAACCTCCTAATCCAACTGAGTTTTTTAGCCATTGTCTTCTACTATGCATCTGTTTTTCTTTTTTTAAATATGCACATTTATTTGGGTGATGTCAAATTCACTGCCGATATTGACGCAGTGCCAAATCTAAAGTTGAGATGACCCGATCTATATTTTCTTTGGTAAAGCACATGGGAGGCTTTGATTTTAAGACATTGTTCAAGGGCCCGTCTGTGCTGATTAATACCTCATTATTTCTGAGAAAATTTTTTATAAAGTGCGCACCCTTTGTGTCTTCTTTTCCCGATGCATCCCTGAGATCAACACCAACAAATAAACCTGAACCTCTGATTTCATGAATACCCTCGTGAATCTGCTTTAATTCGTCAAGGCTTTTGAGGTAATAGTTTCCATTGTGCAAGGCCTGCTGTTGAAGCTCTTCTTCAGCGATCACCTCAAGTACGGCCTTACCGATGACACAAGAGACTGGGTTTCCACCAAATGAGCTAAAAAACTCTACACCTTCGCTAAAGGTGTCAGCCAATTCCGAAGTACAAATAACCGCTCCC
>JBMYMD010000067.1:0-548 GCA_049596955.1 Flavobacteriaceae bacterium
TTTCACTTTCAGATAAAATTTATATAACAAATAATATTATAGAGTGGTCAATTATACATGAAATGGCAATTACACTTGAAGATGTTTTAGCGAGGAGAACAAGATGTATTTTTCTAGACGCAAAAGAGTCTAAAAGAATTGCTCCAAAGGTGGCAGATAAAATGGCTGAGGTTTTAGATAAGGATCAAAAGTGGATTGACGAAGAGTTAAAAATTTTAATAAATTAATCAAAAATTATATAGTATGATAAGTCCTTACATTGCTGAGTTTGTAGGAACTGCAATTTTACTTCTTTTAGGATCTGGAATTGTAGCAAATGTCAGCCTTTCAAAAACTAAAGGTTTTGATCAAACACCTTTAATTACAATTACTACAGCATGGGGTTTTGCTGTTTTTGTTGCAGCATATATTACAGGACAATTTAGTGGAGCTCATCTTAATCCAGCTGTGACTATTGGTCTTTTAGTTGCTGGTAAATTTTCGTCTGAATTAGCTCTTGGATATATTATAGCTCAGATACTAGGTGCAATGCTGGGTAGTTGGCTGAC
>JBMYMD010000068.1:0-529 GCA_049596955.1 Flavobacteriaceae bacterium
CGTACCGTTTTGCTCTTTTGTACGTCTAAACCGTAATCGGTTTGCCCGCGTGAAAACCACCCCACACGTTCGTCAAAATAGCGTCTGCGCATGGGTTCTTCGGGCAGCAAAATCATGGAGTTACTCATTTCCAAAGTAATAGAACCTGTGCTCGAATTTGATGGCGGTTCACTGGAATTATAGGTTTTTATATGTCTTGCCTCAATGTTTAGGGGATAACTTTTTAGGGTGTTGATAAACGAGCGTGATTTGTCTAAACTTGAAATTTTATAGGTTTTCCTGCGAGATTGTGGGAAG
Source organism: Flavobacteriaceae bacterium (assembly GCA_049596955.1). Taxonomy (GTDB): domain Bacteria; phylum Bacteroidota; class Bacteroidia; order Flavobacteriales; family Flavobacteriaceae; genus UBA3478. Next base: position 298 of record JBMYMD010000068.1, read on the forward strand.
CCAATGGCTTTGACATCTTCCTCAAATAATTTGTTCACTTGAATTACAGTAGAAACCGAATCTTTCCCAATAGCTTTAATATCAAAACGGTACAGTATGGGTTCAAAATTAGAATTGACCACTGCCTCGTGAATAGGAAGCGAGTCGGCTGCCACCACTTCGTGTGAAACGACACGCAACAGTACTTTTTTAGCATCTTTTTCCCAGCGCAGTACTTGGGTGTTTTGCTTGC